>CAMATI010000052.1 GCA_945861095.1 Asaia bogorensis | reverse complement strand
CTGTTGAAGCTCAGCCGACCGGAACGCGGCAGGCGTCGGTTGGAGGACATGTTGGACCACTTCGATGAGGCGTTCTACGTCACGACCAACGGTGATGTCGCCGATGCGATCAAGGCCGGATGGCTGCAATCCGGTCGCGACCACTACATTCGATCCGGGTACATGGAAGGCCGAGCACCGTTCGATCTGGATAACGCCTGGTATGCGGATCAATATCCGCTGGCAGTTGCCGAGGTCCTGCACGGCAATTACCGTGACTACATCCATCATTTTGTTGCTGTCGGTAAGGCGCGCGGTTACCGCGCCACTGCTGGTTGATTGGGAACCCGATCAGGAGCAACGTGGAGGGTGGCGGTAAGCAGCGTCGTCGGACGGCACATGTTTCGTCCGATGAACGCGAAGCGGCGGCCCAGCCGCATGGCGGTCACGCGGCTGCGATCCGAAGCAAACCCAACGACGCGATCCTGATCGCAGGGGGCATGCACCCAATCCCCCGATTGACGCTGGCGCCATCGGCTTCCGATCGTGATGACCCCCCGGTCGGTCGGCCGCGTTCGGGATGAACCGGCATGCAAACCCGGTATCGGACGGGGCGGTCCGGTCCACCAGTCTCAAACGGGATCGACGGGGTTCGCCCCCCCGCCTATTGTGGTCCTGACACGATCGTTTCAGTGACCCGCATCCCGCGGATCGGTCCACCGCTTGGGCATTGCTCGAAAGCCGATGGCTAACAACCCGCTCCCCCCCGACTCGCCCCTGGTTGCCGCATTGTCGTTCCCCCACCGGGTGATGATCATGGTATCGGTGGTCCTCGGTTCGACCCTGTACTCGACGACCTTGCTGATCGCGTCCGCTATGCTGCCGCAAATGCAGGGATCGATGGCCGCCACGGCCGACGAAATCGCGTGGAGCACGACGTTCAACATCCTGGCCACCGCGATCGTCACGCCGACCGCCGGGTTCCTGATCGCCAATTTCGGCCGGCGTAAGGTGATGCTGGCCTCGGTCGGCGGCTTCACCTTGGCCACCTATCTGTGCGGCCAGGCTGATTCGCTGGAAGCCCTGATCCTGTGGCGCATCATGCAGGGCGGCATTGGTGCCCCGCTGATCCCGATCTCCAACGCCATGGTGCTGGACTGCTTCCCGCGCCGGCAGGCGGGATTGGTCAGTTCCATCTTCGGGATGGCCGTCGTCGTCATGGGTCCCGTCATCGGCCCCACCCTCGGCGGCATCCTGGCCGAGACCTATAGCTGGCGTTATGCCTTCTACATGATCGTGCCCGCGGGGGCGCTCGCGCTGGTCGCGCTGTATCTGATCTTCCCAAAGGAAGACTACGGCGGCGGAGTGCGGCTGGATTGGATCGGATTCATCAGCCTGTCCGTCGCGATCGGCTGCGTCCAGCTTGTGCTGTCCCGCGGGCAGCGGCTGGACTGGTACGAGTCCTCCGAAATCATCGTCGAAACCGTCGGTGCCTGCCTGGCATTTTACGTGTTCGTCGCACACAGCCTGACCGCCGACCGCCCCTTCCTCAACCTCCGCATCCTCCTCGACCGCAACTACGCGCTCGGCCTTTTGCTCGTCTTCACCTACGGGATGCTGAATTTCACCCCCATGGTGCTGCTGCCGCCCCTGTTGCAGACCCATGCCGGATATCCGGACGCACTGATCGGCCAGATCGTCGCCTGTCGCGGCATCGGCGGCACCATCGGCTTCTTTGCCGCCATGTTCATCGGCCGCCTCGACCCCCGTATCGGCATGACCATCGGGTTCGGCCTGCTGGGCCTGTCCGGCGTCTGGCTGATGGAAATCGACCTGAACATCGGCACCGACGACCTGTTCGTGAACTCCATCGTCCAGGGCCTGGCGACCGGAGTCGTTTGGGTCCCGCTGAGCGTGATGGCGTTCACGTCCATGCAGCAGCGCTACATGGGGGAGGCCATGGCCGTCTTCCATCTGCTGCGCAATATCGGGTCCAGCCTGTTCATCTCCCTGGCATTCGCCCTGGTGACCCAATCGACCGGAGAGAATTACGGTCGGCTCACCGAATCCGTGTCGCTGTACAACCGCGTGCTGTCCTTGCCAGCGACCATGGGATCGTGGACGGTTGAAACCGTGCCGGGCCTGGCCCGCCTCGGTCGAGAGATCAACCGCCAGGCCGCCATGATCGGCTATCTCAATGCATTTTCCCTCTACACCGCCACGTCCGCGGCGGCCATCCTGCTGGTCTGGCTGGCGCGCCGGCGTAACCGCGGCTGATCACGCGAAAAGCCGTGGTTCGGCGGCATCCAGGGACAGGAGAGACTGCGATGACCATCACGACCCGGGTCTGCATCGCCGGCGGCGGACCGGCCGGGATGATGCTGGGCCTGATGCTCGCCCGCGGTGGGATCGACGTGGTCGTGCTGGAAAAGCACGCCGACTTCCTGCGCGATTTCCGCGGCGATACCGTCCATCCCTCGACGCTGGAGGTCATGGGGGAGCTTGGCATGCTCGACCGGTTTCTGGCCCGACCGCATGACGAAGTCCGCATCGTCGGCGCCTTGATCGGCGACGCCTATTTTGAAATCGCCGACTTCGCCACCCTGCCCACACGCTGCAAGTTCATCGCCATGATGCCGCAATGGCATTTCCTGGATTTCCTCGCGTCCGAGGCCAAACAATACCCCAGCTTCAGCCTGATGATGCGGGCCGAGGCCACCGGCCTGATCCGCGACAACGGCGTTGTGGTGGGCGTCGAAGCCAACACGCCGGACGGCCCAACCGCGATCCGCGCCGAACTGGTCATCGCCGCCGACGGCCGGGGTTCAACTCTGCGTGAAGCGGCTGGACTGACGGTGGAGGACCAAGGCGCCCCGATCGATGTCCTGTGGCTGCGGCTGTCGCGGCGGGACAGCGACCCGGCGGCGAGCCTGGGACGTGTGGACGCCGGCCGCTTGTTCATCAACATCAACCGCGACGACTATTGGCAATGCGCGTTCATCATCCCGAAAGGCCAGATCGAGCGGGTGCGGGCCGCCGGCCTGGACGCGTTCCGGGCCGATCTGGTCCATCTGGCGCCGCATTTTCTGGACCGCGTGGCTGAAATCGCCAGTTGGGACGACGTGAAACTGTTGACCGTGGCGGTGAACCGGCTGCCCAAATGGGACCTGCCCGGGATGATCTGCATCGGCGACGCCGCGCACGCGATGTCCCCTGTGGGCGGGGTCGGCATCAACCTGGCGATCCAGGACGCCGTCGCCGCGGCCAATGTCCTGGTGCCGGCCCTACGCAAGGGATCGGCGAGCTCAGGCGATCTGGCCGCCATTCAACGCCGCCGCAATTTTCCCACCAGAATGACGCAGCGGATCCAGGTGCTGATCCAGAACCGCGTGATCTCCAGCGTCCTGCGCGGCACGGAAACCCCCAAGCCGCCGATGCTGCTGCGACTGTTGCAGCGGTTTCCGACCCTGCGCCGCTTTCCCGCGCGCGCCATGGGCATGGGCGTGCGGCCGGAACATCTGCGGCATTAGGTTCGAACCAACTCTGACCACCGCATCGGGAGGCTGACTTTGTGGAGATTGGTTCAGGGGCAATCCCCGTATCTGTTCACCGGTGTTCGACAGGAATAAGGGTTTCTGACGCCGCTGTGATCGAGGTCACTCTTCTGGGATACGACATTGTCGCAGGAGACGAGTCTTGATTGTTTCCATCGGTTCTTATTTTCCGCCCGCGCCGAGCATGGGTCGGCCACGCACACTCCGTTGCCTAAATGATGGGGTGCGTCAAAAATGATGAGGGGTTGCGGGGGAAACGTCAAAAATTGCGTCAAAGTGCCTTGCGCCGAGGTTACGGGGGTGGTTTCCTTCGTTTCAGTCTGCAATGGTCAACCTATCGAACACGTCACCCCTGGTCTCGATAACCCTGCTCGGCGGTTTTGCGCTGCGCGTTGGCGGGAGAGAGGTGGCGTCCATTCCTCGGAAGGCACGGGCATTGCTTGCTTACCTCGCCATGCAGGACGGAAAGCCGGTATCGAGAGAAACGATATCCGACCTGCTGTGGACCGACCGTGGCGTCGAGCAGGCAAGGCACAGTCTACGCCAAACCCTGCTGGTGTTGCGGCGGGAGCTGCGGGACGCCGGAGAGGATCTGATCCGCAGTGAGGACGGCGTGCTGTCGTTCCGGCCCGAGGCGGTGGCGACGGATGTCGGGCGGTTTCGGGTTTTGGCGCGTTCGCGGGAGCGGGCTGATCTGGCCGAGGCCGCGGAACTTTACGCGGGGCCGTTGCTGGCTCGGTTTCAGCCGGTGGCAGCGGATTTCGATGATTGGGTGGATCGGACGCGCGGGGAGATCGAGGAGGTTTCCCTGGATGTGCTGGGTCGATTGGCGGATTCCTGTCTTGCGGCGGGAGATGCCCATTCGGCTGTGTTGACGACGGAACGAATGTTGGCGGTCGATCCGCTGCGCGAGGATGTGCATCGGCGGTTGATCGAGGCCTATGCCCGGGTCGGTCGGCGGGCGGATGCGATCCGGCAGTATAATGCGTGCGTGGAGATGCTGCGACGGGATTTGGATGTTGGGCCTTCGGCGGAGACGGAGGCTTTGATTGGGCGGGTTAGGGGGGTGGCTGCCGGCGAAGTTCGGTACGGAGCAGTGATTGAACGGGACGAATTGCGTCTCCGCGTATACCCCCAAGCGACTCTGGGGCCCCCTTGGGTTGCCGTGCTACCGTTCCGTGCCCTTGGCCCGAATCCGATCCCGGAATATTTCGCTTCCGGACTGGTCGAAGATATCATTACGATTCTTGCTATGGTCAAAGAGCCTGTTGTCATTTCAAGCAATTCAAGCCGGGTCTATGCTGATCGCGCGTTGGATTTGCAGACCATCGGACATCAACTCGGTACTCGCTATATCGTCTCCGGATCATGCCGCCATGCAAATCCGTGGCTGCGAATCTCTGTTGAGCTTGGCGAAGCCGATAACGGCACGGTTCTTTGGGCCCAGTCCTACGATACGAAGGACGCGATGCTGTTCGATGCGCAGGACCACATTGCGCGGCGCGTCGTCAATACGATAATCCCGCACATTCATGGCTCTGAGTTGCGCCGCATTCGCCATACGCCACCCGACAGCATGACGGCGTACGATCTGCTCTTGCAGGCTCGTGAACTGATGTTCCGGCTTGATAGGGCGTCTTACGAAGAGGCTGGTGTGCTTTTGCGTAAGGCAGAGGCTTTGGATCGGGATTATGCCCCCATTCACGCGTTGCTGTCAGATTGGTTTGCCTTGCGGGTCGGACAGGGGTGGTCATCTGATCCGGACGGCGACGGCGTGCAGTCGGACACCGCTGCACGGCATGCGATTGGCCGCGATCCGGTTAACGCGCAGGCGTTGTCGCTGCATGCTCACACGCGGGCGTTCCTGCATCGCGACTATACCGGCGCGGTTCGTCTTTTCGAGAAGGCATTGGATTGCTCTCCGAATGATGCATCGAGTTGGATGTGGAGCGCTGGGACCTATGCTTATATTGACCAAGGCGCGGAAGCCGTGGAGCGCGCCGAACGGGCAATACGGCTGTCACCCCGGGATCGCTTTGCGTTCAGGTACTACACGGCGCTCAGCCTGGCCCATTACACTAACGGATCGTATGATGAAGCCGTTCACTGGGGCCACCAGGCCATAAACGCAAGCCCAGGCTACACAGCCAGCTTGCGGTTCACGATCGCATCACTGTCGGCAAGCGGGCAGATGGAACAGGCGCGAGAGATGGGGCGGGCCTTAATGCAAATCCAACCTGATTTCCGCGTGCGGTCGGTGCGAGAGCGCCATCCCTACCGGGATACCGACAGGCGGGATAGAATCGCTAACGAACTGGTATCGGCTGGACTGCCGGAGTAATCAAGGCGGACATGGAGCCTCTCTGGCGCCGTCAATCAGAATGAATAATCTAGTATCGGAGGGTCACATGGCGATCGACTTCAGTCAGGGAAGCCAAGGAAGTCAAGGCAGCCAGGGGAGCCAGGGGAGCCAGGGATCATTGGCGACCATCCTCGCCGGCGGTGGCGGTGGTGGCGGAGATTTCCTGGCGTTCGCAGGAATACTTCGGAAACCGAAAGGCAGGGGGCAACCGCACTGGCCGTCGGAGCCCGGCAAGCTACCGTTCGTGGACCCACTGCCACCGCTATCGACCGCGAAGTTGACGGGAAAAGACTCTTTTTTTCCGTTCGAGACGCCTGAAGAGCGCGGGCATCCCGTGTTCCTTGCCCAGGCCGTATTGGCGGAGTTTGGCGAAAAATGGTGGACGGCGCGGGGGTCGGACATCAAACTTAGGCAAAAAAACGCGCCGGACTCGGACATCGATCCTACGGAAGACAGAATAACGGCATTTCTCAAAACAATTAACGCAAATGCGAAACTGCCAACAGTGGAAGATGAGCTAAAATTACTGATTTATCTCGGGGCGACAGAGCGTCCAAGGCGCCTACCGGAAATCGTCGTCCAGGCAGCCGACGTTCGTCCATACTGGAACAGCATGTTGGGAGCGTCACTGCTGTCATCGCCGGCGGTCTGCACTCTGATAGAGATCGGGCTGGCCGTAGGGCAGATGGTGGCGATGCATTACAAGTACAAATACAACCGGATGCGGCCATTCCATATCTACCCGGGACTCCTGCCCCCCATCGCCACGCCGCCTCATCCAGCCTATCCAAACGGACACGCCTTACAATCACTGCTGATAGCGGCTTGTGTCACGCAGGCACTCAATCCGGTTGTTAATCCGGTCTATCCAAGCGGTGCTTTGCTCTCCCTCGCCGAGAGGATCGGAGAAAACCGGGAAGTGGCTGGAGTCCATTTTCCCACAGACCGGTTGGCGAGCGAGATGATGGTGGAACCGATCATGGCCAAATTGGCCCAAGGCACGCTCTTCCAGAGGATTGCGGCGCGGGCAAGTGCCGAACTGCCGGCCGGCCAGCAACTGACATAGTTCGCGAGCGCTGCTCGGCGTAAAGGCCGCGCACCAAGGCCGAACGCTGATCTCTTTCGTCATTCCGACAGGCAGGTCTTCATGGGTAAGTTTCGCGATCTATGCAACGTGTACGCTAGCCTGAGTGCAATGCGGCCAACCGAGGCAGACTCGTTTGGGCATGCAGCCGTGGTGGATGGTTGGAAATTCGACCCCGCGCTATTCAAAGACCGCATTGCCAAGGGATTGGGTGATTTTCCAAACAAATACCGGGATGTTTTTGCTGATGAACTCGTGACGTGGGCTCCCAGGGGTCCTGACGCGATGAAGTGCGAATACGAAAAGATGGTTGCCGATGGCGAGGATGAGTTGTTTGCATCGCGCCTGGTCAGCAGCTGGGTTGATACCCTGGCGATGGCTGTTGAGGGTTGGGGATGCACCAAGAGCCAGCCGGCTCTGAAACGTCTTGCCGCAACGACATCGAATTTGCATAACCTGTTTGAGGGGGAAGTACGCAAGATTTGGGAAGCCAGCCCAACTGTATCCCAGCCTCCCCTCGTTGTTCTTGCCCCTGACGGAGCGTGGGGGCCATATACGATTAATTCGGACAAATTGAATGAAATCACTGGGATAAAGCTTGCCTTGGTGAGCCTTCCAGAGCAGTACGGGAATTGCCCGCTGCTCTGGACACCGTTGGCACACGAAGTCTACGGCCACGACGTTCCTCACGGATTTCTGCATGGCGACCGCCATATCCGCGAAACTACAACCATAGGAATGCAGCCGACTGGGTCGGAGTATTGGGAGGGCCTGATCGGGGACCTTAAGAAAGGCCTGATGAGTTCGGCATCCACCGTGGCGCCCGGTAACTCGCTTTCGGAAGCCTGGGAGACCATCTGGCGCGATGTCTGGTTGGAAGAAGTCGCCGCCGATGTCTACGGAATTGTCAGCATGGGGCCGTATTTCCTGGTTGGCATGGCCGGCTGGCTGAGCGCGGCACGAGCGACAAATCCCTATGCGCCCTATCACGAGGCTGGCACGATGGGCAACCAGATCCTTTCCCGGAATGGTCGTCCGGCGGGCGACCATCCTCCAGATATCCTACGATTGCATGCAATGATGGCGGCGATTGAAGCGTTGCCGGAAGGCGATGAGGCTACCAGACAGCAATGGCGTGATCTGGTGAACATAGTGCGTAAGGACATAGCAGGGACAGTCTCCACAATTGACGTTTTTGACGTCGAGGAACAGCAGGTATTGCTCCAATACCCGGCGCAGCAGTTGATTGCCGATGCACGCGCCATTGGTACCTATATCGCTACGGTCCCACTGCCAATCCTCGGCGACAAGAGAATCATCGAGTTAAAACCTTGGGCCAAAGAAAATGATGCGATTGCATCTGCGTTCACCACGCTTGCGACTGCGCACGTCGCAGGGGGCCCCCTGAGTAGTTACGATCGCGATCGGTGCTCTCCACGACATTGCCTTGCGGGCGCGACAAAGGCCCTGTTCGACGCGCCGGGCAGATCAGACACCATTAACGAGTACTTGATGATGGCAATCGGTGACCAATTCAATAAGACGTTCGACTTTCATCCCTAATTGGACTGACTGAGTGAATTCGATCCTCATAGCGCTTCCTAAAGACTAGAGGGGAAGGCGACAGGCCGTACCTCGTCAATGCGCTGCCCCCCTACATCCAAGAAGGCCCCACCAACCCCTTCTCCTTCAAAAACCCCGGATTAAACAACTTCGACTGATACCTACTCCCCCCATCGCACAAAATCGTCACCACAGTGTGTCCCGGACCCAAAGACCGGGCCACACGCACCGCCGCCGCGATATTGATTCCCGCAGACGTCCCCACCGACAGCCCCTCATGGATCAGCACATCGTAGATATAGCCTAACGCCTCCGCATCCCCGATCCGTTCCGCGTCATCGATCGGCGCGCCTTCCAAATTCCCGGGCACCCGTCCCTGCCCAATCCCCTCGGTGATCGAGGACCCGGACACCGTCAGATCCCCGTTCTTCACCCAGCCATACAGCCCGCTCCCCTCCGGGTCCGCCAGCACGATCCGCACCGCGGGATTTCGTTCCTTCAACGCCAGCGCAATCCCGGCCAGAGTGCCCCCCGTCCCGCAAGCACAGGTAAACGCATCGATCTTGCCGCCGGTCTGCTCCCAGATTTCCGGCCCGGTCGAGACATAATGGCCCTGCCGGTTCGCCAGGTTGTCGAACTGGTTGGCCCAGACCGCCCCGGTTTCCTCGGCCAGGCGGCGGGACACGTGCACGTAATTGCCCGGATCGCGATACGGCTTGGCCGGCACCAGCCGCAGATCGGCACCGATCATGCGCAGGAAGTCGATCTTCTCCTGGCTCTGGGTCTCCGGCATCACGATGATGCAACGATACCCGCGCGCATTGCCCACCAGGGTCAGGCCAATGCCGGTATTCCCCGCGGTGCCCTCCACGATGGACCCGCCGGGCTTCAGCACCCCCCGTTCCTCGGCATCCTGGATGATATACAGCCCGGCGCGGTCCTTCACCGATCCGCCTGGGTTCATGAACTCGGCTTTGCCCAGGATGGTGCAGCCGGTTTCCTCCGACGCGCGCCGCAGCTTGATCAGCGGGGTCTTGCCAATGGCGGCCGCCATATCGTCCTGGAAGGCTGAACCGTGATACAAACCCGTCATCGTATCCTCATGGAACCGGAGAGAAAATAATGGCCGAAACCACCTCGGTAGAGAATGTCCCTCCCGCGCAAACCTGGGAAGCCCTGAAAAGCCGACCGGACGCTCAACTGGTCGATGTCCGCACGGATGCGGAATGGAATTTCGTGGGCGTGCCCGATCTGGCACAGGCGGGGAAGCAGGTGGTGCTGATCCCCTGGCAGGTCTACCCGGCCATGCAGCGCAACGGGGCGTTCGAGGACCATCTGAAGCAGGCCGGCTTCACCCCGGATCACCACATCTACTTCATCTGCCGCAGCGGAGTCCGCAGTCTGGCCGCCGCCGAGGCCGCCCGCGCGGCCGGATTCCCCAATGTCTTCAACGTGGCGGACGGATTTGAAGGCCCCGTCAACCACAGCGGGCATCGCGGCCACACCGCGGGCTGGAAGGCCGACGGGCTCCCCTGGCGGCAAAAATAAGCCGCCGCCTGCCGGGGCGCTTCGCTCAACCGGAGACACGCAGCACCGTCATCCACTGGTTGCGCGGGTCCAGAATGATGCCGTCCGGATCGGCGAGCTTGCCATCCGCGGTCACCGGCACATGCCGCATGGTCACGCCATCGGCCACATTGCCGCCGATCACCGCGATCCGCCCCGGTTCCGTCCCGACCACGATGTCGCAATGGGCCGGAAACCGGAGCGCCGGCAGGTCGGCGTAGCGCAACCGGACGGCGCCCCTCCGTCCCAGGCAGATCAGATCGCCGGGGATCGGCGCATAGGCCTCCGGCGGTTCCGCCGTCACCACCCAGTTCCGCGCCGCCTGGCCCAACGCCATCCGCTTGGCCGAGTTGATATAATCGGCATGATCCGGCGCATACGGAAACCGCTCCCCGGCGCCCGCCAACCGCATGACATAAGACACAAAAGCCGCCGACCAGGCATAGGTTTCGTCGCCGTCGGCCGGGAACACCTGGCCCATCCCATCATGCTTGCCGGTCCAGCCGCTCTCGGCCGATCCCGCGTTCAGGCCGATCCACCAGTATTCGCCGACCCGCTGCCATAGCCCCGGATCGCGCTCTATCTGGCCGGTCAGAGGCTCCCCCTCGCTGATCCGCTGGCCGAACAGCCGCCATTCCCGCTGGGCAATGGCAACGATCGAAACCCGGGAAAACGCCTCATATGGCAGCCGAGCGAAGGGTGGCACATGGGCGTCCGGCCGAACGCAGGCCCCGAGCAGCAAACACAATCCAACGACCGCCCGCATCAGCGCCTCCCCGCGATAGCGCGATTTTCCAGCCGGCTGACCACCCGGACCAAAGGCCACAGCAGCAGGAAATAGCCGATCGCGGCCACCACGATCGGGGTCGGATTATAGGTCACGCTTTGGGCTTGACGCGCCTGGAACAGCAGTTCCGGCAAGGCCACCACACTCGCGATCGAGGTCAGCTTCACCACCTCCAACGTATTGGACACCAGGTCCGGCAGCACATTGCGGACCGCTTGCGGCAGGATGACATAGGCCATGGTCTGCGCTCGACCAAGGCCGGTGCTGCGGGCCGCTTCCGACTGACCGGCCGGAATACTCTCAATGCCAGCCCGCAGAATTTCCCCATAATACGCCCCGGTGTTCAGGAAAAACCCGATGGCGACGCAGCCGAACGCCCCGAACTCGATCCCGGCGAAGGGCAGTGCCGCATACAGGAAGATCAGCAGCACCAATGGAGGAAACGCCCGGAAGAAATCCACCCACGCCATCAGCGGCCAGCGCAGCCAGGGATTGCGCACCGTGGACAGCACCGCCAGCACCATCCCCCCCACAAAGCCCAGCGGCACGACCAGCAAAGACAGCAAAATCGTGCTGCCCAGCCCCTGCAACAGGATCGGGGAGGCCGCCCGCATGATCTCGACATTGAAGAACGTTTCGATCATCGCTTCCACGCGAACCTGGTTTCCACCCAGCGCCCCGCGATCACCACCGGCAGGAACAGCACCAGATAGGCCGCCGCCCCCAGGGTCAGAGGCGACGGATTGAAGCTATGCGACACGCCGGATGATGCCTGCGACAGGATTTCCGACAATCCGATCACGCTTCCCAGCGCCGTCCCCTTGGTGATCGCAATGGTCCGGTTGGTCAGCGGCGGGATCGTCAGCCGAATCGCCTGCGGCAGCACCACCCAGCCCAGCGTCTTGCCGAACGACAGCCCGGTGGACCGAGCGGCCTCCCACTGGCCCCTCGGCACCGCGGTGATCCCGGCCCAGAAAATCTCCTCGGTGAACGCCATCAGCACCAGGGTCAGGCTCAGCCACGTGGCCGCGAACGGGCTGAGAGAGACCTCCATCGACGGCAGCCCGAAATAGACCAGCACGATGATCACCAGCGGCGGCAGTGCCCGGAACACGTCCACGACGAAAACAATCAGCCAATTCAATGGCCTTATGCCCAGGCTGCGCACCACCGCCAACCCGAGGCCGGCCGCCACGCCGGCGATCACCACCAGCACCGCCAGCCACACCGTCAGGACAAACCCGTCCACGATCGCCGGCAGATACTTCGCCATAACCGTTGGATTGAGGAACGTGTCGGCGAACCGATCCCAGCCAGTCATCGTGGCGCGAACCCTACGCCAGGTGGCCGGCGGCGTTCACACATCGAGGCACCGGAGAAAATTCTCCCCCTCCCCTTGCGGGAGGGGGTAGGGGGGAGGGTGATGTCGCACGATTGTTGCCCGAAACCCCTCCCCCTGGCCCCCTCCCGCAAGGGGAGGGGGTGAATTTTCTCCGGCCGTCCGCGCCAGGCACCGAGAGCCGCCATTCCCGGACCTTTCCTCCCGAACCTCACAGCGAACCGACCGTTCGGCGCATCAGCCCCCCGACGGCCGCAGATCGTTGTTCGGCCGGTGATCGCCCGCCATCCACCGCTTCAACTCGGCATGCGCATCCGCTCGCCGGATCGCGTCGATCTCCTCGACACCCGGAGGATCCACCGTGAACTCCACGATCAACCCGTCCGGCGACGTACAATACATAGAGCGGCAATAGCCGTGATCGGTCTCCCGCACCGGCTCCCCGGCCGTCTTCAACCGCCCGACCAACTCGTCATACGCCGTGTCGTCCACCTTGAAGGCGATATGGTCGAAATTGCGGATCATTGCCGGCTTCTCGGCCTGGGTCTTCGCGTAGACTTCCTCATCCGCGAACGAGAAGAACGCCAGCGCGCCCCCATCCTCCAGCCCATAAAATGTGTGGCACATCGCCACCTCCCGCCCGACCCAGGGGCTTTGGTGGCTCTCGCACCAGGTCGCAACCAGCGGAATCCCCAGCAAATCCTCGAAAAACACCCGGTTGGCTTCCTGGTCCTTCACGACATAGGCATGATGGTGCAAACGCGAAGGCAGCCTGGACAACAGGTTCGGCATGACACGCTCCTTCCGGAAGGGATCGAGACAACCGGCGAACCTTGCCGCCCGCCGATGGTCGCCGCAAGCTGGTGCGAACAGAAGAACCCTATGCCGAGCCGACCGCTTCGGGTAGCCATTATCGGCGCGGAACGCCTGGCGGCGCGGGTCGATGACCGCCGGCTGGATGTGTCGGTATGATGCCTGGACGGTGGCTTTGGCGGATTGAACCACCAGGTTGAAGGCCATGCCGGTCCGCGCCGGTGCCTGATTTGCGACTGTGTTGGCCACCCGCGGGGGCGGGCCGGCGTTTAAGGCGAGACCCCGCCATTGAAAGTCCCAGGGTCCTTCGTTGCGCTTGTGGCGCTGACCGCAAGGCTTAACCACGGAGGACACGAAGGGCCTCGGTGATCCACGGAGGCGTTGTGGCGCTGCCGGTGCCGTGGGCGCGATCGGTGGGGCAGGCGCCGGATAGACCGCCTCCCCGCAATTCGATTTGAACCCGCCGCCACCCACCCCGTCGCCGAAACCCATCCCCCCGACGAAGCCACCGCGCCTCCGTGGCCCACCGTGGCCCTTCCCGTCCTCCGTGGTTAAGCCTTGCGGAGGTCGCAACAAGCACAGGCGCCGACCTGGGGCACGCACCGCGACACCCAACCCCGACCTGGGTTCCATCCCCCGCACCCGAATGCCCATCCACCGGGATCGAAGCCGAGCGGGTTCGCTTCGCCGGATGGTGCCCGGGTTTCGCATGGCGACGTTCGAAAATCGTCCTTGACACGCCATCCGCCGACCCGCCCGCTCCGCTCGGCTGCCCAATCTGGGGGCCGGGTGCGGGGTGGAGCGGATCGAAAAGCGGGTTTCAGGCATGGGAAATCGCAACCGGTTGTCTCTTTGTTCTTGGCCATGGCGCGCGCTCGGCGGCAAGGGAAATACGCTTTGCGAGTGGTGTGGAGGGGTTTGGGTGGCCAAAAACCCTGATCGGAGGCCGATTTGCTTAGGATATGGGCAGGGGTTAACAAAACCGTCTCATTTCTGATTTGGGGTGATTGGCGTCAATCCGGGTTCGTGGCGGAGCTAGGGTTTCACTTCAATCCAGGCCGGCAGGATGATGGAATCACGCGCAAATGGGGGTGTTCCTGAGATTTCACTTTAAGTGTGGAGTTTCCGTCATCCGTTGCATAACCATGCGGGAAACGGGGGTTTTCGTTGCGGATCACTGCGGGATCCGGGGGTTTTCATTGCGAAACCCCGCCGTTAACCCATGCCGCGATGCTGGGCATCCTGCCCGATCCAGGGCACGGGCGAGGATTTGGCGGGGGAAACCCGGTCCGGACGCGCGATCCGAGGTGCTCGGCCGCCGGCAGGGTGCCGCCGTGGCGATGGGCCGATCCGGCGCCCCAATCCGCGATGGGGCACAGGCCGAGCAGGTATGGCACGAAGGGGCGGTGGGGCTCGGGGGCGGTGGCACAGGCCGGCGCCGACATTCGGTTGGCCCGGCCCGCTAGGCTTGGGCTTATCGGCGGCGCGGCGCTGTGGCAGGCTGTCGGCATGAGCGAAAGTTTCGACGGAGAACTTATTGCGCTGGAACGCATCGCGGCGGCGCGAGACAGCGGGCAGGACTGGCTGGACCTGCGCGGGCTGGGCCTGACGCGGCTGCCGGATGCGTTGTTTCGGCTGACGGGGCTGCGGCGGTTGAATTTGGGACACTATCGGACCTTGACCGCCGAGGGGTGGGGGGACCGCGACTACGACCGCGATGACAACGCATGGAACCGGGTCGTCGCCGACCTGCCCCGTCTGGCGCTGTTACCGTCCCTGGAACAACTCTGCCTTGAGCGCGTCGGCTGCGACAGCCTGGAGCCCCTGTCGTCGCTCGGCGGTTTGACCTGGGTGGACTGCAGTAGAAACGAAATTCGCGACCTCGGGCCGATCAACGGCTTGACCGCGCTCCAATCCCTCGATTGCAGCAGAACCCAGGTGAGCGACCTCGGGCCGATCAACGGCTTGACCGCGCTCCAATCCCTCGATTGCAGCGGAACCCAGGTGAGCGACCTCGGGCCGATCAACGGCTTGACCGCGCTCCAATCCCTCGATTGCAGCGAAACCCCGGTGAGCGACCTCGGGCCGATCAACGGCTTGACCGCGCTCCAATCCCTCGATTGCACCGATTGCCGGTTGGGAGATGTTGCGGTATCGCTTTGGTGGCGGGAGTCGTTGCGGACGTTGTGGCTGTATCGAACCCGCGTCCCGGGCATTCCGGCGGAGGTGCTTTCGCAGAACGGCGTCGACAACTGCCTCGACTCCCTCCGCGCGCATCTGCGCGATCTGGACGCGGGGGCCGAGCCGGTGTCGGATGTGAAACTTCTGGTGCTGGGCAATGGCAAAGCCGGCAAGACGCAACTCAGTCGGCGGCTGGTGGGTGATCCGTTCCAGGACCATTGGGATTCCACCCACGGCATCCGCCTGACCGCCGCCACCCTGCCGGCATCCGGTACCGTGCCGGAAACCAAGCTGAATATCTGGGATTTCGGCGGCCAGGACATCTATCACGGCACGCATGCGCTGTTTGTCCGCACTCGGGCGATGTTCCTGTCCGTCTGGGCCAAGGACACCGAAACGCGGGACGAGTATGAGCGTGACGGAATCACCTTCCGCAATCATCCGGTGTCCTATTGGGTAGACTATGTCCGCCATCTGGCCGGCACCGGCAACCCGCTGGTGATTGTCCAGACAAAATGCGATACGGAAGCGGACAAGGACCCGTATCCGCCCGTCTCCGCCGACGCCTTGCGCGACCTGCCCTTCCACCGCATTGCCCATGTCAGTTCCGCCAACGACCGCGGCCTGGACACGTTGCGCGCCCATCTGCGGGACGCGGTGGAGGAACTGCGCAGCACCCAGGGCATCGCGTCCATCGGCGTCGGACGGTTGCGCGTGCAACGACGGATCGAGGCGTTGCGGAACCCGGATGGCTCCCTGCCCAAGCGCTATCGCTGGATCACCCAGGCCACGTTCCGCGCCTGGTGCAAGGAAGCCGGCGGTGTCAGCGCGCCGGAGCATCTGCTGCGCTATTTGCACCATGCCAGCGTGCTGTTCCACGAACCGGGTTTGTTTGAGGACCGCATCGTCCTGGACCTCGCCTGGGCGCTGAACGCGATCTATGCCGTGTTCGACCGCACGAAATCCTTCAAGCAACTGCAACGCGACGGCGGTCGTTTCGATCGCGCGCGTCTGGCCGGACTGGTCTGGCATGATCGCCCGGAAGCCGAGCAACGGCTTTTCCTGAGCATGATGCGGTCCTGCGGGATTTGTTTCGAGTATCGCAAGGGAGAGACCGAGGACGACACCATCTACATCGCCCCCGACCTGCTGCCCGGCCGCGAAGCCGTGCAAACCCAACTGGACGCCAGATGGGGCAGCGCTCCGGCGGCCGAGACCGTCACCTACACCTACCCCATGCTGCATCCCGGCCTGATCCGTGCCGTGATCGCCGAAATCGGCACCGAAGCCGGTATGGACGCCCTGTATTGGCGCGATGGCGTCTGCGCCTATGACGCCACCACGCGCAGCCACGCCCTGATCGAACAGACCCTTCCCCCGGGCGAATGGTCCGGCACCGTCACCCTGCGCACAAGGGGTCAGGACCCAGGCGCGCAACCCCGCCAGTTGCTCGACCAGCTTGCCGAATGGATACAGGCCCAGAACCAACGCCTCGGCCTGACGCCGAGCATCGATCGCCCCACCCCGGCCGCCCCACCGAGAGACGACACCCCGCCCCCGGTCTTCACCCAACCGCCCTCACCGGGCCGCGAATACTGCGTGTCCTACGCCTGGAACGACCGCACCCCAGGCGGCCCGGACCGCGAAAAGTTCGTCGACGACCTGTGCGAAGCTGCCGAGAAAAAGGGCATCCACGTGGTCCGAGACAAGACCGATATGGGCCTGGGTGACCAGATCTCCGCCTTCATGCGCCGCCTTGCCCAAGGCGACCGCGTGTTCGTGATCCTGAGCGAGAAATACCTGCAATCCGCCTTCTGCGTCGGCGAACTCTACGAAATCTGGCTCCACTGTCGCGGACGGGAAGAAGAGTTCCGCGAACGCGTGCGCGTCTTCGTGCAGGACGACGCCAGGATTGGCTCGATCCCCGACCGCAGGCGTCACGTCCTTTGGTGGCAGAGACAATTCCAGGAAATCAACGACCTCATCGCCGAAGCCCCTGAGGTTCCCCTGCCCAATAGGGATCATGCCGCCTGGCTACGGATGCGGGGCTTCACTCAATGCCTCGGCGACATCCTCTCCCTCGTCGCCGACACGCTACGCCCGCACAGGTTCGACGACCTGGACAAATACTGGTTCGACTGACGAGGCGCGGTGTGTTTACCGTGTTTTACCAACCGCCCCAACCACTGACCTATGGATAGACTCCGTCATTGCGAGCGCAGCGAGGCAATCCAGGGGCCTGGCACGATCGATCGTGCCAGGCCCCTGGATTGCTTCGCTACGCTCGCAATGACAGCGGATGTTGTCGCCATGAATCACTGGTTCGGTCGGTCGGTATTAGACCAGCCGACATGACCATCGACGCATAGGCGTCCTCTCCTCGTCATTGCCGGGCTTGACCCGCCAACCCGCGCTTCAACGGCTGGGGCCGGGTTGGCCGATCAAGTCCGGCAATGCCGAGGAGGGCACGCCCATCGGTCAATGGACACGTCGGTTGATATTCGGTTGGCATGTCACCAGCCGGCCAGGACCATGACCGCCGGCACTGCCACGCCCAAGCGCCAACACGCGGCATCAAACCCCCGTCGCGCCGAAATCGACCAGCGGCGCGAACCCGATGGTGCCCTGGCCATTATTGGCCGCTCGGTCGAACATCACGAAATGTCCGGCAAACAAAGGCAACCCCAGGATCGCGGGGCCGTGCGAATGGACGTTCCAGATGCCCAGCCCCCAGGATGCCGTCCCAGGCCTGATCGTGTCGAACCGCCAGTAGTTTTTCGGCGAGATCGCGATGGTTGCCTGGCCGCCATCGGCGCCTTGCAGGATAACCTCCAAATTCGGCCAGGCCGCCAGATCGATCGTCGTCTGGTCGCACCCTTGCGATCCACCCTTGGCAATCGCCGCCATGAATCCCGCATTCAGCGCGCCGAACGCCGCTTCGACCTTTGCATGGACATCCGGATCCAGCAGCAACTCGTTCGCACCGCTGTCGATGATCGCATTGGTCGCCATCCCGCCACCCGCCGCGGCTTGCGTGCCGGGCGTCACATCGATGACCTGGTTTCCCACGCGCAGCGCAATCAGGTTGACATTGTAATGAGTGTCCTGCACCACGCCGATGGTGGCGATCGCGCCGACATACAGGTCTGTGCAGGAAGCCCCATCCCCCACGACCCACACGCCGTGGTTCAGCGGATCCTGGTTCGGGTCCGCCATGGCCGTGCAGACCGTTGACCGCTGCACCGCGAAGGCGAACTTGTCGATGCCGATGGTCGCGAGTTGCGCCACATACGGCTCCAGATCCACCGTCTGACCGAGGTCCAACTGGTCCTTGCGATAGCCCGCATCCCAGGTGTCCAGCGGCATCCGGTAGGCTCGGTTCCGCGCGCCGGGGGCCAACCCGAAGACGCCGCGCGCGCCCAGGAACATCCGGTGGTCGCTCTTGTAGGCCACCGCCAGATTGGCGCCGAGCACCTTGGCGACGACCTCGGATCCGCCGTCCAGCAGACCGATCGGGGTGTGGACAACCGCTGCCAGGAAGGCGCCGGACGCGAAGGTCTCGGTCTGCAGCAGTTGCGTCGTCTGGGCATCCGCGTCGGTCGATTTGTCGTAGGCGGATTGGTAAACCGCCAGAATGCTGCTGCCCGTGTCCAGCAGCACGCCGATCGGCTGCGACGCGGACCCGACCGCGATCCGCATCATGTATTTGCCTTCGGTGAGCACGTTGCTGATGGGGATTCGAGCGATTTCCGCCATGACGCCCTCCAGTTTTCAGCAAGGTACGATGAAATGACGGTAACCGATAGCCACTCCCGCCTTGCCTTGGCGGTCCGCTGGCGTTATGCGAACGGACGCTCGTGACCGGGCCTGTTTGGCGCAACCAAAGGAATCCGACGATGATTAGGGCTGCCGCGGTGATGATGTTCGGGGCCACCGCGCTACTTGCGGCAGGTTGCAACCAGATGGCGACGAGCGGCGCATCCAGCGTCGAATTTGTCGCCGCCAACAGCAGCACCGTGCTCATCGACTATGCGCGCGGAAACACCGCCGACGGGGAAGCCGCGAAGCAGATGGCGGTCGAAAAATGCACCCTGTTCGGGGGGCGTACCGCCGTGCTGGAAAGCCTGAATGTCCGCGGGGATGGCAAGGAACGGGCCGCCTTCCTCTGCCAATAGCCCGTTCGCGCGCGCTGCTGTTTCACGCTGGCGCCGACATCTGATCCCAATTTCCCGTCCCGCTCCCTGCCGGCGTGATCCAGCCGCGGCATCGGCCGGGTTAGGCTAGGCGTCGCGCATGGCACATGTCGATGATCCGTTGCGCGGCATCGCGCTGTCGCTGGGCGCGACCGTGCTGTTCGCGATCGCCGACGTCACCGCCAAATATCTGACAGCCAGCCTGCCGATCATAGAGATCAACTGGATCCGCTATATCGTGTTCCTCGGCATGGCCACGATCCTGGCCAGGCAGGCACCGGTCGGGGCGCTGTGGCCGCGGACCCCGGCGTTGCAGATCTGCCGAGGCCTGTGTGTCGTCGGGTCGTCCGTGCTGTTCGTCTACGGCATCCGCCACATGACCATGGCGCAGGCCACCACGATCAGCTTCCTGTCGCCCCTGCTGATTACGATTCTGTCGATCCCGCTGCTGGGTGAAGTGGTGGGCATCCGCCGGTGGGTCGCCGTGCTCGCCGGTCTGGTCGGCATGCTGGTGGTCGTGCGTCCGGGCACCGCCGGTTTCGAGCCAGCGGCCCTGTTCGGTGTGGCATCGTCCACCTGCTGGTCCCTGGCGCTGATCATCACGCGGAAAATGTCCGGCACCGACCATCCGTCCACCACGGTGCTGTGGTCCGCCTGCGTCGGGACGGTCATCCTGTCGGTGCTGCTGCCGTTCGATGCGGTGTGGCCGACCTGGGAGCAATTGGGGTTGACCCTGATGCTGGGCGTTCTGGCCTCCGTCGGGCAGTGGATCACGGTGCTGGCTCATCGGCACGCCCCGGCGTCCCTGCTGGCGCCGTTTGCCTATTTGCAACTGCCCTTGGTGGTGCTGGGCGGCTATCTGGTGTTCGGCAATCTGCCGGATGAATGGACCCTGGTGGGGGCGGCGATCATCATCGCCAGCGGGCTGTACACGGCGCATCGGGAACGGGTGCGGGCGCGCACCAGGTTCGGCGCCGGCGGTTAGGATGCTCCCCCTGATTGCGGGCGGCTCGATTGCGCGACCGATGCGCACGAAATCGGCTCCCCAAACGCGCGCCACGGTGTAGGTTGCGCGCCACTGCGACGCGCCAACTGGAGTGCATGATGGCCGAACCCGAGACCACCGAAGCGGGCCGCGATTTCATCCGCGATATCATCCAGGCCGATCTGGATGCCGGCCGAGCGCAATCCGTGGTGACGCGGTTCCCGCCGGAGCCGAACGGGTATCTGCATATCGGCCACGCCAAGTCGATTTGCCTGAATTTCGGCGTCGCCCAGGAATTCGGCGGCCAATGCCATCTGCGCTTCGACGACACCAACCCCGTAAAGGAAGAACAAGAATTCATCGACGCCATCCAGCGCGACGTCCGTTGGCTCGGCTTTGACTGGGGCGCGCATCTTTATCACGCCTCGGATTATTTTGAGCAGTTGTACGACTGGGCCGAACACCTGGTGCGCACGGGCCATGCCTATGTGGACGACACACCCCCCGAAGCGATGCGCTCCCAGCGTGGCACGTTGACGGAACCCGGGCAGAACAGCCCGTTCCGCTATCGCTCGGTGGAGGAGAACCTGGACCTGTTCCGCCGCATGCGGGCGGGCGAATATCCGAATGGAACGCGGGTCCTGCGCGCGAAGATCGACATGACGTCCGGCAACATGAACCTGCGCGATCCGGTGCTGTATCGCATCCTGCATGCCACGCATCCTCGGACCGGCGATGCCTGGTGCATCTATCCGACCTACGATTTCGCGCATGGCCAGTCGGACGCGATCGAGGGCATCACGCATTCCGTGTGCACGTTGGAGTTTGAGGACCACAAACCGCTGTACGACTGGCTGATCGAGCATCTGCCGGTCCCGTCGCGGCCGCGGCAGTATGAATTCGCGCGCCTGAACATCGGCTTCATGGTGCTGTCGAAGCGGGTGCTGACCCGACTGGTGCAGGACAAACACGTGACCGGCTGGGATGACCCGAGGATGCCGACCCTGGCGGGGATCCGTCGACGGGGTGTGCCGGCGGCGGCGTTGCGGGAGTTCGTGCGGCGCGTGGGGGTGGCTCGGGCGAACAGCGTCGTCGATATCGCGCAACTGGATGCGACTATCCGCGACACCTTGAACCCAGGCGCGGTGCGGCGGATGGCGGTGCTGCGTCCGCTGAAACTGGTGATCGAGAACTGGCCGGAGGGGCACGTCGAAACGCTGGAGGCGATCAACCACCCCGACGATCCGTCCGCTGGACGGCGTCCCATCGTGTTCGGCCGGGAAATCTATGTCGAGCAGGACGACTTCATGGAGGATGCTCCCCGGAAATTCTTCCGGCTGTCGCCCGGGCGGGAAGTGCGGCTGCGCTATGCGTATTTCGTCACCTGCCAATCCGTGGTGAAGGATGCGTCCGGGCAGGTGGTCGAGTTGCGCTGCACCTACGATCCGGCGTCTCGGGGTGGCAACTCGCCGGACGGACGCAAGGTGCAGGGCACGTTGCATTGGGTGGGGGCGTCGGATGCGGTGCGGGCGGAGGTGCGGTTGTACAACCCGTTGTTCGGTCGGCCCGATCCGGGGGCAAACGGCGATGTGATGGCCGATCTGAACCCGGCATCCCTGGACGTGCTGACCGGTTGCCTGATCGAGCCCGCCTTGCTGCAAGCCCCGGTGGGGGAGGCGGTGCAGTTCGAGCGGCAAGGATATTTCTGTGCCGATCCGGATGGCACACCCGACCGGCCGGTGTTCAACCGGACGGTGGGGCTTCGGGACACCTGGGCAAAGCTGTCTGGGGCCGATGTTTCTGGGACTAAGGTTTCTGGGGCCAAGGTTTCTGGGGCGAAGGTCCAGGCCGGCGGCAAGGGTTAGGCGACGCACACGGCTCGATGCTACAGTCGAGAACACCCTCACCGCCCTTACCGGGCTTGATCCGGCGACCTGCGCTTCAGCCGCGGGGGGTGGGTCGCCGCTTCGGCCGCTTCCCCCGCCAGCATCCGCGCCCTGGCTTTCAGGCGGGCGCGGGTTGCCTCGACGACCGGACCGACGACCGTCAACGGCGCGCACCCTCGGCCTTCCCAGGTCAGACGCGCGAAATCGGGATGCGCTGTCACGACAGGCCCGCCATTGACGAAGGCGGGCCGGTTGCCGGTGTCCAGGAAACTCTCGGCTGGCAGGCCCGAGGCCAGCAGGACGTCGTGCCGATCCAACTCGACATGCCAATAGGTGACCTGGTCGGCCGCAAGCTTGGCGACGGTCGTATCGTTCACCAGATAGCGAATCGGGATCAGCACATCGTCCACAAACACGGCATGATCGGGTGACAACAACAGATCGCGGGACGGCATGCCGGGGGCGAAGGCATCCCGAGAGATCCGGACCGGGCGGACCGAATTCGGGTCGGGATGGCGCCGGCAATCGACGGTCCGGTGGCCGATCCAGACGATGCGGGCGGGACCGCGGCCCAGGACCGTGGTGGCTCGCATGCCGACTTCCAGGTGCTCGACCAGAACCGGCCCCGAGTCGGTTTCAATCGAAGTCCCGGTCGCGAAGCAGGGGACAGCACCCAGGCCATCGGTGTCCGCCAGAATGGTGATGTCGACGCGACCGACCGCATTCGGGTTGATGTTGGCGAGCGGCGCCCCGATCAGATCGGTGAACGGAAACCCGTAGGCATCCGACACTTTCGCGATGATCGCGGCATATTGACTGTAAAAGCCGCTATTGTTCGGCTGCGCATTCTCATAGGCCACCGACTGACCGGGCTGCGGCAAATACCAATCCCCGGTCGGATCGTCGATATAACGATTTCCCGTGTTGGGATTGATCTCCGTGCTGCCCACAAACCCGAACCCGAAGGCCGCCAGCATATCGCGCACGACAGCCGCATAGACGTCGTTGTCGCCAATATTCGCCGCGGCACCATTCACCGTGTAGGGCGGGTTTTCCGTGATGATCCCGGTGGCAAGGTCCGCCGCCGCGACGATGATCGTCTTGCCGCCGCCCACGACAGAGCCCGATCCGGTCATCACCAACGCCCCGGCATTGACGCCGGCCGTCGGGATGGTGGCCTGGAAGTCGTAAGTCTGGGTCTGCGTCGGTCCCGCCCCGCCGTCCCTGGAGAACTGCCCGGTGACCTGGGTCGCGATCGCATTGGTCGCGACATAGTCGATATAGGGTTGCGGCGATTGATAATTCCCGATCGCCGGCGGCGGCATCGTCGACGGCGCGATCACTCGCAGGATATTGCCATAGGTCGGGATCGCCAACCCGTTGGACCCTGGAACGACCGCACTGTTGAACGTCGCCGGATTGTGGTTCGCAATCTGCGCCAAGGACGAGAATATCGTCGCCGTCTGGACGTTCCAGGTCAGGGTGTCGATCGGCGTGCTCGATCCCGGCCCGAAGGTTTCCAGTTTCAGCGGAATGCCGAAAAAGTCGGTCGCGCTCAAGTTGGCGACACTGACCTTGGTCGTATCCGAGAACAGCGACAGTTCGATCTTGTCCCAGCGGATCTGCCAGTCGGGGTCGCCGCTTTGATACTGGAAGTCCGGCAAGGAACTGCTGAGCGGCTGGCCAAGGGAGAACAGCATCTTCCCCCCGGAAAAATCCGTCAGGGTCAGACCCGTCGTAGTGCTGGATGCCGGTGCGAGGTAGCTGGTGGCACTGTTGAGGCTTGCGCCGTTGAACGTACCGACGGGCGTTGCCGTTCCGAACCGAAGATAGACGTCCTGATTGGTCCGGTTGATCAGATTGATTTGCATGACTGTCCGCTCCAGACCCCACCCTTGCCGTTAGGCGCGCCGAGCCGCCGCTTGGCAAGGGGGAGGGAGCGTCCCGGCGCGGAAATCGACCGCCGGTTTCAAAATGATGGGATACGGAAATCATCCGGTTATACCAACCGTCCGAAACACCGACTCACCCCCCTATGCAAAGGTCTCCGGGTTCGATTCGATACCCTCGTCGGCCGGTTCGCGGCCAAGGAGGGATCGAATGGGCAAGGCAATCGCGGTCACTCGAACCGAGCACACGGCCTCTGATTTACGGGTCGAAGCGTCGCGATGTCGGGATGGCGCTCAAGTCCGCCGCCTTCTCGCGTTAGCGCTTATCCTGGAAGGCC
>CAMATI010000051.1 GCA_945861095.1 Asaia bogorensis | reverse complement strand
CAATTTCACGGATTTCGGCCGCGCGATGCTGACTTTCTTGCGCGATGAAGTGCCCGAAAAATGGCAGACCTACTGCGATGAGGTCACCGATAATTTCAGGATCATCGATCCTACGGATTTTCGGATTCTTGCGTGAGCAGGGTATATCACCGGGCGCTGGTCGAGAAAGCGCAGATTGTCATTGTGGAAGTCAATCCAAGCCTGCCCCATTGCTTTGGGCAGGAAAACGCGGTGCATGAGAGCGAGGTCGATTTCGTCATCGACGGTGATGGCCGGCCGGCAGCCGAGCTCCCCGGGGCTGTTACGACAGATGTTGATCTCGCGATTGCGCGCCTGGTCGCCGCCGAGATCAAGGACGGGGATTGCCTGCAAATCGGCATTGGTGGCTTGCCAAATGCCGTATGCCGAGCCCTTGCGCAGGCGGGCGTAAAGGATCTCGGCATCAACACCGAGATGCTGGTGGACGGATTGATGGAACTCGTGAAGGCTGGTGCGGCCACGGGTTCTCGCAAGCAAGTCGATGTCGGGAAGGCGGTCTATGCCTTCGCCATCGGTTCGCGCGAACTCTACGACTGCATTGACGGCAACCCCGCCTTTGAGACGCGTGCCGTGGACTATACCAACTTGCCGCATTCCGTGGCGCGTAACGACAATGTCGTCGCGGTCAACAGCACCGGGCAAATGGACCTGCAAGGTCAGGCGGCGTCAGAATCCGCCGGTCACCGGCATTTCAGTGGCACCGGTGGGCAGCTCGGCTTTGTGCGCGCGGCGTATCAGTCCAAGGGCGGCCGAGCGATCCTGTGCATGCCTTCAACCCATGAAAGGGGCGGTGTGCGCAAAAGCCGCGTCGTCGTCGATCTTCCCGGCGGGACCATCGTTACGGTTCCCCGAACGGACGTCATGTATGCCGTGACCGAATACGGCATGGTCTGCCTGAAAGGAAAATCCGTGGCCGAACGCGCCAAGGCGATGATCTCCATCGCCCATCCTGATTTTCGCGAGGAATTGGAGCGGGAGGCCTACGCCAACGGCCTTATCCCGCGCGGGTATTTCTGACGGCATGGAACCCGCGATCGCCGCGGCCGGCACGATGTTGAGCTTTGCTTTCGGTATAGGTCGCGATGGCAGAAGGCAGCGGGAAAACAGAGTCCAGATCGCGACGGACAGGGCACAGTTTCCGCGACCATGGCAACCACCGACCGGTCAGACCCGACGCCGGCGCCATCCGGGCGTTGACAGCGCCGGGGATGACTTGACCGGCACGACCCCGGCGCTTAGGTGTGATTTCGCAATATCATGGAGGCCACGATGGACAGTGCCATCGAATTGAAGGCGTTCTGGCAGCCTGGTTGAACGAGTTGTTTGAAACTCAAGGAGTTTCTCTCGGTCCGTGGGATCGTGTTCGATTCGGTCAATGTGCTGGCGGATCCCGATGGATTGGCGGAGTTGCGGCGTCTCGGCGCGCGATCAGTGCCAGTCCTGTCACGCCGCGACGATTGGACGTTCGCCCAGAATATCGGGCACGTGGTCAAATTCCTCGGCCTGAATGAGGCGACCGGCCCCGTTCTCACCCCCGACCAACTAATCGCTCGGCTCGATCTGTTCCTGAAGACGGCGGTGCGGATCGTGCCGCAGATGCCGGACGACCGGATGGAAACCGAGGTGCCGAACCGGCCGCGGTCCTACCGGGTGCTCAGCCATCATATCTTCCGGATCGCGGAGACGTTCCTGGAAGTCGCGGCTGGCAAGGCCCTGACCGCCGAGATGCTGGCGGTGGCCCCGCCCGATGACATGCGCACCAGCCTGGCCATCGCCACCTATGGGGAGACCGTGCGGCAAGCCCTGGTTTCCCGGTGGGCGACGACGGCGGACAAGTCCGGCAAGGAGACGGTGCAGACGTATTATGGCCCGCAGTTGCTGCACGAGTATCTTGAACGGACGACCTGGCATTCCGGCCAGCATGTGCGGCAGTGGCACATGCTGTTGGGCATGGCGGGTATCGCACCGAATGGTCCGTTGGACGATCAGGCCTTTGCCGATCTTCCGATGCCAAGCAGCGTGTGGGATGGTTAGCGCCTGATCACACGGAGCGGACTGTATCCGCGTGTGAATCATACGATTAAACAAGGGGGTAGAGCGGTTTACGGATCGGGCGGGTGACCGGCCTCGGACATCTCCGGTTCCTGGGCGCACATGGCGGGGGCTAGGATGCTGGCGGTGAGGCTGTTGAAGATTGCGATGGTGGCGTCGCTATCGGTATTCGCCCTGCTGGTGACGTTCAACAATCTGACCGACTACGACTCGAACTACCAGTTCGTGCGACACACGCTCAGCATGGACACGACTTTTCCCGGCAATGCCCTGATGTGGCGCGCCATCACCGATCCCGCGCTGTGGACCGCCGGATACTGGGCCATCATCCTGACCGAGGCGGCGACCGGGACCGTCCTCGCCATCGGTGCCTGGCGCATGCTGGCCGCGGTGCGAGACGACAGCGCGCGGTTCAACGCGAGCAAGCAATGCGCGATGATCGGCGCCGGCCTGGGGTTTCTGCTGTGGTTCGGCGGCTTTGTCGTCATCGGCGGGGAATGGTTCGTGATGTGGCAGTCCAAGGCCTGGAACGGCCAGGAGGCCGCGTTCCGCTTTTGCATGACGTTGCTGGGCGTCCTGGTTTTCGTCAACCAGAGTGACGGCGACTTGCCGCCACCACACGATATTCCTCCTGGACGTGCCCGGCGGTAGTTGCGATCGGCGAAACAGAGGGACCGATCGGGCTGGTGGCTGCTCCGTCAGGTTCGGCTCTCAGTAAGCCGCCTCCAGCAGCGTCAGCGCGTCCTTGATCTGATCTTCGGCGGAGCGCACGCCGGCGTTGGCATTGAAATTCTTCACGGTTTCGTTGGCGATGTTGCGCAGATCGTCGCGCGGGATCTGCAACTGGCGCAGCCGGGTCGGCACCCCGATCCGAGCATAGAGATTTTCCAGCATATCGGCGACGGCGAGCGCGGCTTCTTGACCGTTCATTCCGTCGCGCCAAACCTCCAGGGCTTCCGCCACCTGGCGCGCCGGCGCCGTCTCGACAACCTCGGACAGCCGGATGCGCGGGACATGCACGACCGAGGTCGACTCGCCCTGCCCGACATGCGGATAGCGCACATGCAGCGCCGTGGAGACCGCGTAGTTGCCGGAAAACGTGCCGCCGCGGAATCGGGTGATCCCATCATCCTCGGCGCGGTTCTGCAGAAACGCCGCGATGCAGAGATCGATGCGCAGGGCAGGGTTGTCCAGCTCCTCCACCAGCCGCGGATAGGCCCGGTAGCCGAGCCGGAATGCGTGATTCCGGTCGCCTTCCGCCAGGGGGTTGATGTCGAGTTGCGCCATGGAGCCGACCAGCCCGGCAAACACCGTCGTGGCGGTAGACCGGATCAGGTCGGGTGGGGCGCTGAGCAGGGCGCCCTCGTCCAGGAAGATCGAATGCGGGCGGGTCTTGGGGTCGAAATACTCCATCCGTTGATCGAGATCGGGGTTCTTCAGGCCCGTACCGGCCCTGTTCATGGCACCGGTCGGCGTGGTCGGGATGTTGATGATCGGCGGCTTCGGCGCCAGCAGCCGCGGGCTGTAGGCCGGCTTGCCCTCTGGGTATTGAGTCATGATCTGGAACGGATCGCCGGGTTCCGCCATGAAGATCGCCACCGCGCGGGTTGCGACGATGACGCTGCCGCCACCCACCGCGATCAGCAGGTCGGCGCCGGCCTCGCTCGCCGCTTCCTTGCCGGCCCGGACAGACGCGTAGGTGGAGTCCTTCTCGATGCCATCATAGACGCCGGCATACCGGGCACCGATCGTGGCTTCGATGCGCCGTACGGTGTCGGTGCTCCGGTTCACGGAACGGGAGCAGATGACGAAGGCCCGCTTCGCTCCGGCCCGGTCGACGGCCTCCCGCAGGCTTTGCTCGATGGCCTGTGCTCCGACATACAGGCGCCATGGGTAGCCGGCGGCACGAAATGTGGTCTCACTCATGGTATCGTCCGTCCGTTCCGGGGTTGTCGCGTGTGATACCAACGGCCGAAACGATGACCGTTGCACCCTCCCTTCGGCCCCCGTCGTCGCTGCCGGGGCTGATCCGGGAACCCACCCCCTGCCGTTGAAGCGCGGGGTGCCGGGTCAAGCCCGGCAACGACGAGGAGTACGGGGGCATCGGTCATTGGTTCCGTCGGTCGGCATGCGCCTCTCTGCCAGCGCCGGATCGCCTACCGGATCACGGTAACCGGGATATCGGCACTTCCGGCCACGTCCCGGGCGACCGATCCCAGCAGGAAGGTGCCGACCCCGCCAAGCCCGCGCGTGCCCATCACGATCTGCGTGCAGGCCAGGCGTTTTGCGAAGGCCAGTACGGTCTCGCCGGGATCGCCGACTCCGACATGCAGGTGCGGGCGCTTCCCGCCTGCCTCCACGGTCTTGGCAGCGTCCGCGAGGACCTTCATGCCTTCCTCCCGGTGGTAGCTCTCCAGGTCCGACTGCGACACCAGCGACGCGGCTGCACCACGCACCGGGGGTTGCACGTTCAGCAGATGGATCTCCGCGGCTGGGTTCGCCGCGGTCATGGACAGTGCATGCGCGATCGCATTGCGCGCGTGCTCCGACCCATCGACTGGGATCAGAATGCGGGGAATATTGCTCATTTCCGGTCCTCCGGCGCCAAATCCACCAGTTCAGGATGCGCGCCCTTTGCTCGGCGCGCCAGGACCATCCCGACAATCACCACGAACGCCGCGAGCAGCGGCCGAGCAATCTGTTCTTGCAGGTGGATGTCGTAGGGGATGCGGGTGTGGATGACAGGGTCGCTGATGATGATTTCCCCGGCGATCCAGCCCAGGAGCCCGCCGCCGGCGATGACCAGGATCGGGAACCGGGTCAAGAATCGCAGCACGATCTGGCTGCCGAACACGATCAGCGGCACGCTGATGATCAGGCCCAGCACGATCAGCAGAATGCTGTCCTTTGCGACCGCGGCGATGGCGACGACATTGTCCAGCGACATGACCGCGTCGGCGATCATGATGGTCTGAATCGCGCCCCAAAGATTGGATTTTGCCGCGACGCCGTCCTCGCCGTGCTCCTCCTCCGGGATGATCAGCTTGACGCCGATATACAGCAGCAGCAGCCCGCCGATCAGCTTCAGGAACGGAATTTCCAGCAGCCAGACGATGATCACGCAGAAGAACACGCGCAGGATGATCGCCGCCGCGCTGCCGCCAAGCACCGCCATGTTGCGCTGCTTTTCGGGCAAGGATCGGCTGGCGAGTGCGATGACCACAGCGTTGTCACCCGATAACAGGATGTTGATTCCCATGATCTGCACAAGGTCCACCCAGAAGGTCGGACTGTTCATTTCGGCGAGCATGTTCCCTCGATATCGTTTTGCCGCATGGCATGCGGGTTCGGTTACGGGTCGCGGATGTGTCTATTCCACGAAGATTTCCTCACGGCCGCGGCGGATGGACGGCAGGATCACGATAAGCAGCAATACAGCCGTCGCCAGCAGCAGGCCAAGGCTGATTGGCCGATCCACGAAGGTCATCAGATTGCCGCGCGATATCTGCAGCGCTCGACGGAGGTTTTCCTCCATCATCGGGCCCAGGATGAAGCCCAGCAGAAGCGGTGCGGCCTCAAACCCCAGCTTGACGAACAGATAGCCCAACAGGCCGAACAGCGCCGTGAACAGCACATCGACCGGGGAATTGTTCAGGCTGTAGATGCCGATGGCGCAGAAGACGATGATCGCGGGGAACAGCAGCCGATAGGGCACTTTCAGCAACTGCACCCAGATGCCGACCAGCGGCAGGTTGATGATGACCAGCATCAGGTTGCCCAGCCACATGCTGGCGATCATGCCCCAGAACAGAGACGGCTGCTTGACCATCACCTGCGGCCCCGGGGTGATGCCCTGGATGGTCATCGCCCCGATCATCAGCGCCATCACCGGGTTGGACGGAATGCCCAAGGTCAGCAATGGGATGAACGATGCCTGGGCCGCCGCGTTGTTGGCCGATTCCGGCGCCGCCACCCCCTCGATCGCTCCTTTGCCGAAGCGGGACGGGTCCTTGGCGAGCTTTTTTTCCAACGTATAGGCGCTGAAAGACGCCAGCACCGAACCGCCGCCAGGCAGAATGCCAAGGAACGAGCCTACCGCCGTGCCGCGCAGCACCGGCCCGATGCACGTCATCAAATCGGCCTTGCTCGGCATCAGGCTATGGACCGGCATCACGGTTTCGGCGCCCTCGCTGCGGTTCTGAGATCGCTCTAGGTTCGTCATGATTTCGGCCAGACCGAACAGGCCCATGGCGACGGCGACGAAGCCGATTCCGTCCGAAAGTTCGGGCAGGCCGAAGGTGAAGCGGCTGGCACCGGACGTGACGTCCTGCCCCACCAATCCCAGCAGCAGGCCCAGGACGATCATGGACACGGCCTTGATGACCGATCCCGACGCCATCACGACGGCGCCGATCAGACCGAACAGCATCAAGGAGAAATACTCGGCCGCGCCGAACTGTTGCGCGATGCTGGCCAAGGGCGGCCCGACCACGGCAATGCCGACGGTCGCCATGCACCCCGCGAAAAACGACCCGATCGCCGCGATCGCCAAAGCCGCCCCCGCTCGGCCTTGCCGCGCCATGGCATGGCCGTCCAGTGCCGTGACCACCGAGGACGATTCACCCGGCACGTTCAACAGGACCGCGGTCGTCGAGCCGCCGTATTGCGCCCCGTAATAGATGCCGGCGAGCATGATCAGCGCGCCGTCCGGCGGCAGATTGAACGTGATCGGCAGCAGCATGGCCACCGTTGCCAGCGGCCCGATCCCGGGCAGAACGCCGATCAACGTGCCCAACAACGCCCCGATCAGGCAGAAGGTCAGATTGTTGAGGGTCGCCGCGACGCTGAAACCGAGCGCGAGGTTGGATACAAGTGCTTCCATGGTCAGAGGAAACCCGGCCAGACCGAAAGTGGAAGCCCAAGCAAGCCGATAAACAAGGCGGTCGACATCGCCGAAAGCGCCACCCCCAGAATCAGGGTCGACAGCGGACGATGACGCGGTGTGGCGAGACTCGCGATCTGGGTGGTGACGATGATGGCGACGACCAGACCGCCACGTTCCAACAGCAGGGCAAAGGCGATCAGGGATGCGCTGAGTGCAATCAGTGGCCGCCAGGTCCAGGTCGCCAATGCGGGGCCGTTGATCGTGAACCCACGCAGGGCGATGATGACGCCCAGGCCACCCAGCAACCAACTCAGCACGGTCGGCAGATAGCCGGGCCCCATGCGGACCAGGCGCCCCATGGACAGGCCGGATGCGAGGTAGTTGGCGAGGATGGCAACCGCGATCAGGAACAACCCGGCGAACAGGTCCTGGGGATTGCGCAGGCGAATCAGTCCACGCACGGAATGCGTCCTTCCTGGGCTGGAATAGGGTTGGTTCAGCGAATCACCATGATCGGCGCGCCGGCGCGGGCGACGGCGCTGGTTCGGCCATCGGGCACCGATTGGGATCGATAGAATCGCATTTGTGTTCGGCTTCGGGACGTCGCCGCCAATCCCGGACGATTCATGTTAAGCCCCCAGTCGTTTGCACTGGCCTATTGACGCAAGGCAGCGCGTTATCGCGCCGTCTAGCATTACCCAGCGTTAATGACAAAGCGATTTGGGGATTGGGCTGCGTTGGCGCACGCGATTGGGGGCGGAGGTGCGGCCTGGTGGCATGCCTGGTCGGGACGAACCGGCACCGTCCGCGCGGCAGGTGCGCACGGTTTGCGTTTCCGGCGCACGGGTGGGAAGCGACGACGCCAACCGGCGTTACCCTCGGCCATCACGTCGGGAAGCAACCGCACTGCCACTGGACGCCGACCCAGAGGCGCTGACCCAGAGGCGCTGACCCAGAGGCGCCGACCCAAGCGGCGCCGACCCACGTGGCGCCAACAGGGGAGGGGCCGACGTGAAGATCGCCCCGCCCACCGGGATGCCGGCCAGCCCGTATATAGCCAGTCGCTACAGCTTCAGTTTAAGCAAATTCCCGATTTCCCCCACGATCCCGCGGCGGAATGCCAGGACGCAGATGATGAAGATCGCGCCCTGTGTCACGGTCACCCAGGCGCCGAACTCGGCCAGGTAGTTTTCCATGGCCATCAGCACGACCGAGCCCATGACCGGCCCGAACACCGTGCCGAGCCCACCAAGCAGGGTCATGAGCACGACTTCGCCTGACATTGGGTAGTTCACGTCGGTCAGGGTGGCGATGCCGAAAACCAGGGCTTTGGTGCCACCGGCGACGCCGGCCAGCATGCAGGACAGCACGAAGGCGATCAGCTTGTAGTCGTCGGTCCGGTAGCCCAGCGACGTGGCGCGCGGCTCGTTTTCGCGGATGCCTTTCAGCACCTGGCCGAACGGCGAATGGATGATCCGGTGGATCAACAGGAAGCCGCCGATGAAAATGACTGCCGTCACCCAATACATCGTCATGTCGTTGGCGAGGTCGATGACGCCGAACAGCACGCCGCGCGGCACCTGCTGGATCCCGTCCTCTCCATGTGTGAAGGGCGCTTCCAGGCAGAAGAAGTAGATCATCTGCGCCAAGGCCAGGGTGATCATGGCGAAGTAGATGCCGGAGCGGCGGATCGCCAGATAGCCCAACATCAGGCCCAGCCCGGCCCCGGTCAGGCCGCCCAGCAGGATGGCGAGCGAGGCGTCGAGGTGCCAGAACTTCATCGTCCAGGCGGTGATATAGCTGCCCATCCCGAAGAAGGCGGCATGCCCGAAGGACAGCAGCCCGACATAGCCGATCATCAGGTTGAAGGCGCAGGCGAACAGCGCCATGCACAGCACCCGCATCAGAAATACAGGGTAGAGAAAGAACGGGCTGATCACGATGGCCGCCACCATGATCCAGAACGCGATGGTCTGGGCGCGGGAGAAACCGAACATCTCAGGCGGTCTTTCCGAACAGGCCACGCGGGCGGGTCAGCAGGACGATCACCATCACCAGGAACACGACGGTGGCGGAGGCTTGCGGCCAGAACACCTTGGTCAGTCCCTCGATCACGCCCAGGGCGAAGCCGGTGATGATGGATCCCATGATGGACCCCATGCCGCCGATCACGACGACGGCGAACACTGTGTTGATGAAGTTCGTCCCCATGTTCGGGTTCACCGAGTAGATCGGCGCGGCCAGCACGCCGGCGAATGCCGCCAGGGCCACGCCGCCGCCATAGGTCAGGGTGATCAGCCTCGGCACGTTGACACCGAATGCCTGCACCAGGGGGGCGTTTTCCGTGGCCGCGCGCAAGGTGGCGCCGAGGGAGGTTTTTTCGATGATCGCCCAGGTGGAGAAGCAGACCACGACGGCGACCAGCACCACCCAACCGCGATAATTCGGCATGTACATGAAGCCGAGATCGGTGGCGCCGGTCAAGAATTCCGGGATCCGGTAGGGCAGGCCGGAACTGCCATAGGCGTTGCGGAACAGGCCCTCGATCACCAGGGCCAGGCCGAATGTCAGCAGCAGGCCGTAGAGGTGGTCCAGCTTGTAAAGGCGGCTGATGATGGTCTTTTCCAGCAGGATGCCGAAGGCGCCGATGATCAGCGGGGCCAGCAGCAGGCTGGGAAAATAGCCGACTCCGGCATAGTTCAGCAGCATCCAGGAGCAGAACGCCCCCATCATGAACAGCGCCCCATGGGCGAAGTTGATGATGTTCAGCATGCCGAAGATGACGGCAAGGCCGAGTGAAAGCATGGCGTAGAAGGCGCCGTTGATAAGGCCGAGGAGAACCTGGCCGAACAGCAGCGGGCCAGGAATGCCAAAGATCATGAACATGGGCGGATTGAGCCTCTTCCCCTGGCCTGAGTCATGGTTGTGGTGCGTGTGGCGGATCGACGTGCAAAACGCACGCCAAGAAGGCGCCAGAGCGGTTTGGTGGGTTCGATCAGACCGAAACCGCTGCTGGCATGGTGGGCGTCAGGTCTTCACGAGCGGGCAATGGCCCAGCGCCAGGGGACGATAGGCGTCGTCGCCGGGCGTTGTGGCCACCAGCTTGTAATAGTCCCATGGAGCTTTGCTTTCGGACGGTTTCTTGACCTCGAACAGATTCGCCGGGGTCAGATTGCGGCCGTCCTCACGGATTTTCGTCTTGCCGAAGCAATCGTCCTCGACATCCATCTTCTTCATGCGTGCGACGGTGGCGGCACCGTCCTTCCGGGCCTGGGCCGGTCCCATGTCGGCGACCGATTTCAGGTAGTGCAAGGTGGACGAATAGCAGCCGGCATGGACCATGTTCGGGTAGTTGTTGGGGGTCTTCGCCTTGATCCTGGCGGTGAAGGCGCGGGTCCTGTCGTTCAGGTCCCAGTAGAAGCTTTCAGTCAGGTTCAGGCCCTGGGCGACATCCAGGCCCAGCGCGTGCACATCGCTGATGAACATCAGCAACGCCGCCAGCTTCATCGACCTGGTGACGCCGAACTCGGCGCACTGCTTGATCGAATTGATAGTGTCGGCGCCGGCATTGGCCAGACCCAGGACCTTGGCCTTGCTGGACATGGCTTGCAGCAGGAACGACGAGAAATCCGTGGTGCCAGGGAACGGATAGGCCGATGCGCCCAGCACCTTGCCGCCGGACTTCTGGATCAGATCGGTGGTGTCGGCCTGCAACTGCTTGCCGAACGCATAGTCGGCGGTCAGGAAATACCAGGAATCGCCCCCCGCCTTCACCATCGCCGCACCGGTCGAACGGGACAGCATAAAGGTGTCGTATGTCCAGTGGATCGTGTTGGGGGAGCACTGCTCTCCCGTCAGGGCCACGGTGGCGGCGCCGGAGACCAGGAAAATCTTGTTCTTTTCCCGCGCGACCGCGTTCACGGCCAGGGCGACCGAGGATGTGGGGACATCCATCACCACATCGACCCCGTCACGGTCGAACCACTGGCGCACGATGGAGATCGCCAGATCGGGCTTGTTCTGGTGATCGGCGCTGATGACCTCGATATTGATGCCCTTGTTGGCGGCACCGAAATCCTCGATCGCCTGGCGGGCGGCGATGACCGAGGTCTGCCCCGTCACGTTCATGTACGGACCGGACTGGTCGTTCAGGACGCCGATTTTCAACGTAGGCGACTGGGCGCGCGCGCGATGGAACGGCACCAGCGCGGGCAGCGCGGCGGCAGCGGTCAGAACATCGCGGCGTGAGAGGCTCATGGTACCAGGTCCTTGCTTTTGCGCGGGTTCAGGCACGGACGGTTTGGGTTGCGGGTTCGGGCGGCGGTTCTCTCTTTTCGCACCGCTCTCTCTTGCGGTCCCTCTCTTACCGTCATGGCCGGGTCAAGCTCGGCCATGACGGTAAGAGAGCGACCGCAAGAGAAGGGAGGCGAGAGAGCGACGGCAAGAGAGTGACGGAAATCGAAACGCCGCTGGTCGATGCGACAGGCGGCCAGTCGAGGGTTGCTGATGGTACTCCAAAAGCACGGGGCGTCGGGTTCGTCGACGGCCTCTGTTCATACACCAAGATACTCGTGCAGCTTGTCCATGTTGGACTGCAGCTGGTGGTTCGGGATCATGTCGATCACCCGCCCATGCTCCACCACGTAATGCCGGTCGGCCACGGTGGCGGCAAAGCGGAAATTCTGCTCGACCAGCAGCACGGTGAAGCCGCGCGTCTTGATCTCCCGGATCGTGCGGCCGATCTGTTGCACGATGACCGGGGCGAGGCCCTCGGTCGGTTCGTCCAGCAGCAGCATCTTGGCGCCGGTGCGCAGGATCCGCGCAATCGCCAGCATCTGCTGTTCGCCGCCTGACAGGCGGGTGCCTTGGGCGGTGCGGGCGCGTTCCTTCAGATTCGGGAACAGCGTGTGGATTTCGTCGATCGACAGCCCACCAGGTGCGACCACCGGCGGCAGCATCAGGTTCTCGGTCACGTTCAGGGAGCCGAAGATGCCGCGCTCCTCCGGGCAGAAGGCGATGCCGGCGCGCGCGATATGGTTCGGCATATGGGCAATCAGTTCCTTGCCCTGAAAGCGGACGCTGCCCTCCCGCCGCGGCACCAGGCCCATGATCGACTTCATGGTCGTGGTCTTGCCGGCGCCGTTGCGACCCAGCAGGGTCACCACCTCACCGGCGCGGACCTCAAAATCCACGCCGTGCAGGATGTGGCTTTCGCCGTACCAGGCGTTCAGGCCCTTGATTTCGAGCAGGGGGTTCTCAGGCATCGGCGGTTCCCAGATAGGCGGCGATCACCTCGGGGTTCTTCGAGACCGTGGCATAATCGCCTTCCGCCAGCACGCGCCCGCGGGTCAGCACGGTAATGGTGTCGCAGAGGCCTTCGACGACCGAGAGATTGTGTTCCACCATCAGGATGGTGCGGCCCTTTCGGACGCGTGCGATCAACTGCACGATCCGATCGACGTCGCCATGCGCCATGCCGGCGGTGGGCTCGTCCAGCAGCATCATCTCGGGATCGAGTGCCAGGGTGGTGGCGAACTCCAGCGCGCGCTTGTGGCCGTAGGGAAGGTCGGTGACGATCGTATCGGCAAACCCGTCCAGTCCGACATCGACCAACAGCTCGCGCGCGCGATCGTCGTAGACTGACAGGGCTTTTTCCGATCGCCAGAAGTCGAAACTGGCACCGCGGGCGCGCTGCAACGCCAACCGGACATTCTCCAGCGCCGACAGATGCGGGAAGACGGCCGAGATCTGGAAGCTGCGGATCAGCCCCAGGCGAGCCACCATCGCCGGTTTCATGCCGGTGATGTCGCGTCCCTTGAAGCGGATCGTCCCGCGGGTTGGCGGCAGGAACGAGGTCAGAAGGTTGAAACATGTGGTCTTACCGGCGCCGTTCGGTCCGATCAGCGCATGGATCGTACCGGTTCGAACGCGCAGGGAGACGCCGTCCACGGCAACGAAGCCGCTGAACTCACGCGTCAAACCCTCGGTTTCCAGGATGGTGTCATTCACCCCCGGCTGACTCCCTCTATGTGATGTCTCCCAGTGGATGGGGCGTTTTGCACATCGGATGGTGCGGCGCAAGGCGATTGATGCGGCCAAGGGGCGTGTTTCACCGGAAGGTCTGCCGAAACGGGATTCGCCGAAACGGGATTTACCCGAACGGGCGTTTCCCGAATGGGATTTTCCCGAACCCGGCCGGCGTCCTTTGCGAACGCGGGGCCTCGCCCACCTCAATCCGTTGCGAACCACCCCCGTCGTGCTACAGGGCGCTTGGAGGCTCGATTTGACAATCCGCCAGCTTCGTTCACGCGTTCTCGGTTCCGCCATCGCGGCCCTCCCGCTGTTGCTGGCCGGCTGCGACCTTGGCCCCGATTGGACGAAGCCATCCGTTGAAATTCCGGTGGCCTTCCGGGCCTCCACCGAAACCGCCGGTGCCGCCTGGCCCGCGGGCGACTGGTGGGTCGGCTTTCAATCGCCGGAACTGAATGATCTGATCGCGGCCGCCCGAGCCCAGAACTTCGACATCGCCGCCGCGATCGCCCGTGTGCGCCAGGCGGACGCCCAGGTGCGCATCGCCGGGGCGGCGTTGCTTCCCGCTCTCGGCGCCGATTCTTCGGCGCAATGGCAGCATACCGGGGTTGGCACCAGCAGCAGCCGAACCCGATCCGGAGGGTCGAATGCCAGTTTCGACACGCGGACCTATGGCGGCGGGTTGAACGCGTCCTACACGGTGGATTTCTGGGGCCGCTACCGGTCGAACCAGCTTGGCGCCATCGCCAGTGCCATGTTCACCCGGTTCGACCAGCAGACGATCGCGCTGACCGTCACCGCCAGCGTCGCCTCCACTTGGTTTTCCGCGCTTGCCCTGGCCGACCGGCTGGCGGTGGGTTTGCAGAACCTGGACGACGCCGAACGGATCCTCGCCGTGATCAGGGGGCGGTCGGCCGCCGGCACCGCCAGTGCGCTCGACGTATCCCAGCAGGAAACCCTGGTGGCGGTGGAGCGTGCCAAGATTCCCAATCTGCGCAATCAGATGGAACAGCAGATCATCGGCTTGGGGATCCTGACCGGCCGCCCGCCGGAGGCGATCACCGTGCGGCCAGGCACCCTGACCACCTTGGCGCTGCCGCTGGTCACACCCGGGCTGCCGTCCGCCCTGCTGGCCCGCCGACCGGACATCGCCGCGGCCGAGGCGCTGTTGGTGGCGGCGAATTTCGACATCAGGACCGCCCGGGCGGCCTTCTTTCCGACCATCCAATTGACCGGCAGTGCCGGATTCCAGGCCGCGGCGTTGAATGCGTTGATCTCCCCGGGGGGCGCATTGGTCAGCCTCGCCGCCGGGCTGACCCTGCCGATCTTCGACGGCGGCCAGTTGCGCGGACAGTTGGAACAGACCAAGGGCCGCTACGACGAACTGCTGGCCAATTACCGCAAATCCATCGTGCAGGCCTTCACCGACGTGGACAACGCGCTGACCGCCTGGCGCTACACCACCCAGCAAGAGAGGTTGCAGGCCACCGCGGTCGCGTCCGCTCGGCGGTCCGCCGCCATCGCCCGCGCCCAGATGCAGGTTGGCACCGTCGATATCACCACGGTGCTGAATATCGAAAGCGCGCTGTTCAACACCGAGGACACGCTGGCACAGGTCCGCCTTGCCCGGTTTCAGGCGCTTCTCGATCTCTATCAGGCCCTTGGCGGCGGCTGGGAACGCCCGCCCGGCCCCATCGAGGCCGGGTTTCCCGGGTTGGAGCCCGGCCCGTTGGGCGGTGGGGTGGCCCTGCCGGTCGGAGGAAATCTGCGGTGAGCCATTGGTGGGGCGGTTCTGCGTTCCGATATCGCGCCAGATACCGCCCAAGATGCCGTAAGGTAACCGAATGGACGCTCTGACCCGCGAACCCGACCAGCTGCGGACCATCCGGCCCAGGCGGGCCTGGGCGCGCCGGTCGATCGTCGCCCTGCTGTGCCTGCTGGTAAGCGGTGGGATCGTCTATGCGGTGTGGTTCTGGCCAGCCGCCCCGGTCGCCGCCCCGGTCAGCCGTCGCAATCCGAACCAGGTGATCCCGGTGCTCGCCGCGCCCGCCGTGCAGCGGGATACGCCGATCTTCCTGGACGGCTTGGGCACCGTGCAGGCGTTCCAGACCGTGACCATGAAAACCATGGTCGACGGGCCGTTGATGGCGATCAACTTCAAGGAAGGGCAGAACGTCCGCAAGGGCGACGTGTTGGCGCAGATCGATCCGCGCACGTATCAGGCCGCGTTGGACAGCGCGATGGCGAAAAAGGCACAGGACGAAGCGCAGCTTGCCAACGCCCGCGCCGACCTGGCGCGCTACCAGAAGCTGGTGGCGAACAACTACACCTCGGCCCAGCAGGTCGACACGGTGAAGGCCCAGGTCGCGCAACTGGAGGCGCTGGTGCGCCAGGATCAGGCGCAGATCGACAATGCCCGCACCCAACTGGACTACACCACGATCGTCGCGCCGATCGACGGGCGGGCCGGCATGCGGCAGGTGGATGTCGGCAATATCGTGCATGGGTCGGACACCGCGGGGCTGGTGATGTTGACCCAGTTGCAGCCGATCAGCGTGATCTTCACCCTGCCACAGCAGGTCCTGCCACGGGTGACCCAGGCGATGCGGGACGGTTCGCCGAAGGTGCTCGCGTTGTCACAGAGCCCGGCCGGGCAGACCGCGCGCATCCTGGACAGTGGCGTTCTTGCAGTGCTGGACAACCAGGTGGACCAGACCACCGGCACCATCAAGATGAAGGCGACCTTCCCCAACACCGACGGGCGGCTCTGGCCCGGCGGCTTCGTGGGCGTGCGGTTGCAGGTGGAAACCCTGAAGGATGCCGTGGTGATCCCGCCATCCGCGGTCCAACGCGGCCCAAGGGGGTCCTACGTGTTCGTCGTCGCCGAGGACTCCACGGTCAAGCGCCGCCCGGTCAGCGTGGGGAATGAGGACGAATTGATCTCGGTGATCAACAGCGGCCTGAGCGCGGGCGAGCAGGTCGTGGTCGATGGCGCGTCCCGCCTGACCGAAGGCAGCAAAGTGGCCGTCACCGCCGCCCCCGCGGCCAGCGAGGCAACATCGCCCACGCAACAGGCCCCGCCTGGGACCCGCCGACGGCGCGGCACGTAGGTGGCACGTTGCATAACTGCTCCATTCGGCGGGGCAAGCAGGGGTGGGACGGAAGCCTTGGGGCTCCGCCCCAAACCCCGCGAGGGCTTCGCCCTTCGAACCCACCAAGGCTGGGCCTTGGATGCCGTTTATTGGGTCAGGGGGGAAATGGGGCCAACCATGGCGTTGAAACGTCCGTGTCGGCCCCCTTTCCCCCCTGACCCCATGAATCGCGGTCCAGGGGCCGAGCCCCTGGTGGGTTCGAAGGGCAAAGCCCTCGCGGGGTTTGGGGCGGAGCCCCAAGGCTTTCTTTCCTCCCCCCGACCACCCCGCCGGATGGAGCAGTTGCCGCGATGAACGTCTCCGCCCCGTTCATCGCGCGTCCCATCGCGACCTGGCTGCTGGCGATCGCGGTCGTGCTGGCCGGTGCCCTGGGTTATCGCGCTTTGCCGGTCTCGGCGCTGCCGGAGGTCGATTTCCCGACCATCCAGGTGGTCACCCAGATGCCAGGTGCTGCGCCGGAGACGGTGGAAACCCTGCTGACCGCGTCGCTGGAGCGTCAGTTCGGCCAGATCCCCGGGCTGGTGACGATGACGTCGCAAAGCGCCCAGGGCACCAGCCAGATCACCTTGCAGTTCGACCTGGGTCGATCGATGGACTCGGCCGCGCAGGACGTGCAGGCGGCGATCAACGCCTCGGCTGGCACCCTGCCCAACAATCTGCCGTATCCGCCGACCTATTCGAAGGTGAACCCGGCGGATGCGCCGATCATCACCCTGGCCCTGACGTCGGACGCTCTGCCCATCGACGTCATCAGCGACGCCGCCGACACCCTGTTGCTGCCCAAACTGTCAGAGATCACCGGGGTCGGCCGCGTCACCGTGATGGGCGGCATGCGTCCGGCGGTGCGCGTGCGGGTCGATCCGGCGCGCCTGGCGATCTATGGCCTGTCCACCACCGATGTCAGGACCGCGGTCGCGACCTCCAACGTGAACGGCGCCAAGGGTGGCTTCGACGGCAAGCGACTCGCCGTCCAGCTCGGCGCCAACGACCAGTTGGTCGACGCCGCCGCCTACGAAAACCTGGTGATCGCCTGGCGCAACGGTGCGCCGGTGCGCCTGTCCGCCATCGGCAGCGTGGTCGCCGGGGTGGAGAACGATCGGGTTTCCGCCAAATTCAATGGGGTCGATGCCGTCGTGCTGGATATCCAGCGCCAGCCTGGCGCCAATATCGTGCAGACGGTGCAGACCCTGAAGCAATTGCTGCCGAAAATGCAGCATGCGATCCCGTCCGCGATCGAGATGACCATCGTCAGCGACCGGACCGAGACGATCAAGGCCTCGGTCCTGGACGTCCAGTACACACTGGGGTTGTCGATCATCCTCGTGGTGGGGGTGATCTTTCTGTTCCTCCGCTCCCCCCGCGCCACCTTCATCCCCGCCGTCGCCCTGCCAGTGTCGCTGATCGGCACCTTCGGCGTCATGCATATGCTGGGCTTCGCGATCGACAACCTGTCGATGATGGCGCTGACGGTGGCGACCGGCTTCGTGGTCGACGACGCTATCGTGATGATCGAGAACGTCGTCCGCTACATCGAGAAAGGCATGAGCCCGCTGGAGGCCGCCTATCGCGGATCGGCCGAGATCGGCTTCACGATCATTTCGCTGACCGTCTCGCTGATCGCCGTGTTCATCCCGCTGCTGTTCATGACCGGCGTGGTCGGGCGGCTGTTCTACGAATTCGCCGTCACGCTCTCGGTCGCGGTGATCGTCTCCGGCGTGGTGTCGCTGACCCTGACGCCGATGATGTGCGCGCAGTTCCTGAAACCCACGCACCAGGAGCGCCCCGGCCGCCTCGCGCGATGGAGCGAGGCCGGATTCGAGGCCATCCTCGCCGGCTATCGCCGCAGCTTGCGCTGGAGCTTCCGCCATGAAGGGTTCGTGCTGTTGGTCAGCGTGGCCACCCTGTTCGGGACCGCAGGCCTGTACCTGGTGGTGCCAAAAGGGTTCCTGCCGCAACAAGACACCGGTGTCCTGCTGGCGGTGACCGAGGCGGGACAGGAAATCTCCATTCCCAAGCTGGTCGAGTTGCAAACGGAACTCGCGGCCCGGGTCCAAGCAGACCCGGCGGTCACCGGTGTGGTGTCTTTCGTGGGCGCCGGCACGATCAACGCCACCCCCAATGCGGGCCGGCTTACCATCGCGCTGAAACCCATCGCCGATCGCGATGCCGCGCCCGTGGTGATCGAGCGCCTGTCCCGTGCCATCGACGATATCCCCGGCATCACCGCCTGGTTCCAGCCGGTGCAGGATATCCAGATCGGCACAAGGGTCAGCCGAACGCAGTTCCAATACACGCTGATGGACACCGACCCGGCGGAACTGGCGCTGTGGGCGCCGAAGCTGATGGAAAAGCTGAAAACCCTGCCGGACCTCCGCAATGTCGCGTCCGACCAGCAGAACAACGGCTTCCGCACCTTCATCACCGTGGATCGGGACGCGGCGATGCGGATGGGCGTGTCGATGCAGGCCGTGCAGGACACGCTGTATGACGCGTTCGGTCAGCGCCAGATATCCACCATTTTCGGCCAGGCCAACCAGTATCGCGTCGTGTTGGAGGCCGATCCCGCCTGGCAGCAGGACCCGAACTCCCTGCGATTGCTGCGCGTGCCGGGCGCCGGAGGCGCCCAGGTGCCCCTGTCCGGGATCGCGCGTTTCGATCGCACGATCGCGCCGCTGGTCGTGACCCATCAGGCGCAGTTCCCGTCCGTGACGCTCAGTTTCGATGTCGCGCCCGGCTATTCCTTGCAGCATGCGGTCGCCGCCGTGGCGCAGGCGGAAAAGGACATCGCCATGCCGCCGACCATCATCGGCAGCTACTCCGGGGACGCGGCCGAATTCCAACGGTCGCTGGCCGCGGAGCCCTGGCTGATCCTGGCCGCGATGGTGGTGATCTATATCGTGCTGGGCGTGCTGTATGAGAGCTGGATCCACCCCGTAACCATCCTGTCCACCCTGCCTTCCGCCGGGATCGGGGCGCTGCTGGCGCTGCTGTTATGCGGCACCGACCTGTCCCTGGTGGCGCTGGTGGGCATCGTGCTGCTGATGGGCATCGTCAAGAAGAATGCCATCATGATGGTCGATTTCGCCATCGAGGCCGAACGCCACGGCGCGTCCCCGGAGGACGCCATGCGCGATGCCTGCCTGCTGCGGTTTCGTCCGATCATGATGACCACCATGGCGGCCCTCCTCGGCGCCGTGCCGCTGGTGATTGGCCACGGCGCCGGATCCGAGCTGCGCTGGCCGCTGGGCGTGACCATCATCGGCGGCCTGGTGCTGTCGCAGTTTCTGACGTTGTACACCACGCCGGCGATCTATCTGGCGTTTGAGCGGCTGCGTCTTCGCTGGGGCGGTGCGCGTGTGCAACCGGCGGCGGCCGAGTGATGAACATCTCGGCGCCCTTCATCGCCCGCCCGGTGGCGACGATGCTGCTGGCCATCGGATTGTTCCTCGCCGGCTGCGTCGCCTTTCGCTTCCTGCCGATTTCCGCCCTGCCGAGGGTCGATATCCCCACCATCGTGGTGATCGCCGGCCGACCCGGTGCGTCCCCCGAAACCATGGCGGCGTCGATCGCCGCGCCGTTGGAGCGTCGGCTGGGCGAAATCGCCGGGGTGACCGAGATCACGTCGTCTTCGTCGATCGGCAGTGCGTCTATCGTCGTGCAATTCGACATCAGCCGTGACATCAAGGGCGCCGCCTTCGACGTGCAGGCGGCCATCAACGCGGCAACCGCGGATTTGCCGTCCGATCTGCCGGTGCGGCCGTACTACCGAAAATACAACCCGGCCGATGCGCCGATCATGAGCATTGCGCTGTCGTCGGACACGCTGTCCACCGCGCAGATCTACGACGCCGCCGACACCATCCTGTCGCAGCGCCTGGCGCAGTCGCCCGGCGTCGCGCAGGTGACCATCAATGGTGCCGAGAAGCCGGCGGTGCGCGTGCAACTGGATCCGGTACGCCTGGCCGCGGCCGGTATGTCCGGACAGGACGTCTATACCGCGATCCGCGCCACCAACGTGCTGGGCTCCACCGGGACGTTTCAGGGACCGGAACGGTCGGAGACGATCGGGCTGAACAGCCAGATGTCGCAGGCATCCGACTACGCGCCGCTGGTGATCCGGGCCGGCAAGGGCACCATCCTGCGCCTGTCCGACGTCGCCACGGTGATCAACAGCGTCGCCAATGTGCGCCTCGCGGCCTGGAACGGACGCGAGCCTGCCATCCTGTTGAACGTCACCAAGGAAGCCAACGCGAATGTGATCGACACGGTCGACCGGATCCGGGAGTTGCTGCCCCAACTGATGGCCTGGATGCCGCCTGACGTGAAGGTCACGGTGATTTCCGATCGTACCGCGACCATCCGCGCCAGCGTCGCCGATGTCGAGTTCACCCTGATGATTTCGGTGGCGCTGGTGTTGCTGGTGGTGCTGCTGTTCATGCGCCGTCTGATCCCGACCCTGGCGGCGGCGGTCACCGTGCCCTTGTCGCTGTGCGGCACATTGGTGGGAATGTGGTTCGTCGGCTACTCGCTGAACAACTTTACCCTGATGGCGCTGACCATCGCCGTGGGTTTCGTTATCGACGATGCCATCGTGATGATCGAAAACATCGTCCGCCAGATGGAAAAAGGCATGCCGCCGCTGCGGGCCGCTCTGGTCGGAGCCAGGCAGATCGGCTTCACCGTGGTATCCATCAGCATTTCCCTGGTCGCGGTGTTCATTCCGCTGTTGTTCATGGGTGGGGTCCTGGGTCGCCTGTTCCACGAATTCGCGGTGACCCTGACGATGGCGATCGCGGTCTCGGCCTTGGTGTCGCTGACGCTGACGCCGATGATCTGCGGTCGGTTCATGACCGCACGGGATATCGAGACGCCCACCGGCGGGTTCTGGCGCGCGGTGGACTGGGTGCTGGTCGGGATGCAACGTGTCTACGCCCGTACCCTGGGTTGGGCCCTGGATCAGCGGCTGCTGATGCTGCTGGTCACCATCCTGACGATCGTGCTGACGGTACGTCTATACACCATGGTGCCCAAGGGTTTCATGCCGTTGCAGGACACCGGGCTGATCGTCGGCTCCACCCAGGCCGATCCGGACGTGTCCTTCCAGGCGATGGAAGCGCTCCACCGCTCCGTCGTCGATGTGGTGCTGAATGATCCGGCGGTCGCCTCGGTGGGCGCGACGGTGGGCGTGGCGAATGGGTGGAGCGCGCTCAACCGCGGCAATCTGACGGTCAGCCTGAAACCGCTGGCCGAACGTGGCATCTCGTCGGAGGCGGTGATCGCCCGCCTGCGGCCGCAACTGACGAAAATCCCAGGCGTGCAGACGTTCCTGTTCTCGGCGCAGGATTTGCGCGGTGGCGGTCGCAGCGGTGGGTCCCAGTATCAGTTCGTCGTCATCTCCCCGGACCTGGCCGCGATGCGCACCTGGTCGGCGACGCTCACGGAAAAGATGCGCCAGACGCCGGGGATCGTCGATGTCAGCTCGGACCAGGACCGCGCCGGCCCGCAAGTCGACGTCGTCATCGATCGGGATGCCGCCGCCAGGCTGGGTGTGCGGGTTCTGGATATCGATCTGGCGTTGAACAACGCTTTCGCGCAGCGTCAGGTCTCCACCATCTATACGCCCCGCAACCAGTACAAGGTCGTGCTGGAAGTCGATCCGGATTTGCAGAGCGATCCGTCATTCCTTGGCCGCATCTATGTCGGCGCGTCCGGCGGGCGCCAGGTGCCGCTATCGGCCGTGGCACGGTTCCAACGCAGCAGTGCGCCGCTGGCCGTGAAGCATCAAAGCCAGATGCCGGCCGCCACCATCAGCTTCAATGTCGCCCCCGGCATGTCCCTGAGCGAGGCCACCGCCGCGATCGAGCAGGCCGCCCTGGACCTGCGCATGCCGGAGAGCGTGCGCACCCAGTTCGCCGGCAATGCGCAATGGATGCAGTCGTCGCTGTCGTCGCAGCCGTTGCTGATCGCCGCGGCGTTGCTCTCCATCTATATCGTGCTGGGGGTGCTGTATGAGAGCCTGATCCACCCGTTGACCATCATCTCGACCCTGCCATCGGCTGGGCTGGGCGCGCTGCTGGCCCTGCAATGGACGAAAACCGATCTGTCGATCATGGGCATGATCGGAATCATTCTGCTGATGGGGATCGTCAAGAAAAACGCCATCATGATGGTGGATTTCGCGTTGGAGGCGGAACGCGAACAGGGCATGTCGCCGCGGGAGGCGATCTATACCGCCTGCCTGGAACGTTTCCGGCCGATCATGATGACGACCCTGGCCGCCTTGTTCGGCGCCGTGCCGCTGGCGATCGCGTCAGGCACGGGATCGGAGCTGCGCCAGCCGCTGGGGATCGCGATTATCGGCGGATTGATCGTGTCTCAGATGCTGACGCTATACACGACACCGGTCGTGTATCTGGCGCTTGAGCGGTTGACCGGCAAGCGGAAATCGCTGCACCGGGTGGCGCCGGCGGAATAGCGGTTCGGTTGGGACCCCTCGGCGATCTTATATCTTCTGATCGGGTGCCGACGGGAGGAAAAATTCTCCCCCTCCCCCTGCGGGAGGGGGTTGGGGGGAGGGGATTCGCGCAATATCCGTGGGGATTTACCCCTCCCCCCATCCCCCTCCCGCAGGGGGAGGGGGAGAGTTTTCTTCGTTCCGGTCAGGAGAAGTTGAAATTCTTCTCCATATCCTTCTTCAGATCCGTCATGTGAAGGAAATACTGGTGGAACCCACCGTTGTAATTCCCGTCCTGCCGGCGGTTTTCTTCACCCTCGAAGTTGTAATACCCCGGGGTGCATTCCTTGTTCCGGTTCGTCTTGCCGCGATGGCGGATCACTTCGTCCACCCACCACTGCTCCGTCTCCGGCTTCGCGTCGATCGTCTGGAAACCATGATCGCGAACATACTTCACGCATTCGGCAATGTGCTTGCCTTGCGTCTGCAGCATGAATGTCAGGTTGAACTGGAACGACGCCTGGTATCCGCCCATGATGAACAGGTTCGGATAGCCGGACGAGTGAATGCCCAGCACCGTGCGCATGCCCTCGGCGTATTTCTCGTTCAGTTCCAGACCGTTCTCACCGCGGATATCGTTGTAGATACCGGTGACCTGCACTTCGAAGCCGGTGGCATAGATCAGCACATCCACCGGATAGGTCTTGCCCTCGAACACGACGCCCTTTTCGTTGATCTCGGTGACGCCCTGCCCATTGGTGTCCACCAGATGAACGTTCGGCAGGTTGAACGCCGGAAGGTATTCGTCATCGTAGCAGGGGCGCTTGCAGCGGTGCATGTACCAGGGCTTCAGCGCTTCGGCGGTGGCCTTGTCCTTCACGATCTCATCGACGCGCGCGTGGATGCGCATCTGATGTTCGATGTTCTGGTTTTCCTGACGCCGGATTTTCTCAGCCCGCGGCAGCGCGGCCAGATCGGCCTTCTGCTGTTCGGTCAGCACCGGGCCTTGCATATGCCGTTGCAGCCGTTCGGCCTGCCAGCCCGGCTTCAGCGCCGCCGCCCATTGCGGGTCGGTCGGGATGTCGTCGCGGATGTCGATCGCCGACGGGGTGCGCTGGAACACATACAGTTCCTTCGACGCTCGGCCGAGCCGCGGGATGATCTGCACGGCCGATGCGCCGGTGCCGATGATGCCGACGACCTTGTCCTTCAGGTTGGACAGGTCCGCGCCGGTGTATTTGTAATCGAACCGAGACGTATGGAAGGAATACCCCTTGAACGTCTCCATGCCCGCGATCTTCGACAATTTGGGCTTGGACAGGGTGCCGTTGGCGCACACCACGAACTGCGCCGACAGCGTGTCGCCACGGTCGGTCTTGACCCGCCACAGCTTCGCCTTCGCGTCCCACGCGGTGGACACGACCGTCGTCTGGAACACCGCCAATTCGTACAGGTTGTATTTCCGGGCGATCGCCTGGCAATGGGAGAAAATCTCCGGCCCCTTGGCAAAGAAGCTGCCGGGGACATAGCCGAGCTCATCGAGGAGGGGGAGGTAGTCGTAGGCGGACACATCGCAGGCGGCGCCGGGGTAGCGGTTCCAATACCAGGTGCCACCGACATCGCTGCCACGCTCGACAATGCGGATGCTCTTGACGCCGCGTTCGCGCAGGCGGGCCGCGGTCAGCAGGGCGGAGAAGCCGCCGCCGATCAGCAGGCATTCCACGGTGTCGCTGATGGCTTCGCGTGCGATGGTGGTTTCGGCGTAGGGATCGACCTCATACCGAGCCAGTTCACCCGTCAATTCCGACGTATATTGCGCTCGGCCGTCCGGCCGGTAGCTCAGGCGCAGATCGCGGGCATCGGCGAATTTTTGCTTGATGTCGTCGTAGAAGTCCTGCGGTTTCTCGGTGGGGCGCAGCGGATCGAATGCGACCCGGACCGCGGCCTTGTTCGGGTTCTGGACCCGTCCGACGGGCGGCTTTTCTTGTGTTGCGGACATAATGTGTTTCTGGCCTTCTGTCTTA
>CAMATI010000050.1 GCA_945861095.1 Asaia bogorensis | reverse complement strand
CGCCGCCAACCCCGCAACGACTTTCCCATCCTGATTGTCGCGCATCACCATCTTGATTGTCGCGGGACAGTCAGTATCCTTTTCGTGGTGCTGACTTACGCTTTGGTCAGCGTCGCACCCATGCCGGCGGCCAGTACATGGCTGAACGCGAAACTGCATGTGCCTGACGGCGCCGCGATCTTCTGGCATCTGGCGATGACCGGCGGCACGAATGAGATGTGGCTCAATCCTGTCATGTGGTCGCTGGTGCATGAGATGCGGATTTCGATCGTCATGCCGCTGCTTTTCCTGGGGGTGCGGCGATTTGGCTCAATTCCGGTCCTGATAGGCTGCACGCTGATCTCGGTGCTTGCCTCGGTCGGGAACAAAGATCTCGCCATCGGGTCCTGGCAGATGACCCTGCATGTCCTTTGGATGTTCAGCGCCGGAGTTACGCTTGCCTACAACCGAGCGGCGATCGCGGTTCAATTGACGAAATGCAACCGTCACCTCTTCAGCTTCCTGGTACTCGTCGCTGTCGGGTTGCTGGTGGTCCCTTTTCACCGAATCTGGGGCGATTTCCTGATCGGCATGGGTGCGGCCCTGTTGATCGCACTATGCCTGCCGGCGACCCGTCTGAGCCGTGCTTTGATGGTGCCACCGCTCCTATGGCTCGGGCGCATCTCCTATAGCCTCTACCTCATTCATTTCCCGATCTTGTTGTTCGGCATCACCGGCGGATTCTTCAGTCGCCCCTCGGTGACGCTGCTGATCATAATCTTGTTGGCGGCTGACCTGACGTTTCGGTTCGTCGAAGCACCAGCTCAACGGCTCGGTGCAGGGCTAGCAGGTAAGGCCCCATCGACATCCGCGCCCGATCAACCACGGCCGGCGACACCTTCCTGAGACAGCAAGGGCAATTCAATGTCCTGCGAGGAAACCTAATGGTTGTCGCAAACGCGGAAGATGCACATACAACCCGTGTGCGGGGAGGCGCGGTCGATGACAACAAACAGGCAGCCACGCAACCGCCGCCCCCGGCATGCGGCTTGACTATCCTACCCAGCCGCCGTCTCCAACCGAGACGGATCAAGCCTGCACCCGTGCGAGGCCATCACCGTGCCCCCGCCCGTCGTCAGCGGACGCCGACCCGGTTCACCGGCCCGCCAAGATTGACCCCAGGGCCCGCGCTGTAGCCAACCCCCACCTGACCGGCCCCCGCACCCGGGAGCACGCCAACGCCGGACGCCGGTCCTCCCACCCCGCCTACTCCCGGGGTTACCGTGGATCGGCGGGCCACACCCGCATAGCTTACCGGCGTCGCTGGATTGCCCACGCGCGCGTTGGCCACCGTAACGACGGTCCCGCCAGGCCCAGTCCCCATGCTGCCATTCCACAGCAACCCCGCCACGATCACGCCAACACCGATCGCAGCCCGTCCGATCATCCCCACCATCACCGTCCTCCTCTCGGCCCGCTCGGCGGCAATTCGTCGAGGTCGCCCAACTCATTGGGATTCAACTGCCTGGCCCCCGCGGGAGGGACGAACGCAAACGCGTCGGCCGCCACGGCAAGCCCAGTCTGCCACTCCTTGATCCGCAGCGTGTACTGGGGCGCGCTGTTCATGGTCTTGCTGGTGATCACCAGCTTCCGAGGCGTCGGCCGCTCACCCGTTTCGACCCAAATCTGCCAATCGGTATCGAGGTTGCGGAATGCAAGGTGGTTGCATTCCTTGCCATCGATCATCCCAAGGCCGATGTGCTTGGCCTCCATCACGTCCGCGACAAGGACGTCATAGGCGTTGGTCAGGAGAAGATCCGCCCCCGGCAACGATATGCCATGCCCAGCCCGCAGCGCCGCGATCAGTTGATCGACGGTCCCGGGAGCCTCGATCCGGGCATAGCCATCGACGCCGCGGCCGAAAATGCTGACCGTCTTGCCGTCGAACGCCAACTCCACGTCGGAATGACCTCCGACGCGATGCGCGCGCAGCCCGTCGGGGCGCTTCAACAACACCTTGCCGGAGTTGGTGAACTGGATTTTCTCCAGTTGCGGCGTGATCACCTCTATGTCGCTGTCGAATGTCAGGGCGATCGTCTGCTGAGCGCCGACATAATCGGCCATGGCCTTGAGCATGGCCTTCGCGTCCTGCGCCCAAGCGCCGGACGGCAGGCCGGCGGCGAGGCCCAAAAGAAGCCCGGCCGCAACACCCCATCGGGATAGCGCGGGCGTGGCCGGCGGAAAGGAACTGGATGGCGGATTCATGCAATCACTATGCACGTCCCTGTCCCCATTTTGCACTCCGAATCTTGGTTGCCGTGTCGCCCGACCCGGATGCACCTCGGCGATGCACGGTTGTCCCGGCGGGCCGCCCCTGTCACCGGTTGACGCGGTTGCCAGACTATCCATGATCCCACCAAAACACGGAGGCACAGGCCATGAAGAACGACCCATCCGACGCGCGGCATGCACCAAACATCGTGTTCATCATGGCCGACGACCTCGGCTACGCGGATTTGTCCTGCTATGGGCGGCGAGACTATCAGACGCCGAACCTGGACCGCCTCGCCGGTCGTGGCGTCCTATTTCACCACGCCTATGCCAATTCCGCCGTCTGCTCGGCCACCCGCGTGGCCCTGATGACGGGTCGTTACCAGTATCGTCTGCCGCTGGGGTTGGAGGAACCGCTGGCCGGCAAGCCCGATGTCGGCCTGCCGCCGGACCACCCGACCTTGCCATCGTTACTGAAACAGCGCGGGTATGCCACGACACTGATCGGCAAGTGGCATCTGGGATTGCCGCCGGTATTCGGGCCACTTCAAAGCGGCTATGATCATTTCTATGGTATCCGCTCGGGCGCGGTGGACTACTACACCCACATCAACACACGCGGTCAGCACGACCTGTGGGACGGCGATGTCAGTGTGCGACAGACCGGCTACCTGACCGACCTGCTGGGGGACCGGGCGGTTGGGGCGATCGATCGTCATGCCGGGACCGGAACGCCATTCCTGCTGAGCCTGCACTTCACCGCGCCGCACTGGCCGTGGGAAGGCCCCGGCGACCAGGCCGAATCGGATCGTCTGAAGGGCAGCAACCTCCGTCACTACGACGGCGGCACGCAGCGTATCTACGCCAGCATGATGCGGTCACTGGACCAGCAGATCGGCCGCGTCATGCAGGCGCTCGACGCCCACGACATGACCGACAACACGATCGTCATCTTCACCAGCGACAACGGCGGCGAACGCTTTTCCGACACATGGCCGCTGACCGGCGTGAAGACAGAGCTTCTTGAAGGTGGCGTGCGGGTCCCCGCGATCATGGCCTGGCCCGCCCGCATCCGACAGGGGATCGACAGCGACCAGGTCACCATGACCATGGACTGGCTTCCCACCCTGCTGGAAGCGGCCGGAGCCGCACCCGACCCGAACTGCCCGCCGGACGGCATCAGCCTGCTGCCGATCCTGACCGGTGCGGCGGCCCCGACATCCCGGACGCTGTTCTGGCGCTACAAGCTGAACGCCCAGCGTGCGTTGCGTGACGGAGACCTGAAATACCTGAAAATCCGCGACAACGAGTTCCTGTTCGATGTCGTCGCGGACCCGCGGGAACGGGCCAACCTGAAACAGCGACGGCGCGCGGATTTCGATCGCATGGTGGCGGCGTGGGAAGCGTGGAACGCTACGATGCTGCCGGAAATCCCGGACAGTTTCTCGGAAGCCTTCACCGCGGCCGATCTCGCCGACCACATCGGGTCTACCTGACGATAGGCGTGTCGCCCGCCCGGACGGGTTGCGTCCAGGCGGGGGGCGGATTTGTTTACCCGCGCAGTTCGGGGATGATCCACAACGGCTTTTCACCACGGATCACGCGCTGGCAATTGTCGAAGCCGTTACGGAACCGAGTGAACTGGTTGTCCCAGGTCGGGCCCGCGAAATGCGCGGTCAGGATCACGTTCTTCAAGCCAAACAACGGATTGTTGGGCGGCGGCGGCTCCTGGTCGAACACGTCCAGGCCAGCCCCGGCGATCGTGCCATTGGTCAGCGCATCAATCATCGCCGGTTCGTCCACCACCGGGCCGCGGCAGGTGTTGATCAGATAGGCGGTCGGCTTCATCCGCTTGAACTCGGCGGCACCGATCATGTGCCGCGTCTCCGGGGTCAGCGGCACGTGCAGCGACACCAGGTCCGACGTGCGCAACACCTCGTCGAACAGGGCAAAGCGAACGCCGAGCGCATCGGCCTCGTCTTCGGTGAGGCGGGCGGTGTCGTAGTATTGGACGTCCATGCCGAATGCCTTGGCCAGGCGGGCGGTTTTCTTGCCGATGGTGCCAAGACCGATGATGCCCAGCTTGCGGCCCCGCAGTTCATAGAGCTTGATTTCTTCCTGGTTGTTGCCGCGCCAGCGTCCGGCAGCCACGTTTTCGTGCTGCCAGACAATGCGGCGCGAAATTGCCAGCATCAGCAGGATCGCATGCTCCGACACCGCGGTGGAGTTTGCTCCGCCATTGTTGCAGATCGGCACGCCGGCGCGTCGAGCGGCCTCGATATCGCAACGATCGTAGCCGGCGCTGAGCAGTTGCACCAGCTTCAGGTTCGGCGCGGACTTGTAGAACGCATCATCCATCGTGCGATCGCCGAATCCGACCAGGCAGACCGCGTCCGCCAGCGCCGCCTTGAACTCCGGCGAGCCTGGCTTGGCGACAACCATTTCGAGGTTGGGTGGAATCATCTCCAGCGCGACGCTGATTTCGTTGGACGGGCTGTCGTTCAGGATGATCTTGGCCATCGGTTTCCCCCTACTGCTGCGCGTTGATGCACGCGGTCGTCCGCAGAATAGCGCGCCGGAGCGGATCGGCCCAGAGGACGTGGGTAAGGAGGACGTGGGTAAGGAAGCGGCCAGCGAGAGGGTTCAGGTATGCCAGCCACCTTAACCATCGAAAGACAGGCATCCCCTTGCCGTCATTGCCCGCCTCGATCCGGCACCCCACCCCCTGTCGTTGTCGCCCGGCAAGAAGCATCGGGCCGAGCGGGGCAGTGCTTCGTTCAACCGTTGGACCGGTTCGCATTGACCCGTCAGACGACCACCGACCGGGGAGACTTCCCGCGCCCCCCCTTGACCCGGGGCGTAGGCTGCTGATGATTGCTACACGGGGCGACGTCCCGCCCGCATCACCGGGCCGGGTTCAACAAGAATGAGATAGATACCGGGCCATGCCCGACCCTGACGACAGCCTTACGACGCCGCGCGGCGCGCTCCCGGAAGAGCCGACACAGGCCAGCCGCTTCGGCAAGGCCCGTTCGGCGCAGTCTGGCGCTCTCCTGGAAGACTATGTGGAGTTGATTTCCGACCTCCTCGGCAACGGCGGCGAGGCTCGTCCGACCGACATCGCTCGGCGTCTCGGCGTGTCTCACGCCACGGCCATCAAGACGATCGGCCGGCTGAAGCGGGAGGGATTGGCGGTCGCGAAGCCCTATCGCGGCGTATTCCTGACCGAGGTCGGGGAGCGTCTCGCGGATCGCTGCCGATCGCGGCACCGTTTGGTGGTGGATTTGCTGGTGTCGGTGGGGGTGCCGGTGGAGGCGGCGGAGTTGGATGCCGAAGGGATCGAGCACCATGTCTCTGACACGACCCTCGCGGCGTTTGAGCGTTACCTGCGGGCAGTGAAGTGACCTGACCCGACGGATCCTTCACCTGGACGGCGGATAGCCGAGGCTTCTCGGCCCGATATCGGATCGCAATAGAGGTACCCTCCGCCTGGTTCCGATGCACGCCGAGCGCTGACAGATTCGGAGGCGGTATAACGGTGGGACGGACCGGACCGATGATCCATCGGCAAGTCTCGTTTTGGCGCGGCGTCGTCACACCCGGGCTATTCAATGGGTTGGACCAGCCGCGACGCCAGTCATCCGCCCAATCCGCAGGCAATTATGAACGGCGGGGTTAACGGCATGGAATCGGAACAATACCCCCCGGTTCCTACATTGTTTCGCAACGAAACCCCGCCTTATCCGCGCCTGATCGCAACGGATTGTCTGAATGGCCATTCTTAAAGTAGAATCTTAAGAGTCTCAGTATATTTTGGAATATCAGAGACTAATATCACGCGCTTAAAGCGGGACATTAGCACTGGCGAAGGACGCCGTCTGGCGGTTTCGCGCCACATTAACCATTCGGTGTTTTTTGTTAATCATTGCCTAAAATCCGTGCAGAACCCTGCGAATCCGGCGATTTTAGCCCTGGATGCTGGCGTCTGGCGGCCAGGATTCACTTTTTTCTTGCCATCGGCACAGCCTCGACGTTAGAACAAAAAGTAAACATTTGAGCGTTGCGAATGCCCCAGGCTCCCTTCACGATCGTCGCGCCCCCCGCTTCGGACACCGGAATCGCACACCCACGGTCGAAAACGGCGTTATGAAACCAGTGTCGTGCCAGCCAGCGATCCGCATGGGCTTGTGGTCAGCGATGTGCTGCTGATGCACAACACGTGTTCCCTGGACTACGCCCTGATGAAGCTCAACAAGCTGCCGGCCGAAATGGATGTATTGGAGGCAAGCAGAACCCAGGTGCAAACCGATTTGACCAAGGCAGAAGCCGCGTTGGCCAAGGCTCCGAAAAAGAACTGATGGCAAATCCGGGCAGGACAACCGGAAATCGCCGCCACACGATCAGACCCGGCACCGCTACCGCCGAGGCAGGACCTCCACCGCGATGGCGCTTGCCGCGGCGGTCCCTCCGTCGCGCAGCAACGCCTGAACGGCCTGTCGCAATGCCCGCACGAAATCGACCGCCGATTCGGTGTTGCGTGGGCGCGGCGGATCGAACAGCGGCCGGGATGATGTGATGGCCACCACCAGATCGACACCGAACGGCTCGCTCGCTTCCCAGCCACGATGGCCTGGCTGCGGATCGCCCAGGCTGACCCATTCCGCCGGGGCAAAGACGCGGTCCGCATCGGCCCGGATGCCGGCCTCCGCCTCCTCGGTCTGCGGAAACAGATGCTGCACCCCGCCGTCATGCGACAGATACGCAACCCGAAGAAAGCCGCCCGCGCCGGGCATGACCAAACGCGGCCGGATCGAATCGCCGTCGCGCAAGGTCAGGCGGTCCCCGGCCAGGGTCAGCATCACCCTAGATCCCGCCGTGCCAAAGTCGGACTGCGCCGCCCGCAGCACATCCAAAACCGGGCAGAATCCGCCATCGACCCGCGACACCTGCCAATGGAAACCACCGGGCGTTGCCCGCGCGGCATGAGAGGCACGGAAAGCATCCTCCACCCCTGGCCCGGCAACACCCGAGACGGTCACCTCCATCTGGTCGCTGACCTGCCCCTGGATCAGCGCGCATCGCAGGCCGGCGACGATCATGGCGACCTCGCCGCGCACCTGTTCCACGGTGGCACCTGGCAGGATTGCCGCGGGAATCGGCGGAGGCGAAGCCGGCACGACCGGCACTGGTATCGCCTGGGGGGCCGGTGATGTCGGGGCCACCGGCACGGACCAGGTCACCGTTTGCGGCGGGGGCGGGGCCGGGGGCGGCGTCGGAACCGGCAATGCGGCCGGCACCGGTGGCGCGGAGCCAGTCACGGCCGGCACATCCGATGCCCGCGGCGGTGCAACCGGTCCCGCGGACGCCAACGGGGCCGGCGCGGCGGCGCCAGATCCAGCCGAAGGCGGCACGACAGGCTCGCCAACCGCGATCCGTCCTCCACCGGACAGCATCTGGGTCGTCGTTGGCGGCGGGGGATCCCCCCTGACAGCCTCCATCCGGGCGTTCAGGTTGGCGTGGTTCAGCAGGAACCACCCTGCCCCGCCTCCGACGATCGCCAGCGCGAGGCCCGCCGCCGCCCATAATGGCCAGCGGCCGCGACGTTTCGCCGCCTCGACCGCCGGGGCAACGATGGGCGCGACGACCGGGCGCGGCGGCAGTTCGACCACGGTCCGTTCCGTCACATCCGGCACGCTGACGCCCCCCCCCCCGGGCGACCCCGCGGGCGAAATCGCCGGGGACATCGCCGTCCGGATCGCGCGGGCAAACGCGGCGGCGGACGGAAACCGATCCTCCGGCCGCTTGCTGATTGCCTTGCGCACCACGAAATCCATCCCGGGCGGGGATGCATTGGTCAGCCGCGATGGCGCCGGCGCCTGGGTGTTCAGCACCTTATGGATGATGGCGGAGATCGTGCCCTCGAACGGGCGTTCGCCGGTCAGCAACTGATACAGCAGCACCCCGGCGGAATAGATGTCGGACCGCGCATCCACCGCCTCCCCCAGAAACTGCTCGGGCGACATATAGGACGGCGTGCCCATGATCGTGCCTGCCTGGGTCAGGTTGCTGCTTTCGATCCGGGCGATCCCGAAATCCGCCAGCTTGGCACGCCGCGTCGCGGTGTCGTGGCCGGTCAGCATCACGTTGGCCGGCTTGATGTCGCGATGGATCACGCCGCGTTCGTGGCTGAACTCCAACGCGGCGAGGATATCCTCCATGATCCGCGCGATCTCCGGAACGGAGAATCGCTCAGGGCGTTCCAGCAAGGTGCGCAGGGTCGGGCCTTCGATGAACTCCATGACGATGAAGGCGAGTTCGGGGGTTTCCCCGTAGTCGTAGACCGTGACGATGTTGGGATGCACCAGGCGGCCGGCGGCTTGGGCTTCGCGGCGGAAGCGTCCGATCAGTTCTTCGGTTTCCGGATCGGCCAGGTCGCCGATCTGCACCGCCTTGATGGCGACCCGGCGCTGGATGGCGGGATCCCAGCCCTCATAGACGATGGACGCCGCACCCCGGCCCAGGGTTCGCCTGATCTCATACTTCCCGAGGGTTTCCAGTGTTGCCATTCACGGCCAGTCTATACCAAGTTGGGCGAATTGTGACCCATCCCTGGTCGATCCGGATCGCAATCCCAGCCGCCGGAACCATCGACCGATGCACCTCCCCTCGGCCCGCCGGTCATAACCCGCGCTTCAACGCCAGGGGGGCGGGTTGGCGGATCAGGTCGGGCAGTGACGGGAAGGGAACGCCGATCGGTCGATGGTCGGGTCGGCTGGCAAAAGAACGGCGTCCCTTGGCGAAAACGTGGATCAGGACCCATCACGAAGCTCGCCAGCACAAGCAGACAGGCGACAGGCCTACAGGCTGGTTCGGCCCGTCGCGCCGTTCGGCGGGCCGGCCGCTTTTCCATTGCCCGCCTGCCCGCCGATCAAGGCACCCACCGCCCAATAATACGGATGCGCCAGCATCGCCCGCCCACCCGTGGCTTCATCCAACATGCGTCGTTGTGCCAATGCCAGGGCCGCCGGGCCGCCCGCGCCCGGATCCGTGCGCAGGTTGTTCAGAAACAGCACCGTCAGATAGGTCGTCGTGATGTCGTTGGCGTCCCAGTGCGTCACCAACAGGGATCGCGCGCCGGCGAAGAAGAAGCTGCGAGCCAGGCCGGACAGGCTTTCCCCCGCCCCGGTTCCCGACCCGCCCGGCCCAGCCGTGTTGCACGCGGCCAGAATCACCAGTTCCGCATCCAGATCCATCTGCTCGATCTGAGACGCGGTGAGCAAGGCACTGGTCGCGTTTGGCGCGTCCGGCGTGGTGGAGGTCAGAATCGCGGGCTCCGCCTGACACCGCAGTTCCCCGGGCAGCACGGCATGGGTCGCAAAATGCAGGATGCGGTGGTCTTTCAATGGCGCCGCGACCACGCTTGGCGCGGTGAATGCAGCGCCGAGCAACTGGTCGTTGATGTTGGCGCCAAGGACCTGGCGGGCCGCATCCAGCTCTCGCCTGGCCCCCGGCAGTGGCGAAAGGGCGGCCAGCAAACGGCCGCTGTCGCCGCAGTCGTCGGTGGGGAAGGTCGCGGCCGCCTGACGGGCCGACGGGGCGCGATAATCGCCCAGCCCGAACCATGGCTGACGCGCCAAGATGGTCCTGGCCGACCGCCGCAGATTGACCATGCCGCCGACGGACGGAACATGGGTCACGGCCATCTTGCGGATCAGGAATGGGGTCCCGGTGTCGGCGTCGGTCGCGGGACCGGTCAGCAGCAACCCGAACGGGACCGACAGCAGGCTGCCGGTCGGCGCGACGGTCAGCAGGGTGGCGCCTTCCAGATCCGCGGCGACGGGGCCGAGAACGGCGGCGTAAAGTTCGAGGGAAGCGGCGGTGTCGAAGCGGGCGGGGCGATTGTCCGAACCCAGTTCCATGCTGGCACGAATGCGTCGTACCAGCGCATCGACCCGCCTGGCACCGCCTTCGATCCGCCCCGCCCGCACGCGATTGGCTCGGATCAGGAAGGTCCAGCCTTCGTCGTCGCCCAGCACGATGGCGGCCACGGCTTCATTGGGCGCCAGGATCGCCCGCACGGATTCCAGCGACACGGCTTCCTGCACCAGGCCGGCGAACCCGGGCGCGGCGGCTTGCAGTGCCTGACCGGCATCGCGCTGCGCCTCTTGCGTACGCCGGATTTCCTCATCGAGTTCAGCCACCGCCGCCGCTCCCCCGGTCGGCTTGTCCCGGTCGGCGGCCAGTTCTCCTCGCCTGGTGTAAAGCCGGTCCAGCATCTGACCGGTGCGGTCGCGCGCGCGGATCGCATCGGCGACCCGCGGATCGCGTGCGCCCTCGGCCAGTCTCGCGGTCGCCCGGGCGATCTGACGCGCGGTGATGGACCCCTGGCCCAACTGCGACAGGGCAAACATCTCGCCCAGTTCCGGCTGACCCGCCGAACCGAACGCGCGCAGGCAGGCCATCAGCATATTCGGGGCCAGACCGGTGTTCAGGGTCAGCAGGATATCGGCCGCCGACCGGCACAGGGGCAGGGCGGCGGCGTAGTTCTTCTCGGCCACCAGTTCGGCGGCCTGCAACAGCCGCGTCTCGGCCAGCGGCAGGCTGTTGGGCTGCACCCGCGCGAACGCATCGACGGCGGCCCCGAGGTCCGCAACCGCCTCCGCGTTCTGCCCGGCCGCGGCGGCGGTCATGCCGGCGGTGCGCAGATAGCGCGCGAGCAACCGACGATCCCGCCCCGAATAGAGCCCGCGAGCCGCCTGCAATTCCGCCTGGGCTTCGGCGGTCCGGCCGAGGGCGGTCAGGGCGATGGCGCGGTAGCGGCGCGACTCGATCAGGCCGTTCAGGGCATCGGCGTTGGCCGGGTTCGCCAGCACGGCGGCATCCGCGGCGCTGTCGGCCATTTCCTCGGTGGCGCTGCGGCCGGCCTGACGGACCTGGGTTCGCGGCGCCAGTACGTCGGGCGGCACGATTGCCGCGAAACCTCGGTCGGCTTCGTCCAGCAGAACCAGCGCCTCGGCCGGACGGTTGGCGTTCAGCTCGTTCAGGGCTTTCAGGTGGATGACCAGCGGGCGAGCAACCGGATCGATCTGATCGGGCAGGCGAGCCAGGCGTTCCGCGCGGACGTAGAGCCGGTCCGCCTCGGCGAAACGTCCCTGGTTGGAGATCTGCAACGCCTGGCGCGCGAGGCCGACGGCCAATGCCGGGTTGTCACGCCCGACCACGCGTTCCTGGATGGTGATGGCGGCGCGATAGGCGGCTTCGGCGGCGGCATAGTTGCCCCGCCGGTTCTCCAGGGCACCGCGGCTCATTTGGAATTCGGCTTCGGCGAAGGCGCCGGCTCCCTCCGCGGCCTCGGCGCGCGCGGCCAGACGCTGGGACGCCAGTCCGCGCCGTTCGGCGATATCCACCGGCACCGCGGAGGCGCGTCCGGACATCACCAGAATCGCCTGCGGCAGCACCGACTGCACCGGACGGACGCCATCCGCGACATAGATCGTGCCGTCGAACCCCGTGGCGATCGCGACATGCGGCCAGCCACCCTGTCGGCGGGTGCAGGACAAGATCAGCGCCGCATTGCCAGCCACCGATGCCGGGGTGGGGTCGGCGCAGAGGAAGCGCCCCTCGAACCGCTTGCGCCAGGCGCTGGTCGCCATGAACTCACCGACGCCGCCGCCCGCGCTCCCCCCCCCTTGGGCGAAGCGGGACACGCGGCCGGCGGGTTCGACATAGGTGCCGCAGTGAATATCCGCGTCGTCGCCGCTGACCTGCAAGGAGCATGGTTCGGATGCCGTGTTCGGCCCCAGGTCCAGCGACGTCCCGGACTGGCGTCCGGAACCGCCGACGAATTTATCGGCCGGCGGCTCGGTGCAGGATGCCACGGTCGCGAGCAGAACAAGGGCGGCCAGGAGCGAGCGGATCATCGTCAGTAATCCCGTTCCGCGACATCGGGCAGAATGACAAACACGTCGGACAGGCTCCGGTTCTGGCCGGTCTGAACATTCTTCAGCGGATTGTCGACCGGCAAGCGCGACGTGGTGATCAGCACGCAACTGATCGCCTGGATCGCGCAGCCGTTGATGGTGTAGTTGCTCTTGAGCAACGGCTGGATGAAGCTGCCGGGCGCGGTGTCCTGACCGGTCAGGCCGTTGACCGTGCCTTCCAGCGCGACCTCGCCGCTGGTGCCCGGCTGGGGATATCCGAGATGCAGCGAGGAGACGAACACGGTGCCGGACGCCGGACCGGTTTGCAGCGTCATGAACAGATCCACGTTGGTTGCGTTGATGTTCAGGACGGCGGGGTCGTTGTTGACCATGGTCACGACCAGTTGCGCCTGCCCCGATGTGGCGCTCGCCGAAGCGTTGAAGGTGATGGCGTGGTTGGCGCTGGTGTCGACGCCCGGGCTGCCGGCGGTGATGAACACGCCGGTGTCGTTGGCCGCGGTCGGGAAATTGCCTTGCGCGATGGCGAAGCGGGTTTTCGATTGCAGCCGCGACGGGGCCAGGCCGGACAGCGTCCCGGCAACGGTGACGGGACCGTTGATGTCGGTGAACAGGATCTTCCGGGCCGATATCGCACCGGTCTGCGTCAGCGGCCCCTCCGTCGTCGTCAGGTTGGCGATGCCGCTGGCGATGCGCAGCGTGCCGCCCTGGGTGATCCCGGTCGCCGCGGTCAGGTCGATCGCGGAGGCAGCGGCCATGGTGCCGGCGGCCTGCTCGATCGCGCCGGTCGGGGTCCGCACCGCGATCGACGGTCCGGAGGTCAGGATTGCGCCGCCGGTCTGGCGGAAGGAACCGCCGTCGGCCTGGATCGTCACGCCACCGAAACCCACGCTTGCCTGGGCGCCATGCAGAATGTCGCCCCGGTCGACCAACTCGGACAAACGGAAGCCGGCGGTGATCGAACCGGAAAGAGACAAGGCGGGGCTGCCTCCCGGTGTCGACCCCGCGCCGTTGGCGTGCAGGAAGATGATACCGTCCTGGGCCTCGGCCGCGGAGACCCGGCCCGCCAGGTCGATACGGTTGGATGCGGTGAAAAAGGCAATGCCAGGGGATGCGACGATCGTGCCGCCGGATGACTGGATGATCCCATCGGCCGCCCCGGTGCCGCTGGCCTTCAGGTAGATCGCCGGCACGGAATTCGGGAAGGCGATCGGAATGGCGACCGGGCTCTGCATCTGGATCAGGCCAGATATCTGCCGGATGGAGCGGCCTGCATTCATGCTGATGGCGTCGCCCGATGCCTGGATCGTGCCGCCGGTCTGGATAATGTCGGTGCCGGCGTCGATGGTGGCCCCGCGAGAGCCGGCCGTGGTCGTGCCACCGTGGACCAGCGGGCCGGACCGGGCGAACAGCCAAACCGAGTTGCCGCCTGTCACGATGCCATCCTGGGTCAGGGTCCCGGTGGTGGCCATCGGGAAGGCCAGATCGCCACCGGTGATGGTGCCGGTATTGGTCAGGTCGGCGCCGGCGGTAACGGCGGCGGTGGTGCCGGCGGTGATGGTGCCCGCATTGGTCAGGTTGGCGCCAGCGCCGACCGAGGCTTGGGTGCCGGCCGTTACGGTGCCGGTGTTCAGCAGGTTCGTCCCCGCCGTCAGGGTCGTGTCCACTCCGGCGTCTATACGGCCGTCGTTGGTCAGGCCGGCCCCGGCGCGCAGGTTCGTGAAGGTTGTCGCCGACACCGTCCCGGACTGGGTCAGACTGCCCGTCGCGGCGGCCAGAGTGACAGAGCTGATACTGCCGGTGACCTCGATGCGGCCGGCGACGCCGATGTCGTGCAGGGCCTCAAGCTGTACGGCGGCGCCCAACCCGGTCGTGGCCGACATCGTCCCGGCGGCCGACTGGAAGATGCCGTCATCCGCCTCGGTGCCGTTGGCGATGAGCGAGATCGCCAGCCCGGTGAACGTGCCGCTCACCGCCATGGTGCCGGCGGATTGGGTGATGGACCCTCCGGCGGTCAGGGTGATCGATCCCTCCGTGGCGCCGATCGAGCCGCCGGATTGGGTGATGTCGCCCGATGCGAAAATGACGACACCGCCGATACCGGCGGTGGTGGCGCCGTCGTGCAGGATCGATCCACCCTGCGCGGTGAACGCGACGCCGAAGGGCGACGTCACTGTCCCGCTCTGACGCACGTCGCCGGATGTGGCAACGAGTCGAACGGCCCCGTCGGGGTCGGAAACGGTGGTCGTGCCGGTGTGGAGGATGCCGGACGCGCTGGTCAGACTGGCCACGGTGACGGCGGCGATCCGGCCGGATTGGGTCAGGGCGCCGGAGGTCGTCGTGACCGTCACCGCGCCGGCATTGGCCAGAAGCTGACCGGCGAGGTCGGCGGCGGCGGCCTGCACGGCGATGTCGGTGGCGCTGATCGGCCCGCTGACCGTCAGCGCCGCCGCGTCGACCAAGGAGAAAGCGCCGCCCGCCACAAAATCCGTCACCATGGCGATGGCATTGGCCGAACCCGACAGAGAAACCGCGCCGCCGCCGCCAGCGACGCCGCGCAATGTCCCCGCGACGATCGTCCCGCCATCCGCCTGGGCAATCCCGCCCGAGTTCGCGGTCAGCGCGATCGACGCGCCCGCCTGACCCAGCCGCGATCCGGCGGCCAGGGAAATCGCCCCGCCCCCGCCCAACAGTGCCATGTTCGGCCCGGTGACGATCGCCCCGGCATTCAGCGCGATCCCGGCACTGTCGGAGGTCAAGGTCAGGGTCCCGCCGGCGCCGATACTGCCGCTTGTGGCGATCGCCCCATCGGTCGCGATGGCGATGGTCCCGGGCGCCGTCACCGGCCCGGAGACCAGCAGAGGCCCGGTATCGCGCAAGGCAAACCCGCCACCGGCCCCACTCACCGCGAAAGCGGCGAGCGTGCCGATATCGTTGGCCACTCCGGGCAGAACCACATTGCCGGTCACGCCGAGGGCGCTGCGCAATGTCGCCGCGACGATCGTTGCGCCGGCATCCTGCTCGATCCCGCCCGTGGAGGTAGACAGATCGACGATGGCTCCGGCCTGGCCGATCGTCGCGCCGGGTGCCATCGTCAGCGCCCCGGCGCCGGCCAAAGTGATGGTCGTGCCGGTCAGGACCGCGGCGCCATCCAGGGCGATGCCGGCGGTCTGGGCGGTCAGGCTCAACGCGCGTCCCGCCGCGATGCTGCCCCCGGTGGCGATGGTGCCGGATACCACCGCAATATCCAGCGGGGCCGCCAGCCGCCCGACAATCGTCAGGTCCAGTGTATCGACAAGCGTGAAACCGTTGCCGGCGCCGGCAACCTCGAACACGCCGAGCGTGCCGATGGCGTTGGCGGTTCCGGCCAGCGACACCGATCCGGTGACTCCGGTCGAGCTTCGCAGCAGGTCGGCCGTGACGACGGCGCCCGCATTCTGGTCGATACCGCCGCCGGAGGTCGTCACGTCCAGCAGCGCGCCGGTTTGACCCAGCCTCGCCCCGGATGCCAGGCGGATCGGGCCGCCGCCGCCATCCAGCGTGATGGTCGGGCCGGTGACGATCGCCGCGCTTTCCAGCGCGATCCCTCCGGTGCCCGAGGTCACCGACAGCGCGCCACCGGCACCGATGCTGCCGGTGGCGGCGATAGTGCCGGCCGCATTGTTGACCAGGGTGATGTCGCGCGGTGCGGTCAGGGGACCCGCGACGGTCAGGTTCCCCGTATCCAGAAGGAAGAAATCGCTGCCGGCGCCATTCAGAGCAAACGCGCCGACGGTGCCGATCGCATTCGCCGTGCCGGCCAATGACACCGATCCGGTGACGCCGAGCGGGCTGAGCAGGGTGGCGGCGGTGATGGTGGCGCCGGGGTTTTGGTCGATTCCGCCCGATCCGGTCGAGAGGCTGATGGTCGCGCCGGGTTGACCCAGGGCCGCTCCCGCGGTCAGGGTGATCGGTCCGGCGGCGGCAAAATTGATGATCGGCGCGGTGACCACGGCGCCAGTGTTCAGGGCGATGCCGGCCAGGGCGTTCAACGCCAGGGTGCCCCCGGCACCAATGCTGCCGGTGACGGCAATCGTGCCCGTGCCGATCCTGATATCGCGGGTCGCGGTCAGCGGCCCGGCTATGATCAGGTTGCCGGCATCGACCAGAGTGAAATCGGCATTGACGCCGCTGACGGCGAACGCGGCGACGGTGCCGACGGCGTTGGCGGTGCCGGCCAGGGCGACCGATCCGGTTACTCCGGCCGAACTGACCAACGTATCCGCCACGATCGTGCCACCCGCGTCCTGAACGATGCCGCCGGCGCTGGTGCCGATATCCAGGCGGCCCCCGAGTTTGCCGAGGATCGCGCCCGATGCGACGACGATGCTGCCGGCGGCCGCCATGATGATGGTCGGGGCGCTGACGGTCGCTCCTCCATCCAACGCGATACCGCCGCTTACCGCCGTCACCGAGGCTGTTCGGCCGGCACCGATGCTGCCGGTGGCGCGGATGACACCCGATTCCAGGCGGATGTCGCGCGGGGCGGTCAGGGCGCCGGCCACCGCCAGGCTGCCCGTGTTCAGCAGGGAGAAATCATTGCCGGCGCCACTGACGGCGAAGGCGGCGAGGGTGCCGATGGCGTTGGCGGTGCCGGTCAGGCTGACCGCCCCGGTGACGCCACTGCCGCTGCGCAGGGTGGCCGCGGTGATGGTGGCGCCGGCATTCTGGTCGATGCCGCCGGCGCTGGTGGACAGGTCCAGCAGCGCACCGGTCTGGCCGAGGCTGGCGCCCGATGCCAATGCGATCTGTCCGGCCGCGGACAGGACAATGGTTGGTCCGGTCAGGATCGCGGCCGGATCAAGGGCGATACCGCCGGCGGTGGCGGTCAGGGCCATTGTGCCACCGGCGCCGATGCTACCGGTGGTTTGGATAGTGCCGGTGGTCAACGTGATGTCGCCGAACGCTGTCAGCTTGCCGGCCACGACCAGATGCCCGGAGTCGCGCAACAGGAAGCCGCCTCCCGCGCCGGTGACACCGAAGGCGCCAATGGTCCCGATCGCATTGGCGGTGCCGGCCAGGGAAACCGCTCCGCCGATACCGGACAGGCTGGTCAGGGTTTCGGCGATGATGGTGGCTCCGGCGGCCTGGATGACATCACCAGCCACGGTGCGCAGATCCAGCGTGGCGGCGGCCTGGCCGAGTGTGGCGCCGGCCGACACGGTGATGCCGGCATTGGACGCCAGGGCCAGGGTCGGGCCGGTCACGATCGCGCCGCCATCGAGCACGATCCCGCCGCTGCCGGCGGTCAGCGACAGAGTTCGACCGGCGCCGATGGACCCGGTGGCGGTGATCCCGCCGGTCGGATCGGTGCTCAGGCCGATGTCGCGGGTGGCGGTCAGCGCGCCGGCGACGACCATGCCGCCGGTGTTCACCAGGGCGAAATCGCTGGCCGCACCGGATACGGCGAAGGCTCCGACGGTGCCGATGGCGTTCGCGACCCCGGCGAACGCGGCCGATCCGACAACGCCGCCGGTGCTGAGCAAGGTCGCGGCGACGATGGTCGCGCCCGCATCCTGGGCGATACCGCCGGATGTGGTGGAAATATCCACAAGTGCGCCGGACTGGCCCAGGTGGGCAGTGGCGGCAAGCGAGATCGGGCCGGTGCCGGCAAGAACAAGGGTGGGGCCGGTCAGAATCGCGCCGCCGTTCAGGGCGATACCGCCGCTGCCCGCGGTCACTTCCAGGGTGCGGCCGGCGCCGATGGTGCCGGTGCTGGTGATCTTGCCGGTGCCGCCGGTTGCCAGGGTCACGTCGCGGGTAGCGGTCAGGGTCCCGGAAACGACGAGGTTGCCGGTGTCGATCAGCCGGAAATCGGCATTGGCACCGGTCACGACGAAGCCGGTCACCGCCTCGATCGCGTTTGTCGCACCGGCCAGGGACACCGAGCCGGTGGCGCCGGCGGTGCTGCGCAAGGTCGCCGCGGTGATGGTGGCGCCGCCATCCTGGGCGACGCCGCCGCTGGTGGTGGCAAGATCGACGGTGCCGCCGGTCTGGCCGATCGCGGCGCCGAGGGCCATGGTGATCGGTCCCGCGGCGGTCAGGGCAACGGTCGGTCCGGTCAGGGCGGCGGTGCCTTCCAGGGCGATGCCTCCACCGGTGGCGGTCAGCGACAGGGTGCGTCCGGCCCCGATACTGCCCTTGGCGGTGATGCCGCCATTGTCGGTAACCGTAATGTCCCGGGTCGCGGTCAGGGCGCCGGTGATCGCCAGGTTGCCGGTGTTCGTCAGGGACAGATCGGCGTCCGCGCCGGAAACCGCGAACGTCCCGACGGCCCCTATCGCGTTGCCGGTGCCCCGCAACGCGACGGACCCGGTGACGCCCGATGTGCTGATCAAGGTTCCGGCCAGGATGACGCTGTCCGCGTGCTGGCTGATCCCGCCAGCGCTGGTGTTCAGATCGACCACGCCGCCGGTCGCCGCCAAGGTCGCGCTGGCGGCAATGTCCAGCGACCCGCTGGCGGTCATCGCGACCGTCTGGCCGGTCAGGATCGCGTTCGAGGTCACGAATATGCCGCGATCGCCGGAGGTCAGCGACAACGTGCCGCCCGCGCCGATGCTGCCGCTGGTCACCAGCAGTCCGGTCGCGCCGGCGATCACGGTCACGTTGCCGGTTGCGCTCACGCCATTGCCGACGACCAGGTCGCCGGCATCGCGCAGCAGGAAATTGGCGCCGGTGCCGCTGACCGCGAAGGACTGCACCTGGCCGATGGCATTGGCGGTACCGGCCAGCGAGACCGAGCCGGTGACGCCGCCGGTGCTTTGCAGGGTGGCCATGGCGATGATCGCGCCCGGGTCCTGCTGAACGCCGCCGCTGTCCATACGAATGTCCAGCAACGACCCGCCGCGTCCGACCTGCGCGCCCGCCGCCATGGTCAGGCCTCCACCGGTGCCGATCAGCCCGATCCGGTCGCTGTCGAGCACGGTGCCGGCGTTCAGCAGCATGCCGCCGGTCCCGGAGAACAGGACCATGACGCCGTCCGCCTCGATCTCGGCGTTGACCGTGATGCGGCCGGTGCCGCCGGTGATGACGCCGATATTGCCGGGCGCAAAGACCGGTCCGTCGATGGTCAGGTCGGTGGAGTCGACGAGAGTCAACCCGTTCCCGTCGCCAGTGATCGCGAAGGAGCCGAGCGCGGCGATGCGGTTGGCCGAACCGTTGAGGGCAACGGCGCCGGTGACGCCGGATGTGCTGCGCAAGGTGGCGGCGATAATGGTGCCGCCGGCGTTCTGGAGCACGCCGCCGCCGGAGGTGGACAGATCGACCACGGCGCCGGTCTTGCCCAGGGAGGAGCCCGCGGCGAGGCCGATCTGGCCGCCGCCGCCCACCAGGGTGACGGTGGCGCCGGTCAGGATCGCCCCATTGTTCAACACGATGCCGCCACTGCCCGACGTCACCGTCAGCGCTCGGTCGGCGCCGATGCCGCCGGTGGCGATGATGGTGCCGGTGCCGCCGACGGTCAGGCCGATATCGCGACCGGCGGTGAGCGGGCCGGAAACGGTCAGATTGCCTGTGTCGACCAGGAAGAAATCGGCGCCGCCACCCGCGGAGAATGTGCCGATCGTGCCGATCGCGTTGGCTACATGGGTCAGACTGGTCGAACCGGCCGAACTACCGACCAGCGTGCCGACATTGGTCAGCGGTGCCGACTGCGTGATGGGGCCGCTGGAGCGCAAGTCCAGCGTGCGTCCGCCGACATCGAATGTGCCGGCGACCGCGACGGTTCCGGCTGTCGTGGTCGGCCCGCTGGCCGGATCGTTGACCGCGCCGATGGTGATGCGCGTGGCGGATATGCCCGACAGGGATTGCAGTCCGGCGAGCGCGCTGCCCAGGGTGGCGGTGTTGCCGATGGTGGCGGGCGCGAATTCGAAGGCCGGCGCGTCGATGCCGCCGCCGGTATCGATCCGTAACGTCTGCGCCCGCACCGCCACCGTCCCGGCCGCCGTAAGGCGTCCGCCGCCGGCGACCGTGACCCCGCCGCTATCGGTCGATTGCAGGAACAGATTATCCCCGCCGGCACTGACCGTGCCGGTCACGGTCAGCGCCGCGGTGTTGCGCATCAGGAAATTGCCTGTGCCCGCACCGGCCTTCACCACGGCGAATGCGCCCAGGTTCGCGATTTTATTGCCTCCCAGCAGCCGGACATCGCCGGTTGCGCCGCCGGAGCCGAGCAGGGTGTCGGCGATCAACGTCCCAGTGGCGGCCTGGAGGATGCTGCCCGACGCGGCCGACAGATCGACAATGGCGCCCGCCCTGCCCAGCAGCGCGGTGTCGTTCAACGCGATTCCGTTGGCGCCGGCCAGGGTGATGGTGCCACCGGTCACACTGGCGGCGCCGTTCAAGGCGATGGTCCCGGACGACATGTCGATGGCCCCGGTCGCCGCCACCGATCCGGCGATGGCGATCGCGCCGCCGCTGACGCTCGACAAGGTGACGCCGCTGCCGCTGACCAGTCCCGCGCCATCGATGCCGACAGTGCCGCCGGTGCCGGCGAGCAGGCTGACATTGCCGCCGGTCGACGTGACCGTGCCGAGGACGGAAATCAGCGGCGAGGCCTGCGCAATGGGCGGACTCGACGGTCCGGCACCGCCGGTGGCCAGGATGATATCGCCCGATGCCGTCAGAACGATCCCCGCATTGACGGTGATGGTGCCGCCGGCTTCCAGGGTCAGCGACAGGTTCGGCTGCTTGGTCAGGCTGACATTGCCGGCCACGGTGATCGTCTGGTTGGCCTGCAGAAGGACATTGCCCTCAAAGTCGTTCAGCGCGGTGTTGGAAATCGTGTCCGGCGGGATGGACGCGGCCCCGGCCAGGACGGTTCCGGTGTTCTTGACCGTCGTGTCCCAGGTGCCGGCGCCGAAGCTGGCATCGACGATGTCCAGGAATTCCGGATCCAGCAATATCGACCCGGCTCGGCCGCTCGGCGCCGAAACCGTGATCTTCCCGGTGACGCTGGACAGGCGGTGCCCGGACACCTCGACAAAGCCGCCGTCGCCGCGGGAAGAACCTCCCCGGGCGCTGATCGCACCGTTCATGCGGGTGGTGCCGGACGACAGCAAGGTGATGTTGCCACCCGTGCCCAGGACTCGGGCGTCGGCGGCGATGGTGGCGCCTGGCTGGACGGTGATATTGGCCGCCATCTTCTGGTCTGCGACAGGCGGGCCGTTCGGCGTACGGGCCCTGGCGACCCCGATGGCGACGGTGCCGCCGCCGGCCTGGCCCGATGCGCTGATCCGCGCGCTCGACGCGACCGTGACATGCCCGGTTGGGGTGACACTGATCGTGCCGCCGGTCTGCCCGGCCCGGTTGCCGTCGGCGGTCACGGTGCCGGCCACGATGACATCGCCACCGCGCCCCGACAGAACCACCCGCCCGGTCTGGCCGGCGCGCGTGTTGGCGGATACCCGCCCGCCGCTGTTGACCAGGGTGGAGACCACGCCGTCCACCGCCTCGGCGGTCAGCAGCACGGTACCGCCGGCGGCCGATACGGTGCCGGTGTTGGTAACCAGCGCCGGCGCATCGCCCGGATTGGATTGCACCTGCCGGGTGACATTGATCGACAGCAAACCGTCGCCATAGAGGTCGAGGGTATGCGCCTCGGCGCCGGCCAGGATGACCTTGCCCATCCTGGCGCGGATCACACCGGAATTGGCCACCTGGGGGGCGACCAGGGCGGCCAGACCTTGCTCCCGGATGGTGATGGTGCCGCGATTTTCGATCTTCGCGCCGGGTTTGGCGGGCTGATCGAAGACCATCCGCCCGGCCATGAAATTGTTGTTGCTGATCCCGGCGGCGGACACGACCAGTCCGGCCGTGTCCACCTGCGCGCCGCGATGGAACAGCACGCCGGCCTGGTTGACCACCACGACCTGGCCGTTGGCCTGGATCCGCCCCGCGATCTCCGACGGGTTAGGCCCCACCACGCGGTTCAGGGTCACGGCGTTGGCGGATGGCTGCTGGAATTGCACGGTGTGCTGGCTGCCGACGTCGAAACTCTGCCAGTTCACCGCGCCGCGTTGGCTGGACTGATTGACCGTCGTCCGCGCCGTGGTCTGGGCGATGCTGGCCTGGCCGGCGACGACCTGCCCGCCGGTCGGGCGCGCGGTCGGCGCCGGTTGCGCCACGGCGGCGAACGATGCCCCGGCGACGACAAGGCACGCCACCGCCTGCAACGCCGTCGAACGCAACAGGCCGGACCGGTCGCACAGCCGCATGAAGTCGACGCCCGCGCGTGGGCGCGGCAAGTCGGCCCCCGCGCTCAGGCGCGCTGGGTCGGCCACCTGGCGCGGCCGCAAACCGTCGCTCTGGTGCAAGATCCAGGCGTCGCTATGCCCGCGCGTGGCTCCGGTGTCGGCACTATGAGTGGGCGATAGCGGCGGCCGACTGGCCCTGGTCATGCTGCGTCTTTTCTGGCGCCGGTGTGTTTACACTAAGTCTCAAAAACGAAACAGCACCTGCCAGTAGAATGCAAGGGATTTCAGCGGCGTCACGTCCGGTCCCTGGCCGTTGGGGTAGCGATTGATCCGGTGCGCGGCCTCCAGATCGATCTCCGCCGCGTCGGACATGAAGATACGCGCGCCGAGGCCCAGGGATTGCACGGTCACATTCTGTTCCAGATGGGTGTTCTGGAACGCCTTCCCCCAGTCGTAGAACGTGTAAAGCTGGGTCCGCATTTCGAACGGGACGAATGACGGCGCCGGCAACGGGGTGTTTAATTGCAACTCCGCCGAAATGGTCAGCGCCTTGTCGCCACTGATCTGGCCGAAATAATAGCCGCGGTTGAAACGCGGACCGCCAAGGTAGAATTTCTCCACCGGCGGCAGCAGATCGCCGGAATATTGCCAGCCGATCGACGTACGCAACGCGACCGACGAATCGTCGAATGGCAGGAACAAGGTCTGGGTGCGGGTCAGTTCTCCGGCCATTTTCCAGAAGTTGATCTTCTCGCCCAGACGAGCCGGCGGCGTGGTGACGTCGTTGTTGCTGGATGCGCCCAAGGTCGTCAGGCCCTGGCTCATGCGCACGCTGATGCCGCTGACCGCGCTGCGTTCGGCGCTCCACCAGGTGTCCAGCATGGCATAATCGGCGCCGAAACGCAGGACGCGCAAACTGTCGTAGCTGCCGCGCTGCTTGACGCCTTCCGGGCCGAGACTGTTGCTGATGTTGCTCTCGATGGCATCCAGCGCGAGCGTCAGGTTCAGGCTTTCGTCGCGGGCACGCACCCATGGGTAGGTGAATGCCCCGCCCATGACCGTGGTGTCGCCCAGATAGCCGATCGAGGCCAGACCGCCGGACGGGGTGGAGATGCCGGCGCCGCCATAGAGGCGGAATTTCAGGCCGGACCCACCCATGTAGACCTCACTGGAGATCTGCGCGAAGCGGTTGGTGCGGCCGATCGAACGGAACAGCGATATCTGCGTGCGTTCGCCGAATTCCGAGAAACTGTCGAAATTGAACGCGATCACCCCCTGCTCGGGACCGGTCAGGTCATAGGCGCGGTTGTCCGCCGACACGAAGCCGCTGATCGGTTTGCGGGAGACCTGGGCGATCAAGGTCAGTTCGCCGGCATCGCCGGCCGACGGGTTGAGCGTGGAGCGGACGCTCAGGCCGGGAATGTCCTGTGCCAGCAGCAGCCAGCGTTCCAAAAGCTTGGTACTGACCGGTTTCTGGCCGACCAGGTTGTTGAGGAAGCGCAGCACCTGGGTCGCGGCGGGACCGATATCGCCTTCCAGTTTGACGTCGGCGACATACCCTTCGATGACCGTCAGGCGCAGTTCGCCGCCGCGAATGACGGCCGAGGCCGTGGTGTAGATATAGCCGCTGCCCCGGTACAGATCGATGATGGCGCGGCGCGCGGCTTCGATCCGCCCCTCCGGGATCGCGCCGCCGGTCAGGTCGGTGGCCAGGGCCGCGATAGCGGCATCCGGAAAGGCGGTGACGCCGTCGATGACGACGCGGTCGATCGCGTGGGTAGCGCCCTGGGTCGCGAAGTCCGGGGTTACCCCAGGCGGCGGGCGCGGCAGGCCGGGGGCGAGGCGCGGTTCATCCGTTGGGGCGATGCCAGGCAGAGGGGAGCCCGGGGGCGGCAAGGCGCCCAACACCGGGGGCGGCGTTTGCGCGACAAGAGCGCCCCACGGAGCGCACCACAAGCCCATTGCCAGCGCCACGGCGCTCGGCAGGCGGTTACTCCGCCGCTTGCGAATCGTCTCGCCCAACAGGTCCCCCGTCATTCCCCATGATAACTATCGTGGGAATGCGACGGTGCCGCAAGGTTTGTTGGCGGGGAAGGACGGGGCTTCCGCCCCAAATGGCCCTTGGGGACCCCGACCAGGGGCGCTGCCCCTGGACCCCGCCAAGGGCGACGGCCCTTGGAACCCGGACCATTGGTGGTTTTCAGGTGGGGCCTACCCGGACGCTTGACCGTCCGGGTA
>CAMATI010000049.1 GCA_945861095.1 Asaia bogorensis | reverse complement strand
CCCAACACGTTCACCCTGGCGGACTTTATCAACGCCCGGGGCCGGATGTGCCGAAGGCTTGCTGAGTCGCGAAGGAAACGGGTCAGGCAAAGGATATTCTCCGCCAAGAGCTTATCCTAACGCTGATGGGGCTCCGCCCCGGACCCCGCCAGGGGCTTTGCCCCTGGACCCCACCAAAGGCGCGGCCTTTGGAATGCGATTCTTTTGGTGCCCTTGATGATACGGCCCTACCCGGACGTTTCAGCGTCCGGGCAGGCCCTATCCTTCAAGGCACCAATGGTCCGGGTTCCAAGGGCCGTCGCCCTTGGCGGGTCCAGGGCAGAGCCCTGATCGGGGTCCCCAAGGGCCGTTGGGGCGGAAGCCCCGATTTCCCCCCAGCACCATCCACCGCTACACTGGCCCCATGCAACACGATCCCTCCGCCTCCGCCCTGACCTTCCCCTTCGCCAAGCCACCCGCCCCGGGGGAGGTGACCGAAGTCGCCCCCGGCGTCCTGTGGTTTCGCCTGAAATTGCCCTTCGCGCTCAACCACGTGAACATCTACCTGATCGAGGACGATGGTGGCTGGCTCGTCCTCGACACCGGTCTTGCGACCGATGATTGCCGCAACGGCTGGGACGCCATCATGAACGGTCCGCTGAAGGGCCAGAGCCTCTCCGCCATGCTGGTCACGCATTTCCACCCCGACCATGTCGGTCTGGCCGGCTGGTTATCGGACCGCTACGGGCTGAAACTGTCCATGCCGCGCACCGAATATCTGTTCCATCTGCAGGCCCGTCAGCCATCCGGCGACATGGCCGGCGAGGCGCATCGCGGCTTCTACCGCATGCACGGCCTGCCGCCCGAAGCCACCGATATCGTCATGAGCCGGGGGCATGGCTATCTGGCCCGCACCACCGGCGTGCCCCCGACCTATCGCCGCATCCAGCACGGCGACACGCAGCGGATCGGCGGACGAGCGTTCGAGGTGCAGACCGGCGGCGGCCATGCGGTGGAACAGGCGATGCTCTACCAACCCTCCGCTCGGCTGTTTTTCGCCGCCGATCAGGTCATCGCCAAGATATCCCCCAATGTCAGCGTCCACCCGATGGAGCCCGACCAGGACGCGCTGGGCACCTATCTCCGCGATCTGGCGTCCCTGCGCGACAATGTGGAGCCGGATGTTCTGGTGCTGCCGGGCCACGGTCTGCCGTTCCATGGTCTGCATGAACGCATCGACGAACTGACCAGCCACCACGCGCAACGCTGCCGCCTGATCGCGGACGGCTGCGCGGCCAAGCCAATGAGCGTGGCCGATCTGGTCCCGCATCTGTTCGACCGCGCGCTCGATCCCCATCAGCTTGGGTTTGCGTTCGGAGAAGTGCTGGCGCATGTCAACTATATGCTGCGGCAGGAAGAATTGGCGCCGGAAGTCGATCGGGACGGCGTATATCGGTATCGAGCGGCGTAGGAACCGGGGCCCCTTCGTCATGCCCGACGGCGACGAAGGGGACTGTCGGTCATTATTTCGGTGGGGTGCGATCAGGTGAGATAGCGTTCCGTCAGATGCGCCTGGAAGGCCGACGGATCCAACGGCTTGCCGGTGGCTTCCCGCAGCAGGTCGTTGAAGCCAAGCAAGCTGCCGCGACCATGCACATGGGTGCGCAACCAACCCAGCAGCGGCGACAGGTCGCCCCGCGCCAGAGCATCATCGACGGTGGGCACCGCGTTCCGGGCCGCTTGCATCAACTGCGCGGCGGCCATGGCACCCAGGGTGTAGCTGGGGAAATAGCCGAACGCGCCGTCATACCAATGGATGTCCTGCAAGCAACCCCGCGCATCGTCCGGCGGGGCGATACCCAACAACGAGTGGAACCCGTCATTCCAGGCGCCGGGTAGGTCGCTCACCGCCAGATCGCCGGCGATCAGGGCCTGTTCCAGGCGAAACCGCAGAATGACATGCGCCGGGTAGGTCATCTCATCGGCATCGACACGGATGAAGCCGCGCCGCACCTGTCGCCACAACCGCCCCAGATTGTCGGGCAGATAGGGCGCCGGATCGCCGCCGAACGTCGCCAGCAGTTCCGGACCCAGCCAGCTCAGGAATGCGTCGGTCCGGCACGCCTGCATCTCCACGATCAGTGACTGGCTTTCATGGGTCGCCATGCCGGCGGCCTCGCCCACCGGTTGGCGGGCATGGGCGGAAGGCAGCCCGTGCTCATAAAGCGCGTGGCCGGTTTCGTGCACGACGGCCAGCACGGCCTTGGTGAAATCCGTCTCGTCATAACGGGTGGTGATGCGGACGTCGGTGGGCGTGCCGCCGGAGAACGGATGCGCGGACCGGTCCAGGCGGGCATTCTCGAAGTTCAGGCCGAGGCGCTCGGACAGGCGACGGCAGAGCGCTTCCTGTGCATCGGTCGGAAACGGTCCGGGTGGGATCGAAGGGGCAGGGCGTTGGCGCTGGCGTTCCTCGGCCAAGGGCAGCGCGGTTGCCAGGAACGCGGTGTAGTCGGCGAAGATCGGCGCCACATCCGCGGCCGTGACACCGCGTTGGTAGCCGTCCATCAGGGCATCATAGGGGGATAGGCCGACCGCCGGCGCCAGGGCCTGGGCGGCCTGACGGGTGAGGTTGACGACCTCGGCCAGATACGGGTGGACCGCGGCGAAGTCGGAATCGCGACGCGCCGTGCGCCACACCTTCTCACACGCTGAATTCGCGCGCGTCTGAGCTTCCACCAGATCCGTCGGCAGCGCGGTCGCTCGCCGATGGGTATGGCGCATCAGTGCCAGATTGGCGGCCTGCCATGGGTCTGACGGCGATGGCTCCGACAGGGCGGCGGCCAGGATGTCGGCGGTTTCCGGCGCGGTCAGTTGGCCATGCGCGATCCCGGCCAGTACGGCGAGTTGGTCGCCGCGCGCCGCACCGCCACCAGCCGGCATCATGGCCGCGGCGTCCCACCCGAGCATCGCGGCGCATTCGCCGATGGTGGCGATCCGGGCGAAACGCTCGGTCAGTTGGCGATAGGCCGTCGGTGCATTCATGGCTTTGGTTCCTGTTGTGCCGATCCCGGTCGTGCCGATTCCGGTCGTGCCCATTCCTTTCGTGCCCATATCCCGAACACGATCAGCAGGGTCACGGCAAATCCGTACCAGGTGATGGCATAAACCAGATGGTTGTTTGCCGGCTTCGGCAGATCCCGCGCCGGGGCGGGCCATTGGCCTTTGGTGGGGCCGCCCAGTGCGACCAGCACGAACGGGGCCACGGGTTCCACGCCCAAGGTCGCGCCGATCCGCGCGGGATCGAGCGTGTAGAAACGCCGCCCGGACAGGTCATCCGTCGCGCTGAACCAGGACGCGGCGGCCCCGGGATGGATGAAGCCTTCGATCGTCGTCGGACCCGTCGGGACATCGAGCGGCTTTGTCCGCTTCAATGGCACCCAGCCGCGATCGACCAGGACGGTCGCGGCACCGTCGCGAAGCAGGGGGACGATCAGACGCGCGCCCATCGTGGGGCCGGTCGGCGTGTCCCGGCCCTCGGCGCCATAGAGGGCGACGATGTCGGGGGCGAACCGGCCGGTGACGGTGACCTTCATGAAGGCCAGGGGGAGATTGGCCAGGGGGAGGTTGGGCAGGGGGAGGTTGGCCAGGGGGAGGTTGGGCCCGGGAAGGTTAGGCCCAGTAAGGTTAGGCAGGGGCGAGTCGGGCAGCGGAATCGGCGGACTGCGTTCCGCGCTCTCGATCCGGTCGAGGATCGCGCGCTTCCACTGCAACCGACCGACTTGCCAGGTTCCGAGTCCGATCGTCGCGATCAGCATGGCCAGGGTCATCGTGCCGGGGACGACCAGGCGTCGCCAGCGCGCGGTCATACCGGGGGCCGCGCCTGACGGCACCGGCATGCGGCGAATCTCGCGTTCATGCTTGGGCGAGGCTCCGCCAGCCGCGGTGTCTCTACGCAGCGGCCAGCCGATTTCCCGATTATGAACAATGGAACGCCGTGTGGTCGCCGAGCGGTCCGGTTGGCATCACAGTCCCATCTCCCGCGCGCGGTGGCGGTATTGCAGGGCGATCAGCGCGGCCTTGGCGGGGCGCATCAGCAGCACGGCAGCCGGGATGGTAAAGGCTGGCCAGAGGATCGCGTGCAACCACAGGGGCGGTTCGAAGCGGAATTCGACCCAGAATGCCAAGCCGACGACGATGGCGCCCAACACCAGGATCACCCCGACCGTGGCGCCGTCGCCCGGGTCGCCGCCGCGCAGGTCCAACCCACAGACCTGACACGAGTCGCGCACTTCCAGCAGGTTACGAAACAGCCTGCCGCGCCCACAACGTGGGCAGCGACAGGTCAGGGCGGATCGGATCGTAGAAGCCGAAGCGGATGGGCGATTATCCTCGGTCAGTGTGAGGGTTCGATGTTGCCGGCGCCGTACCAATAGATGCAGATGAACAGGAACAGCCAGACCACGTCGACGAAATGCCAGTACCAAGCCGCTGCCTCGAACCCGAAATGGCGGGCTGGGGTGAAGTGGTTGGCGCGGGCGCGGAACCAGCAGACGATCAGGAAGATCGTGCCGACGATCACATGGAACCCGTGGAACCCGGTCGCGAGGAAGAAGGTGGAGGGATAGACCCCGCCGCCGATGAACTTGAACGGTGCCTGCGCATACTCGACCGCCTGCAATGCGGTGAACGAAAGGCCGAGCAGGATGGTGATGCCGAGACCGCGCAGCATCGACTTGCGGTCGCCTTCCAGCAACGCATGGTGCGCCCAGGTCAATGTCGTGCCGGACAGCAGCAGGATCATCGTGTTGAGGAACGGCAGGTGGAACGGATCGAACGTGAAAATCGTCGACGGCGGCCAGACCAATTCCCCGTTCCCCTGGGTCTCCGGGAAGATCAGGAAGTTGAAATAGGCCCAGAAAAAGCCGACGAAGAACATGACCTCACTGCTGATGAACAGCACCATGCCGTAGCGCAGGCCGAGTCGGACGATGGGGCCGTGGGCGCCCGGCGTGCGGGCCTCCTTGATCACGTCGCGCCACCAGAGGGCGGCGACACAGACCGTGATCACGGTCCCTGCGATCACCATCAGGTAGCTTTTATAGTGAGCGGCCAGAATGATGCCGAAGACGATCAGGAATCCGCCCAGTGCGGCGAGGATCGGCCACGGGCTGGGTTCCGGCAAATGGTAGGGATGTTTCATCCCGGAGGGTGTTGGCACCGTGGCGCCGTGCGCGTCGTTGCTCATGACGTACCTAATACGACTCCGCCGGGGGATCCGCCCCGACACGGCTGCGGCATCATCGCCAATTCACGCGCCAATTCAAGAGGCAGGCCACGCTCCGGTGCCGCGCTCAATTTGTTTTCGCTTCCTGTGGTATCCGATCCGAAGCCAGGGGATCGAGGCGAGGATCGAGTTGGGGGCCGATATGAGGCCCCGCTTTGGCCAGGGCGCCTGTCTTCTCGGCGTCCTGCATCGACGGGTAAAACGTATAGGACAGGGTGATGGTCCGCACATCCCGCGTGCTGGGATCGGTGGCGATCTTGGGGTCGACCCAGTAGCTGACCGGGAATTCCATCGTCTGGCCGCCTTCCAGGGTCTGGCGGTCGAAGCAGAAGCAGGCGGTCTTGTGGAAATATTTCGCGGCCTTTTCCGGGGTGACGTTGTACAGCGCCACGCCGGTGACCGGGGTGCGCGCGAGATTCTGCGCAGTATAGAAGGAGAGTTGGTCTTCCCCCAACGGCAGGGTCACCTCGATCCGTTCGGGCTTGAACTTCCAGGGCAGCCCCGGATTGGTATCGGCGTTGAACCGGATTTTGATGGTCTGTCCGGTGCCACCCGGTGCGGCGGCCTGGGTGATTTTGGGCGTGCCGCCGAAACCGGTGGCGGCGCAGAACATGCGATAGAGCGGGATTGCGGCGAAGGACAGCCCGCCCATGGACAGGGCCACGCCGACGAAAGCGACGGCGATCACACGGTTGCCGCGCTGCGTTGCGCGGCGCGTTCCCTGATTGGTGGCGCCCCGCTGGATATCTGGGCCGCTTCCGTCGCTGTCCATTTATCTGTCAGGCCTTCGTCATCTTGGCGATGGTGATCGCGAAGAACAACGCGCACAGCAGGACCAGGACCAGCATGATGGTCCAGTTCATGGCGCGACGGCGGCGGCGAAATTCCGCGGCATCCAGCGGCTTGGTTGGTGTCGTTGAGTCTTGCATCAATCCGATCCTGAATATCGCGGTCAGCCGACAAGCCGGTCGACAGCCAGCGCGCCAAATAGCACGAACAGATACAGGATGGAGAATTTGAAGGCCGAGCGTGCGGGCGCGTCATTGGTGAGGCTGACACCGGTCGGATCCTGGCGGTCGGTTGCGACCCTGGCAACGCTGGCCAGAAAGCCGGCGCCCAGCACCAACGCCGTCAGCCCATAGATCAAGCCGGAGAATCCCAGCCACCAGGGGACCAGGGTGAGGGGAACCAGCGCCAGGGTATAAAGCACGATCTGCCGCCGTGTCGTCCGTGCGCCCGCCACCACGGGCAGCATCGGCACGCCGGCTCGCCGGTAGTCGTCATTGGCCCACAGGGCGAGCGACCAGAAATGCGGCGGGGTCCAGATGAAGATGATCCCGAACAGAACCAGCGGGATCAGATCGACCGAACCGGTCACCGCGGCCCAGCCGATCACCGGAGGAAACGCGCCGGCCGCCCCGCCAATGACGATGTTCTGCGGCGTGCGCCGCTTCAGCCACATCGTGTAGACGAAAACATAGAATCCGATCGAAAGCGCCAGCACGGCGGCGGCTGTCAGGTTGACGGCCAGACCCATGACGATGACCGAGCCGATCGCCAAGGTTACGCCGTAGCCCAACGCGGCCCCGGGTTCGATCCGGCCGGCGGGAATCGGTCGATTGCGGGTGCGCAGCATGATCGCGTCGATGTCGCGATCGTACCACATGTTGATGGCGCCACAGGCTCCGGCGGCAATGGCGATGCAAAGCACCGCGGTAAAGCCCAGCACGGGATGCAGATGGCCCGGCGCAACCAGCAACCCGATCAGCCCGGTAAACACCACCAGGGTCATGACTCGCGGCTTCAGCAGCGCGAACCAGTCCTTGGCTTCAGCGTTCATGGGGATGGACACGCCGCTGTCGTTCAGGCTGGCCGCGTTGTGCAACAGGGGGGACTGGTCCCCCCTGTTGCCGCCGGCACTCGGGATGGTTGCGTCGCTCACGGGGTCACCGGATCCTTGGCAGTTCCGTGAAGGAGTGGAACGCGGGCGGTGACGTCTGCGTCCATTCCAGGGTGGTGGCGCCTTCGCCCCAGTAGTTGTCGGCCACATGCGCCTTCGATGTGAAGGTGCGGTAGCAGACATAGAGGAACACGCACAGCGCGATCCCGCTGATATAGGCGCCGATCGACGATACGTAGTTCCAACCCGCGAAGGCGTCGGGATAGTCCGGGTAGCGGCGCGGCATTCCGGACAGGCCGAGGAAGTGCTGCGGGAAGAAGGTCAGGTTCACACCGACGAAGGTCAGCCAGAAATGCACCCGGCCCCAGAATTCCGGATATTGATGGCCGGACATCTTGCCGATCCAGTAGTACCAGCCGCAGAAGATGCCGAACACGGCGCCCAGCGACAGCACGTAGTGGAAGTGGGCGACCACGTAATAGGTGTTGTGCACGACCTGATCGATGCCGGCATTGGCCAGCACCACGCCGGTGACGCCGCCGAGGGTGAACACGAACAGGAAGCCGATGGCCCACAGCATGGGGGTCGTGAACTCGATCGACCCGCCCCACATCGTGGCGATCCAGGAGAAGATCTTCACGCCCGTCGGCACCGCGATAACCAGGGTCGCGGCCATGAAGTAGGCGCGCGTGTCGACGTCCATGCCCGACAGGTACATGTGGTGAGCCCACACGACGAAGCCTACCACGCCGATGGCGACCATCGCGTAGACCATGCCCAGATAGCCGAAGATGGGCTTCTTGCTGAACGTGGAGATCACGTGGCTGACGATCCCGAACGCGGGCAGGATCATGATGTAGACTTCGGGGTGGCCGAAGAACCAGAACAGATGCTGGAACAGCACCGGGTCTCCGCCGCCCGTCGGGTCGAAGAAGGCGGTGCCGAAATTGCGGTCGAAGATCAGCATGGTGATCGCGCCCGCCAGCACCGGCACCGACAGCACCAGCAGGAAGGCGGTGACCAGTTCCGACCAGATGAACAGCGGCATCTTGTGCAGGGTCATGCCCGGTGCGCGCATGTTGAAGATGGTCGTGATGAAGTTCATCGACCCGAGCAGCGAGCTGGCGCCGGCCAGATGCAATGCGAACAGCGTGCAATCCATCCCCATGCCCGGTTCATAGGTCTGGTTGGACAGCGGCGGATACAGCGTCCAACCGGAGCCGGATTCGTTCAGGAACAGCCCGATGCAGATCAACACCAGGGCAGGGGGCAGCAGCCAGAAGCTGATGTTGTTCAGGCGTGGGAACGCCATGTCCGGCGCGCCGATCATCAGCGGGATGAACCAGTTGCCGAAGCCACCGATCAGCGCCGGCATGACCGAGAAGAAGATCATGAGCAGGCCGTGAGTGGTGACCATGGTATTCCAGGTCTGCCCGTCCGCCACGATCGTGCTGCCGGGAAACTGCAATTGCGCCCGCATCATCATCGACAGGATGCCACCGACGATCCCGCCAATCACGGCGAAGATCAGGTATAGCGTGCCGATATCCTTGTGGTTCGTGCTGAACAGCCAGCGCGTCACGAAGCCCGGCTTGTGGTCGTGATGATCGTCATGCCCATGCGCATGGTCGTTCGTCGTTGCCGCCATCGTCTATCTCCTTCACGCGCCAACCTGGCGGGTTAGCGCTGAACACCTTGCGGGGCGGTCGTATTCGCCGCCGCCATCACCTGCGTCATAGCCGCGGCCATCCCATTTCCGGTGGCCGGACCCGCGTCGGCGGTCTTCTTTGCGTGTGCGACCCAGGTCTTATAGTCCTCCTCGGAGACGGCCTTGACCGCGATCGGCATCCGGCTGTGGTCCGTGCCGCAGATCTGGTTGCACTGCCCATAATAGACGCCGGGCTTGCTCGCCGACAGCCAGGTTTCGATCGTCCGGCCGGGGATGGCATAGCGCTGTACGCCAAGCGACGGGATGAAGAAACTGTGGATGACGTCGGTGCTGCCGGTCAGGATCCGGATATTCTTGCCGACCGGGATCACCATCTCGTTGTCCACGTCCAGCAGCCGGAGCTGGCCTGGCTTCAGATCCTCATCGCGAATGTAGCGGCTCTCGATCGAGATATCGCCATTGTCCGGGTAAGTGTACTGCCAATACCACTGGTGAGCGGTCACCTTGATCGTCAGATCCGGGTCCGGCGTGCGGTCCTGGTAATAGATCAGCCGGAAGGATGGGATCGCCATCACCACCAGGATCAGCACCGGGATCACCGTCCACGCCACCTCAATCACTGTATTGTGGCTCGTCTGGCTCGGCACCGGATTCTTGGCGGCGTTATAGCGATACATCACCCAGATGAGCAGTACGCCCACGAAGATGGTGATCAGGGTGATGATGACCAGCACCATGTTGTGCAGGTCGATAACCCGCTCCTTCAAGGGGCTGAAGGCTGCCTGCATGCCCATTTCCCAGGGCTTCGGCGCCTGCGCCATCGCGGTTCCGCCGCCTGGCATAACCAGGGGCGCCATCATCAGGAAAGTCAGCGCGGCGAAAAGCCGCCTCGGAAGCTGCATCGGCCGGGCACCTCGTTTCGTCGCCTGGCCGCCGCAAGGCGTCCCGCCCCTGGCCAGGCTATCAATCATTCGCCTACCGGACCCCGTGCATGAGATCAAGGTGCCGACCGAAAACAGTGGCGCCGATTGGCACTTTGCGCGGAGGCGTTGCCGGGAAACCCGGATCGCGCGCGGCTGGCAAAGCATCATTCGGCGCAATCGGCACATGGGAGCTACTCCGATCATCGAACCGAATATCACGACCTGTTCGGCGCGATTCGGGGGGCGCCGGGACTGGACAGCGCTGTGAATTTGACGTGGCCGGGATATGGCGGCGTTCCGGCATTCCGTTAGGCGACGCGCACAAATATATCGCTACAAACGGATGCACCGCCCCTTATCGGCGTTGCCGGGATCGACCCGGCAACCTGTGCTTCAACGAAGAGGGGCGGACAAGGTCCGGACAGGGAGAAGGGGGCGACGGCCCACTCCCACAGCGCCGTCGTCTCGGGGCGCCGTGGGTGTGGCCGAGTCCCGGGTCAGTTCGACAGGCGCACCAAAGTGAAAATTCCCAGCGGCGGCACGCTGCTCCGGTCCATGCCGCGCATGTCGTCCGGGGACAACAGTGCTTCGATGGCGAAGTCAGGATGCCACCCCAGCGCGCGTGACCCCGGCGCCATGGCCCGCTCGATCCACCATCGCGGCCCACGATCTGCCGAAAAATGGTTTACAAACAGGATATTACCGCCAGGTTTAACGACTCGCCGGATTTCCGCTAGCAGGCGCCTGGGGTTGGGAACGACAGAGGCCACAAACATCGCGACCGCGGTATCGAACGCCCCATCTTCGAAAGTCGTCGCCTCCGCGTCCATTTCACATAGCTCGGTCACATTGCGCAGGCCTTCTTCGGCCACACGTTCCCGCGCGCGTTCCAGCATCTCAACCGACAGGTCGATGCCGGTGATCCGTTTGTCCTTGTTGTAATGGGGCAGAGCCAGGCCGGTGCCGACACCAACTTCCAGCACATCACGACCGGGAAGGGCGTTGACCGCCGCCACCGCGCGCTTGCGACCGAACGAGGAGACCCCGCCGAACACAGCATCGTACACGCCGGCCCAACGCCGATAAGCGTCGACAATAGAGGCCGTATCCAACGCCACCGCGGGGGCCGTGCCTCGCCGCCGTCCCGACCCGTCGCGATGGTCCAGGGTATGATTCATTGGCAAGTGTCATCCTTCCGTCATCTGCCTAAATGACACATCGTTTTCACGCAAGCGCCTTCCGGCCGGACGCGCAATCGGGACAGGCTTGTCGGCTGCTTTCACCTCGGCCGACAAGGCCAGGCTAACACACCGAACTCAAGAGCCAGCGAGGCCATAGATCATGGCGGGTGCTCACTCATGCAAGGATGCAACAGTTCGGGGGAATAAGCGTTCGCGGCCCGCTGCCTGCCGCGACGTGTCGCCCGTGGCGCGACTCCGGCCTTGGGTTCGGAGCCGGCCGAGGCCGCGACTGTCACGCGTCGGCGGGCGGTTGCCCGCTGGCAGTTGCCCGCTGGCAGTTGCCCGCTGGCAGTTGCCCTCTGGCAGTTGCCCTCTGGCAGGTTCCCGCTGGCGGTTGCCCGCTGGCAGGTTCCCGCTGGCAGGTTCCCCGCTGTCAGGTATCCGCGGAAAGATTGACCGCGGCGGCACGGCCATTCTGTTGTTCCTCGATGTCGAAGCCCACTTTCTGGCCTTCGTTCAGACCGCGCAGGCCGGCCTTCTGGACGGCGCTGATATGCACGAAGATGTCTTTGCCCCCGGTGTCAGGGGCGATGAACCCGTAGCCTTTGGTCGGGTTGAACCATTTCACGGTGCCGGTCGTCATGGACGTAGCCTTTCTGCCTGGGCGATACGGCCGCGACTCGGCGCCGGCGCCCTGTTGAACAGGGGCGCGGCGGACTGTATCCGCGACGCCCATCCCCTCGGCAGATGGGTGGAGCGTCGTTTGCGCGCGCCCCGGATTTCATCTGTCGAACAGCCACGCTACTCCGCAAACGGAGATTCGGCAACGAAGGCCATCGCCGCCACGACCGTTTTTCATCGACACCGCCCACTGGCGAGCGGCGGAGTTCGCGCGGCCCCAAATCGCGCCGATCGAAGGAAACGTCGCTTGCATCCACGCGGGTCCCACGCCATTTCGTTGGCACGTCTTGCGTAAACGGGTAAACGACAATCGCGGCACCTCGATTGGGGCCGAACATACGTCTCGGCAGGAGCCGAGCGGGAACAGGGGCCGGGCGTGAGCGACGCCGAGCATGGAGGTTTCATTGGGTAGCTTCAGCATTTGGCACTGGCTGGTCGTGCTGCTGGTTGTGTTGCTGCTGTTTGGCGGCGGCAAGGTCAGCAGCCTGATGGGCGATTTCGCCAAGGGTATCAAATCATTCAAGAAAAATATGGCGGACGGCGACGATGCCTCCATGGAGGCTACCGCTGACAAGCCGACCGGGACGATCCCCGGACCGGCGGCTGCTCCTGGGAGCGCCCAGGCCGCGACGCCGGCACGGGAATCTTCCGCGACCCGGTGATTGGCTGCTCTGGTATTGATGGCTCTTAAAGGTGGCTCTGGCGGGGCAGTGGTCCCGTCAGGCACGACTGCCCTGCGCAGCCAGGCATGCCGCGGCCACCGGGTTGGTGGCCGAACGGCGGGCGTGCCGTACGCAAGCGGACCACATGGCATTACGCCGCGCCACATGTCGGTCCCGATGTTCGGCGTCAAATCCCGTCCAAATCCCAAGCCCTTGTGGTGTTACCCCAGTTTGTCCACAACTTTTTGTGGTCCGGGCCGTCTCAGCCATTGAGCCGCGGCCGAGTCGCCGATACCATATCTTGCGCCGGTATCGGGAAGGGAACCCACTGGATGGATTGGAACGAGGAGACGATCCTTCGCCTGAGGACACTTTGGGCTGAAGGTCACTCGACGGCGGAAATCGGTCGGCGCCTGGGCGTTTCGAAGAATGCCATCGTCGGGAAGGCGCATCGGCTGGAGCTTGACGCGCGCCCGTCACCGATCCGGAGGGAGCCGCCACCGGCGCCGCCGTCCTGTATCCGCGGCGATGGCACGACCTTGCCGCCGTTGGCGAGCACCGATGAACCGGTTCCGCCCGCGCTGATATTCGCGGCCGAACCCGTGGTGGAGACCCCAGCGCCGCAGCCTCAGCCGCAGCCGCAGCCCCCGGTCCGCCCCGTCGCGCCGATGCCGCTTCCCAGATTGGCGCCGGTCGCCGCGCGTCCGTACGGGCGGGTCATCACCTGCTGCTGGCCGATCGGCGAACCTGGCACCAGGAGCTTCCATTTCTGCGACTCGCCGTCCGAACCGGGCAAGCCATATTGCGGGGAGCATGCCAAGCTCGCCTACGTGAAGGTCCGGGATCGGCGAGAGGATGCTGCCTGAGCGGACCTGATCCCGGCTTGGTGCCACGGCCTGGCGGGTATGACAGTCAGGCCCAGATCGTCCGGCCGGCGCGTTCTATTGCCGCGATCGTAGCGGTGAACGACCTGCTCTGAAGGGGATAGAGCCGGTACGTCGCCGTCCCGATGAGCCGGGGGCCGCGCCATCGCGGTCAGGGATTGGTGGGGTTGCGCTTGTGCGTCCGGCGACCTCGGCGTATGCGTCCGCCCGCGCCCAGCCATCTTGGGCTGACGCTGCGAGACGAGGCAACTCATGACCGAAGCCGATTCGCTGCCGCCCGGACGTCGATCGTCCGAATTCGCAGGGGAGCAGGCCGATCAGCCCCCGGTTTCGGTTCAGTCATGACGATCGCGACGGCGGACGAAAGGGGTGCCAATCCGTCAGCCGGCAAAATGCTGGCGGTTTTAGGCGTCGTCTACGGGGATATCGGCACCAGCCCGCTCTATGCCTTCAAAACCAGCCTCCAGCTTTTTACCGATGGCGGCATCGCCAACTCCGAGATCCTGGGCGTCCTGTCCATGATCTTCTGGTCGATGGTGTTGATCGTCACCGTCAAATACGTGCTTCTGATCATGCGCGCCGATAACCGGGGAGAGGGCGGGACCCTGGCCCTGATGGTGCTCGCCCAGCGGATGTGCACCGGCGTGCATAGCCGCAAGATTGTCGGTCTGGTCGGCATTGTCGGCGCCTGCCTGTTTTTCGGTGACGGCGTGATCACGCCAGCGATTTCCGTCCTGTCGGCGGTGGAGGGCCTGGAAGTCGCGGCGCCTGCCTTCAAGACCTATGTCGTGCCGATCTCTGCGCTGATCATCGTGGCGATCTTTTCTGTGCAGTCGCATGGGACCGGGGCGGTCGGACGGTTGTTCGGCCCGGTCATGCTGGTGTGGTTTATCGTGCTGGGGGTCTTGGGCGTTTTCCAGATCGTCCGGAATCCGTCCGTGTTGCTGGCGCTGTCGCCCACCTATGCGATCGGATTGTGCATCGAGCATAAGGGGTTCGCCTTCATCGTGCTGGGTGCGGTGGTGCTGTGCGTCACCGGTGCCGAAGCGCTCTACGCCGACATGGGCCATTTCGGCCGCCAGCCGATCCGGCGCGCCTGGATCATGTTCGTGCTGCCCTGCCTGACCCTGAACTACATGGGCCAGGGGGCGCTGGTGATGGCTCATCCAGAGGCGGTCGCGAACCCGTTCTTTTTGCTCGGCCCGGAATGGCTGCGCTTGCCAATGGTGATCCTGGCGACGTTGGCGACGGTAATCGCCAGCCAGGCGCTGATATCGGGCGCCTTCTCGGTCACCCGCCAATGTATGCAGCTTGGGTTCTTCCCGCGCATGACGGTCCGTCACACCTCGAACACCGAGGAAGGGCAAATCTACATCCCGCAAGTGAACATGTTGCTGGCCGTTGGCGTGCTGGTGCTGGTCTTCGCGTTTCGTTCCAGCGAGCATTTGGCGGCGGCCTACGGGATCGCGGTGACCGGCACCTTCTTGTGCGACTGCGTATTGGCGACGGTGGTCTTTCGGCGGCAGTTCCACTGGCCGCGATGGGCGGCGGTGGGCTTGTTCGGGGCGTTTTTTCTGGTGGACGCAACGTTCTTCGCTTCCAACGCGCTGAAAATCCCGGAAGGCGGCTGGGTGCCTCTCGCCATGGCCCTGGCCTTGCTGGGCCTGATGACGTCCTGGCGCCGTGGGCGCGACCTGCTGCTGGCGCGCTGGAAGCAGGACAGCATGCCGCTGCAGCCGTTCTTGGCCCGATTGCCGCAATCGCGGACAATCCGGGTGCCGGGCATGGCGGTGTTCCTGACCGGCAACCCCGACTACGTGCCGACCGCGTTGTTGCATAACCTGAAGCACAACAAGGTGCTGCATGAGCGGGTCCTGTTCGTCACGGTCCAGAATACCGACGACCCGGAGGTACCTCGATCCGCGCGCACCGAAGTCTCCGAACTCGGCACTGGCATCTTCCGGGTCGTGCTGCGCTACGGCTTCATGGAAAGCCCGAATATCCCGCGGGAGTTGGAGGAACTGGGCGACGCGGTCCGATTCGATCCGATGCAGGCCAGCTATTTCCTGGGTCGCGAAGTGCTGGTGCCCGGCATGGAGCCGAAACTGTCCTGGTGGCGGCGTTGGCTGTTCCTGGTGATGGCGCGCAATGCGGTGTCGGCGACCGAATTCTTCCGGATCCCGAGCGACCGCGTCGTCGAACTGGGCGTCCGGGTCGCGATCTGATCGGCGGACCGAGGGGACTTGGCTGGCGGATTTCCCAGTCAGGCACATCGCTCGGCCGTCACCGCACGATGGCGCCCCGGCGAGGGCGTGCGTCACTGGTCCCGATGACCGGTGGCCTGGTGGGGCAAAGTGCCACGTTTGAAGCTGGCGGGAACAAGGCCGTGCTGGCGGGTACAGGGCCAAACGGCCGCCCTGGTTGGACGGCCGTCACTCAAATCTTACAAGAATCTGTCACGGATAGGGTGATTGTGCATCGGCCACGACGGTCCGTCTGGACGACATGCAATGCCAACCGACCGAACCAGTGACGCATGGCGACAGCGGCCACCGTCATTGTGAGCGTAGCGAAGCAATCCACGGCAACCAACAGGATCGATCGTGCCAAGCCCCTGGATTGCTTCGCTGTGCTCGCAATGACGGTGGCCATCCATAGGTCAGTGGTTGGGTTGGTTCGTGTAAAACCAGCGCTCCTTTCGATATGGAGCACGATTGTCTCCACGTGATGGCGGGTGCGGCCCCACCATTCAGGGCATGCGGTCTTGATCTCCGCAAGGCCCGGAATGGCCCGCCTGCGTGGATGTGACAGTGTTGGCCGGCCGCGCGCCAAATGGAGCGTTTATCGTTGCGCGTCGCCTTAATGTGGGACGCCGGTCAGGGCAATAAAGGCCAGGGCCGAGGCGACGGCAATGATAAGCCCGACCATGAACGGTATGAAATGGCCGTCGGTACGCTCGGTCACCTCGATGGTCGGGTGGATTTCGGCGTTCATGAATGTGGTTGTCATTGGTTATCTCCTGCGCCAAGCGGAGTTTTCCCCGCTTTCCAGGCCACTATCGCCCATGGCTGATCGGCTTGCTTTGACGCAGATCAAACAAGCCGGCTTCGAACCAATTGCGGGCCCGGTCCTGGGATCGATGCCGCAGTAGTGGGTTCGGGTGATTGATCACGGGCCCCACCGAAGCGGACGGCGCCCGCACCCGGCTCGCGCAGGTCTGGTCCGCCTTCAGAGGCACTGACCTGAATGGCGAGCGTTCGAGTGGTACTGCGCGATGGCGCGTGGTATCTCCCGCCATGCGTCCCAAAATCCGAATGGATTGCGTGTTTTATGGTCGGATCGGTTATTTCGAAAAAAAACTTGTAATGATTTGACAACCTCGGCGACGGTATAAGTATGATATCGCAACCGACCGATAGACGTGACCGCATCGGCCGTCTGGCCATCGATTCCAACGGACCTAACGCCGTCGAGGTCTCATGACTCCCCTCATTTTCGACTCCTGCATTACTATGCCCAAGCAGGCACGAGTCTCCTGGACACCGCTTTTTGTATCAGGCTGGGTTACGTGACTCGAGGTATGACCCGGTCAGTTGGGCCAGCTTCCCGTTGCAGGTGGCGGGGCGACTTGGCATCCAAACCTACTGCCTTGGAATCACAGTAGAAAAAATGAGGGGATGGCTGAGGGTTCACATAGGTGGTCCAGACGCTGTTCTTTTCGTTGATTTGGACAGCGAATCCGGCCTGCTTGGCCTCGGCGATCTGACGCGGTTCGATCAGCGCCAGATTGCCCTGGCCGGACCGCAGCGCGTTCATCCGCGCGCGTCCGTCGGGCACGTAATGATGTTCGAACCCGGCCGGGCGTCCGGCGACGCCGTTCCAATAGGTATCGTTGCGGCTGAACACCGTACGTTCATTGGCGGCGAACGACTTGATCTTGTAGGGACCGGCGCCGATCGGCTTGAAGGTGGCGGCATAGGCGCCTTCGGTCAAAGACGCGGTGCTGGCCATCATTCCGGCGACGCCGCCCAGGTGATACAGCATCTGCCCGTTCGGCGCCTTCAGGGTCAGCCTGATCTCATACGGCCCGAGGACATCGATGCTGGCGATGCCGCGCACCGCTTCCACCACCGTGCCGCTGGCGCGGGTGCCGAGCGCGATGAAGCGGTCGAGATTGCGTTTGACGACATCGGCGTTGAAGGGCGAGCCGTCGTGGAAGGTCACGTTCTGGCGCAGCTTCAGGGTCAGGGTGGTCAGGTCGGCGCCGGTGGTCCAGGATTCCGCAAGGCCCGGCGCGGGATCGCCGGCATCGGTCAGGCGGATCAACGGCTCATAGAGTGCCAGCATGGCTTCCTGGGAGAAGCTGCTGGCGGCCTGGGCATCGGCGGGGTCAAGGTTCTCGTTGCCCGCGGCGTCGTAGTAAACGATCGTGGCACTGGTGTTGAAATCCTGCGCGCGCGCGTCCGTGGCTGGCGTTGCGGTCAGCACCGCGACCCCGAAGGCGAGCCCCGCGATCAGCCGTTGTGGCTGGCGAGCGTGGTTTGGTTTCCTGAACATGTTGGCCCCTGTTGGTTCGTTTGCGGCAATTCGGGCGCCGATCGCGCCTCTTGCCTGTTCCGGGCAGGATGAACGGAACGCCTGGGCATGTCCACTCGGCCCAAGGGGGGCTAAGATCGGGGGGCAAAGACAGCGGGGCGGTCTCCATGATCCGGGAGATCGTCACGGCGATGTCTGGTGGGTCAAGGCGTCACGAACTTCAGTATAGCTAGTCACTGGACGCGCATGGCGAAAGGGCCGGAAAATACTCAACTCCACATGACGGCGCTTCGGCATGGTCTTGCCGGCCCGCGCCGGCGCCGACGGTCTGCCCTGCCACCAAGCCATTCATTGCGGCCCGGCGCCGCTTGGCAGGTGACGATGCGCCATGCCGACGCCCGGAACCGATCATTATTGATCGGTTGGTGAAGTAATAAGATGGCTGTCGTCGATGGGGTGGGGACCGTCTGGTACCGAACGGTGAAACGGCACCGGATGGTCCGGCTATGACGGCCAGGCCGCCGGGTGATAGCCCAGCGGCACGGGCGGGCGCGCCCAACGCGCCGGAGTTTCCGACATCCCCACGATCGGCGCCAGGTAGCGGATGCGGCCGTCGGGCGCGTCGACCTCGGTGGTCAGGCGGGCGATCTGCGCGGCCGGCAGGTCCTCGGGCGCGGTCCGCCACACGGCATCGTCGAGCACGCCGCGTTGCACGATCCAGCGCGCCGTCGTCGCCAGGGAAGCCCGGACGAGCCAACTGCCGCCTTCCGTGGCACGCCGCAGCAGTGCCACCATCGCGCCATAGGCCATCAGGTTGCCGCCGACATAGTCGATCGCGGACACCGGCAGATGCCTGGGACCGGAAGCCCCACTGGAAGCCCCACTGGAAGTCCCATTGGCGTTCCGACCGGAGGCATCAGCCATGCCGGTCGCCGCCTGCACGACCGTGTCGTAGCCGCGCCGGTTCTGCCACGGCCCGGTATGACCCCAGGCGCTGAGCGTCACATAGACCATGCCGGGGCGCAGTTCGGCCAGGGCCTCCGGGCTGAAGCCGCGGGCGGCCAGGGTCCCGGGGCGATAGGACTGGCTGAACACATCCGCGGTGCCGGCCAGTTCCCGCAGGCGCGCATGCTGATCGGCTTCCCGCAGGTCCAGGCGCGCGGATAGCTTGCCGATGCCGGTATCGAGATCGAGTTGCCCGGAATCCGCCAGCCCGGCGCGGGTGATCTTCAGGACATCGGCGCCATGTTCGGCCAGGGTGCGCGCGCAGGTCGGGCCGGCGATCACGCGCGTCAGGTCCAGCACCCGCACGCCGGACAGCGGCCGGTCGCCGAACGGCAGGGGACGCGGCGGCGCGTCGCCGATGCGGGTGATTTCCACCGCCGGCAGCACCGAAATGGCCTGCGCGTGCGGATGGTTGTCCCACTCGGCATGGGTGCGCACGAAGCCGGCGCACGCGCCCCCTTCATGCAGCATGGTCTCCAACGCCTCCCCGTCGCCCTGGCCGATGGCGGCGGTGACGGACGCCAGATCGTCCTGTGCGCCGAGGAGGCGAAGCGCCTGGTCGCGGAGATTGGGAAAGTTGGTGTGAAGGAACAGCCAGCGCCCGTCCCGGGTTGGGTAGAAGCGCATCAGCGGCGCAAAGTCGCGGTCGGCCGGCCTGCCGGCGATGTTCATGTAACGGCCGCTGCGCAACGAAACCGCGGCCGCGGGCACATCCACCGTTACAGCCTGGGTGCGGCCAGTTTTGATCCGCCACAGTTCCGACGCGGCCACGCCGGTTGCCGCCAGGACGCCGGCGCCCGCGGTGCCGATCCGGTAACGGGTCGGCAGCACGGGGTCGTCTCCGGTGATCGTGACCCGCTCGCCGGCCGAACGGGGCAGGTTTCCGATATCGAGCAGTTCGTCCAGGGCCGCGTGAGCCAGGCCGCGATTCTGTGCCATTCCGCCGTCCTCCGCTTTGGTGCCTGACAGTGCCGGTCGATCCGCTGGCTCGCAAGCCTGGAATAGGTTTGTGCGGGGCTGGCGGACGGTGTCGGAGAATTTGACGGTCGCGCATGACAGCTGCGAGACCGCGACCGCAACTCATTGGAAAGTTACCAATTCCCTACATGGCACGACTTCTGCATATCAAGCCTCACGTAACACAATGTGTCCGCCGAAAGTCGCGGGTATGACAGGGGAGTGCAACGGAATGGCGTCTGTCGGGGACAGCCTCGCCAATTGCCGGACTATCGGGCTGGCGATGTTCGTCACAGCGCTGGTCGCGGCGCTTTCGTGCCTGCCGATCCACGTCACGGCCTTTCTGCTCGGCTGGATCGCGCTTTCAATCCCGGTGGGCATCGTGGTCGGCCACTGCGCGCTGAGCGAGCGTTAGCGCCGCCCAGTCGGATCGGGCGGGCCGTCTGGCGCACGGTCCGTTATGGTCGCGATCAGACTTCTTCGATCTGCTCCACACCGGGCAGCAATTTCAGCGCCTGCGCCAACCTGGGCGTTACCGAATAACGGCCGGGTAGCGCGATCTCGACGCTCTGCGCGGTATCGAGGCGCGGCACCAGGATCACCCGGCCCTTGCCGCCGCTTTCCCGGCCCAGCAGGTCGCGGATATGCGGCACCGATGCGGTCTCGCGCAGCCAGATCCGGATCGCTGCCCCGGTGGCCGCGGCGGCCTCGTCCAGGGTGGTCACGTCGAAAGCGGTGATCCGCAGCGCCTCTCCGTCCATTTTCAGTTCCGCCGTCACCACCACATTCGATCCGGCGACCAGGATCTCCCGGGATGCGGTCAGCACTTCGCTGAAACAGGTGACCTCGACCGAGCCCGATGCGTCGGAAATCCGCACCCAGGCCATGCGGCTGCCGGTGCGGGTGATGCGCTCCTTGCTGTTGACGACCGTGCCGGCGATCTTGGCGCGGGTCAGCCCGCCCTGGGCACGCGCCTCTATCTGGCTGGTGGGGACGGTGCCCATGCGACGCAGCGCCTGGGTGTAGGCATCCAGCGGATGGGCGGTCAGATGGAAGCCCACGGCTTCCGATTCAAAGGCCAGGCGTTCCAGTTGCGGCCAATCGGCGATGGCGGGCAGGCGTAGCGGTTCGGGCTTGCTGGCGGTGCCGCCGAACAGGCCGATCTGACCGCTTTCCTTTTCCTCGGCCACCGCCTGGGCGCGCCGCAGAATGGTTTCCGATGCCGCGAACAATCGTGCCCGGTTGGCTTCCAGACGATCGAAGGCGCCGGCGCGAACCAGATTTTCGATCTGCATGCGGTTGATCTGGCGCGGGTCGATACGGGCGGCGAAATCGGGAATATCCGCGAACGGGGTATCGCCGCGCACCGTTTCCAGCGACCGCATGGCGGCGAACCCGACCTTCTTGACGGCGGCCAGAGCGTAACGGATGGCCAGCTTGCCGTTATCCATGCGCTCCACCGAGAAATCGGCACAGGAACGATTGATGTCGGGCGGCAGGATGCGGGTGCCGGCGCGTTCGGTTTCCTGCTTCAACGCCGCCAGCCGGTCGGTGTTGTTGACGGCCAGGCTCATGCAGGCGGCGATGAAGACTTCCGGGTGGTTGGCTTTCAGCCAGGCGGTCTGATAGGCGACCAGGGCATAGGCGGCGGCGTGCGATTTGTTGAAGCCATAATCGGCGAACTTGGCCATCAGGTCGAAGACTTCGGTGGCCTTCGCGGGATCGATGCCGCGTTCGATGGCGCCTTTGGTGAAGATGTCGCGTTGGGCTTCCATTTCGGAAGCGATCTTCTTGCCCATCGCGCGCCGCAACAGATCCGCGCCGCCCAGGCTGTATCCCGCCATCGTCTGGGCGATCTGCATGACCTGTTCCTGATAGACCATGATCCCATAGGTCTCTGACAGGATGTCGTGGATGACCGGGTGCGGCGATTCCCATTTTTCCCCGTGCTTGCGCCGGCAGTAATCGGGAATGTTGGCCATCGGGCCGGGACGATACAGCGCCACGGCGGCGATCAGATCCTCAAACCGGTCGGGGCGCATCTGGCGCAACGTGTCGCGCATCCCCTGGCCTTCCATCTGGAACACCCCGCCGGCATCGCCCTTCGCCAGCATGTCGTAGGTCTTCTTGTCGTCCAGCGGCAGCCGGTCCAGATCGACCGTGATGCCCAGGCCCTTCAGGAAATTCTCCGCCCGTCGCAGGATCGTCAAGGTGGTCAGACCGAGAAAGTCGAACTTGACCAATCCCGCCTGCTCGACATGCTTCATCGAGTATTGGGTGACCAGGAAGTCCGATTTCGGATCGCGATACAGCGGCACCAGTTCGACCAGCGGGCGGTCGCCGATCACCACCCCGGCGGCATGGGTGGACGCGTGTCGATACAGACCTTCGATCTGCAGCGCGATTTCCAGCAGGCGGGCGATGCCCTCGTCTTCGTCGCGCAAGGCCCGGAGGCGAGGCTCGCCGTCCACCGCCTGCTGCAACGTCACCGGCTTGGCGGGATTGTTCGGGATCAGTTCGGCAACTTTGTTGACCTGGCCGTACGGCAACCCGAGAACCCGCCCGACGTCGCGGACGGCGGCGCGGGCCTGGAGTTTTCCGAAAGTAATGATCTGGGCGACCCGGTCGCCGCCGTATTCGCGGCGGACATAGTCGATAACCCGGTCGCGGCCTTCCTGGCAGAAGTCGATGTCGAAGTCGGGCATCGACACGCGTTCCGGGTTCAGGAAGCGTTCGAACAGCAGGTTGAACTGCAACGGGTCCAGATCGGTGATGGTCAGCGCCCAGGCAGCAACCGATCCGGCGCCCGACCCGCGCCCGGGACCGACCGGGATGCCTTGCGCCTTCGACCACTGGATGAAATCCGCGACGATCAGGAAGTAGCCAGAGAACCCCATATTGGCGATAACATCGAGTTCATAGCTCAGGCGTTCGCGATAGCGGGCGCGGGTGGCGTCGTCGGCGCCCATGATGTCCATACGCCGGTCCAGACCCTGGTGGGCCATGGCGCGGACGGTTTCCTCTTCCGTGGCGCCTTCATGGACTTTCGGGCACACCGGCAGCAAGGGCTTGCGGGTTTCCGCCATGATGGCGCAGCGTTGCGCAATGGCGATGGTGTTGTCGCAGGCATCCCCCAGCTCGGCGAACAAAGCGCGCATGGCGGCGGCGGGTTTGAACCAGTGTTCGGCGGTGACGCGGCGGCGATTGGCTTCCGACATCAGGCGGCCTTCGGCGATGCACAGCAACGCGTCGTGCGCCTGGTGCATTTCCGGTTTCGCAAAGTAACAATCATTGGTGGCAACCAGGGGGATCGACAGCGCGTCGGCCAGCGCGATCATGCCGGGTTCGATCGCGCGTTCCACCTCCAGGCCGTGCCGATGCAGTTCCATCGCCGTGCGGCCGGGAAACGCTTCTTCGAACACTGCCAGCAGACGTTGAGCGTCCGGCTTCTGGCCTTCCGACAACAGGCGCCCGATCGGGCCGGTGGTGCCGCCGGTCAGCAGCAAAATCCCGTCCGCGTGGGCCGCGATCCGATCGAACGGCAGTTGCGGCTTCAGGCTGGGATCGGTGTCCAGGAAGCCCAAGGTCGACAGCCGTTGCAGATTGGCAAGCCCCGCCGCGTTCTGCGCCAACAGCACGATCGGGTCCGGTGCCAGGCGCGGATTGTCGGTCCGGGTCAGTGCGATCTGGCAGCCGATGATCGGCTGGATGCCCTTGCCCATGCAGTACTGAGAGAATTCCAACGCGCCGAACAGGTTGCCGGTATCGGTGATGGCCGCTGCCGGCATCATCGCATCCTTCGCCAGGGCGGCGATCTTGTCGGGTCTGATGGCGCCTTCGCTGAGCGAGTAGGCGGAATGGGTGCGCAAATGGACGAAATCGGCGTGGGGCATGATCAAGTGTAGGGCCTGCGCCCGATTCGGGGAAATCCGCAGCGGACCGACGGTCGGGGTCCCGGTGCGGCGATGGCGCGGTGTGCTGTCCTGTCCTGTCATTGTCAGCGCGATTGTGGTCATCGCCCGCGTCTGGGCTCATCCAGGGGCGCCCCCGCGCCCGGGGCAATCCACGGCCCGTCCAGGTTGCGGCCTGGTTGGCCGGGTTAGCCGGTTAAGCGGTCTTGCGACGCCGGCGCAGTGCGCCCAGGCCGGCCAGGCCGAAACCCAGGACCGCCAGGGTGCCGGGTTCGGGCGCGAACTGAAAATTCTCCAGGACCACGCCGTCGATCCCGACATCCTGGGCCTGAAACATTTCCAGGCGAAAGATCGAGGCAGCCGCGACGCTGAGGGTCTGAAAGTTGTTGTTGCCCAGTCCGATGCCGAACTGCGTGGTGGTGCCGACCAGGGTGCCACCGGTCGGGGCGTCATAGGCGTTCAGGGTAAAGCCGTTCTCGCCCAGGTCGATCACGACGATGGACGCGATGTTCACCGCGGTCGAAAACGTGGCGATCACCGGGGTCCCGCTGCCATATTTGAAGGCGTTGGCGTTGGTGGACCCGATGCCGAGCGGACCGCTGACGCCTGCCAGTCCGAAGTTGGTCTGCCAGGTGGCGCCGCTGAAGGTAACGCCGAGCGCGGTGTAGAAGGTGCCGACGGTGTTGGTGGCGACGCCGTCGTCGAAATTGATCGTGGTGGCCTGAACCGGGCAGGCGAGCGCCATGAACCCCAGAATGGCGATACCGGTAACGCGCATGACCTGCTTTCCCTCCATAAGCTCTGGCCGGGTGACGCGGCGCGCTCCTGGCAATGCCCGTTTCTAACCCGTTGCGACGTTCGGGTCTTGTGGTGTCGGTCACACGCGGTGGGGATCCTCCGGTTCACCTGACCGATCGGGGGCACCATCGTGCAGGTTGCGGCCCGACCATCCGACTGGGCAGGAAACGGGCCGCCGGGGTTTACGCGCCGGCCCGAATCTGCGCATCGCGGCCGGGTAATACCAACCGTCCTAAACATTGACACATGCCCAAAGGGAGGCCTTGGCGCCAATGGAGCGGATCCGGTCTGGATCGGAGACGAGGAAGTTCCAAGCCTTGCAACACGCATCGACAATAGCCTCGTAGCTGTCCCAGACGATTGCGC
>CAMATI010000048.1 GCA_945861095.1 Asaia bogorensis | reverse complement strand
ACCGTCCGGCGTAACAGGGCAAGGTCGCGGGGCCGGGACAGCCGGTGATCGCCGTCCTTGATCAAGATCACTTCCACATCGGTCGAAGCAACCAGCCTCGCTACCTGCAACGACAATTCCCAGGGCACGTCCGGATCTTCCTGCCCGTGCAGCAACCGGATCGGGCAGGTCAGCGGAATCGGACCGGTCAGGAGGAAATGGTTGGGCCCATCCTCGATCAGGGCGCGGGTCAGCGGTGTGGGCGCGCCGTATTGGCTGGGACGGTGGATGATCCCATCCCGCATCAACGCATCCCGCTGGTCCGCGGACAGCCGTTCCAGCATCAGGCGCTGGGTGAAGTCCGGCGCGCCGGCGATGCCCACCACCGCCGATACTCGATCTGGGCGAGCCAGCGCGGTCAGCAACGCGATCCAGCCGCCCATCGACGAACCGACCAGGATCAGCCTGCCGGTCGTCAACCGGTCGATCACCGCCAGCGAATCACGCGTCCAAACGCCGATCGTGCCATCCTCGAACCGGCCGCCGCTGGCGCCATGGCCGGAATAGTCGAAGCGCAGCATCGCGTGGCCTTGGTCCGCCGCGAATCCTGCCAGAGCCGTGGCCTTGTCGCCGGTCATGTCGCTGTAATAGCCGGGCAGGAATACGACGGTCAGCCCGGTGCCATCTCCGCTGCCTTCCCCCCTGCCTTCCCCCTTGCCATCCCCCCTGGCATCCCCCCTGGCATCCCCCCTGGCCTCAACCTTCGCCCAGGCCAGTTCGACGCCGTCGCCACGATCAAGCCGTCCGGTGGTTTCCATGTCCGTCCTGTTCCAAGATGCGATGCCCATGCCGCCGAACCATCCTGGTATCCAAGGCCGCATGGGCACCATGCCCGACCCGTGATACGCCTTGCCGATGCCGCCGAACGCCACTCCCCCGGTCATCCTGCAGGTCCTTCCCTCCCTCGTCACCGGCGGGGTAGAGCGTGGCACGGTCGAAATCACCCAGGCGATCGCCGAGGCCGGTTGGATTCCTCTGGTCGCCAGCCAGGGTGGCCCCTTGGTGCAAGCGGTCGAAGACGCCGGCGGCCGGCACATCGCCGTGCCCCTGAAGGCGAAAACCCCGTTCGGGATCTGGCGCAACGCCCAACGGTTGGAAGCAGTGCTGCGGGACCACAAGGTATCGATCGTGCATGCCCGGTCGCGCGCGCCCGCCTGGTCCGCCTGGATCGCCTGCCAACGGACCGGGACGCCGTTCGTGACCACCTATCACGGCACCTATGGCGAGAACCTGCCCTTCAAGCGCCGCTACAACGCCATCATGGCGCGCGGGGAAATCGTGATCGCCGCCAGCCGGTTCATCGCCGATCTGGTAACCGCTCGCCACGGCATCGACCCGTCCCGCATCCGGGTCATCCCCCGCGGCGTGGATACCGCCGCATTCGACCCCGGCGCCGTCGCGGCCGAAAGGCTGACCCGGCTGCGCGAGGCATGGCGTTTGCCGGACCGGGCGCGCGTGGTCATGCTGCCCGGCCGCCTCACCGCATGGAAAGGCCATACCGTCCTCCTCGACGCCATCGCTCGGCTGCCAAGCGCGGATGTGGTGTGCGTGCTGGTGGGATCCGACCAGGGGCGGTGGCGCTATTCGGCGCAGCTCCGCCAGCGGGCCGAGGACCTTCGGATCGGCGAACGCCTGCGCATGGTCGGGCAGTGCGACGACATGCCGGCCGCGCTGATGCTGGCGGACGTGGTGGTGCATGCCTCGACCCAGCCCGAAGCCTTCGGCCGCGTGGTGATAGAGGCGCAGGCCATGGGCCGCCCGGTGGTGGCCTCCGACCTGGGGGGGCCGGTGGAAACGGTGGAACAGGGCGTCACCGGCTGGCGGATCAGGCCGAACGATCCCGTCGGACTGGCCGCGGCGATCAGCCACGCCCTGGCGTTGGATGCGGCCATGCTGGCGGCGCTGCATGAACGGGCACGCGCATCGGTGCCGACGGTCCAGGCCATGCAACAGGCGACAATCGCGGTGTACCGGACGATACTCGACCGATCGGCGGCGGGCGTATCGACCTGACGCCGGGGGACCCGACACGCGGCGCGCGTCCTGGCGGTTCGGCACCAACCCCGTTTCGTCCGCTTTTCCCGCACGCCGGGGTTGCGACTTCGGGCCGGTGACGCCATAGACAAGCGTTCACAACACATGGGAAGCCTGCCCAATGCCCGCGATCACCCTGCCCGACGGTTCCGTGCGCCAGTTCGATGCGCCGGTCACGGGCACTACGGTGGCCGAGGCTATCGGGCCCGGCCTCGCACGTGCCGCCCTGGCCATGAAGGTCGACGGCAAGGCGGTCGATATCTCCACCGAGATCGAACATGACTCCCATGTCGTGTTCATTACCCGCCGCGACGCCGACGCGCTGGAGATGATCCGTCACGACACGGCGCATGTTCTGGCCGAAGCGGTCCAGGAACTGTTTCCCGGCACCCAGGTCACCATCGGCCCGTCGATCGAAAACGGCTTCTACTACGATTTTGCCCGCAACGATCCGTTCACGCCGGAGGACCTCGCCCCGATCGAGGCCAAGATGCGGGAGATCGTGGCGCGTGGGCAGAAATTCGAACGCCAGGTGATGGACCGGGAGGAGGCGATCACCTTCTTCCAGGCCAGGGGCGAGAAATACAAGGCACAGTTGATCGAGGATCTGCCGCGGTCCGAAGTCATCACCCTGTATCGTCAGGGTGAGTGGATCGACCTGTGTCGCGGCCCGCATCTGCGCACCACCGCCGATGTCGGCACCGCGTTCAAGCTGATGAAGGTTGCCGGCGCCTATTGGCGCGGCGATCACCGCAACGCCATGCTGTCCCGCATCTACGGCACCGCGTGGCGGGATCAGAAGGAACTCGACGCCTATCTGCATCAGTTGGAGGAGGCGGAGCGGCGCGACCATCGGCGGATCGGCAAGGATATGGGACTGTTCCATATCCAGGAAGAAGCGGTCGGCAGTGTGTTCTGGCATCCCAAGGGCTGGAAACTCTATCGCACCGCGGAAACCTATATGCGCCGGCGGCTGGACGCGTCCGGCTACCAGGAGGTGAAGACCCCGCAACTGGTGGATCGGATCCTGTGGGAGAAATCCGGCCACTGGGAAAACTACCGCCAGAACATGTTCATCGCGCATGTGGAGGACGAGAACAAGTCGCTCGCCCTGAAGCCAATGAACTGCCCCTGCCACGTGCAGATATTCCGCCAGGGCTTGCGGTCGTATCGCGAATTGCCGCTGCGGATGGCCGAATTCGGCGCCTGCCATCGCTATGAGCCGTCCGGCGCGCTGCACGGCATCATGCGGGTGCGGGCGTTCACCCAGGACGATGCGCATATCTTCTGCACGGAGGCGCAGATCGCCCCGGAAACCGTGCGGTTCGTGGAATTGCTGTCCTCGATCTACCGCGATTTCGGCTTCGAAAGCTTCCGGGTGAAGTTTTCCGACCGGCCGGAAGCGCGCTCCGGTTCCGACGACGTGTGGGACCAGGCCGAGGCGGCTTTGAAGGAAGCCTGCGCGACGGCCGGGGTGGACTACGAATTGAACCCGGGAGAAGGCGCGTTCTACGGCCCGAAGCTGGAATTCGTGCTGCGCGATGCCATCGGGCGGGACTGGCAGTGCGGCACCTTGCAGGTCGATTTCGTGCTGCCGGAGCGGCTGGACGCCGAATATGTCGCCGAAGATGGCGCGCGCCACCGTCCGGTGATGCTGCACCGGGCCATCCTGGGCAGTTTCGAGCGTTTCCTGGGCATTCTGATCGAGCAATATGCCGGGCGTTTCCCGCTCTGGCTGGCTCCCGTGCAGGCGGTCGTGGCAACCATCGTATCCGACGCCGATGCCTATGCCGAGGAAGTGGCCGCCGCCCTGGCGAAAGCCGGTCTGACCGTCAGGACCGATCTGACCAATCAGAAGATCAATGCGAAAGTGCGCGAGCACAGCCTGTTGCATGTGCCCGTGCTGGCCGTCGTCGGCCGCAAGGAAGCCGAAACCCGAACCGTGGCGTTGCGACGCCTGGGCGGTTCGGCGCAGGACGTGGTGTCGCTGGACGAAGCCGTCGCGCGTCTCGCGGCGGAAGCAACGCCGCCGGATTTGCGGGCCGATCGCGTGTAGCCCCCGCCAAAGGGCCGAACGTGCCGCCGCCAAACGGACCGATTGGCGGCACCGGTGGCTGTCACGGCCCTGACATGCTTCCACATCAAGCGCAGTTCACTTGATCCCGGACGCCAATATCGTCCACACTCTGCCCTGGCTGCCGATACGCGCCATTTTTGCCAACGATGACAGGAGACACCCATAGCAAGAGGACCAATGCCCGCTTCGCCGACCCGCGACGGGCCCCGCGTGAATGAGGAGATTCGTTCCCCGCAGGTACGGCTGATCGACCAGGAAGGCGAGATGCTGGGCGTGATGACCGCCCGTGAGGCCATTCAGAAGGCCTATTCGGTCGGATTGGACCTGCTGGAGATCAGTCCGAACGCCGAACCGCCGGTTTGCAAAATCCTCGATTTCGGCAAGTTCAAATACGAACAGCAAAAAAAGCGAAACGAAGCCAAGAAGAAGCAGAAGGTCATCGAGATCAAGGAGATCAAGGTCCGACCGAACATCGATGAAAACGATTATCAGGTGAAAATGCGCGCCATGAAATCGTTCATCGAGGAAGGCGACAAGGTCAAGGTGACCCTCCGCTTCCGGGGCCGCGAAATGGCCCATCAGGATATCGGTATTCGCGTGCTGGAACGTATCCGAGCCGAACTGGATGGCGTCACGAAAGTGGAGCAGATGCCCCGGATGGAAATGCGGCAGATGGTGATGGTACTCTCGCCACGCTAGAGTAAGTTGCCGCAGTAACAGGCTCGGCTTCGCGCGACAATGGCAAGCGCTGGGGTTCCGATCCAGCGGCGATCGTTGGGTTCGGAAAACCGGCGCATCGGAGTCTTCCGCGACGGTGACGCCGTTCCGGGGTTCCGCCTATGAACGCGCACCGTCGGGCGGTCGTCCCGACAACCCGAAACAACGCCCCATAGGCGTCCCTCGCTGTCATTGCCCGACTTGTCATTGCCGAACTTGTCGTTGCCCGACTTGTCATTGCCCGACTTGATCCGACAACCCTCCCCCCACCGTTGAAGCCCGGACTAACGGGCCACGCTCGGCGATCACGAGGGGGGCGGCGCATCGGACATTGTTTCGGACATCAGGCCGCGACACCTCCGCCCCCTTTGATGTCGCGATGCGCTTCCTGGCAACGAGAGCACGACTACCCGCGAAGCACCCCGCGGGCAGGCCGGAGACCGCGGTGGCGCATGGCCGATGGATCCGTGCGTGGGGTCAGACGCCCAGGCGGGTCAGGAAATGCAGGTTGCGTTCGAACACCAGGGACGCCGGGAAAGGGTAAAGGCCCATATCCTCATTGCGGGATTCCTGGACCAGGCCAATATCGGCAAACGCCTTCCGCCAAGCCGAATCGGACCAGTAATTATAGGGCAGGACCACCCCGTGATGGGCGTTCCCCACCCAATCCATCAGGCGCAGGGTCGCATAGGCGATCGGGGAATTGCGCCGGTGGTCCTTCAAAACCACCGCCACCCGGGCGACGCGCTTGGCCTCTCGCAGCAGGATGGTGGGATCGTCGGTGTGGTGCAGCACATCGACGAACATCACCACGTCGAATGACCGATCGGCGAAGGGAAGGTGCACCCCGTCGAATTCCTGGACCGGAACCTTGGTATCCGGCCGCACCATCACATCGACCCCGGTGACCGAAAGCTCCGCCCGTTGTTGCTGGAGCAGGGCCGCGATCGTCCCGTCGCCGCACCCGACATCCAGAACATCGCGCGTGCCCGTGGGAATCGCACTGGCGATCGCCTCGGCCAGGACGCGCACGCGCCGCTTGAATACCAATTGCCCATGCAGGGCGCCCACTGGATTCATGCCAGTTCCTCTCCGAATTCCGCGGCCCATGGTCTGCCAAACCAATCGCTGCGTTCTGGTTACGCGACCACCGACGTTGTGCCAACTGGCGCCGATTTTGCGATGAACCGAACGGTCGGTATAGTTCCACCGAACGAGACAGTGGAGAAAATAAATGCTCGCCCCGAAGGCCCCATCCTGGCTGGCCGAATTTCGTGCCTTCGTCATGCGCGGCAACGTCGTGGACCTAGCGGTCGGTATCATCATCGGCGCCGCGTTCACCGGTGTCGTGGGCAGTCTGGTCAAGGACGTGTTCAATCCGGTGCTGGGCATTCTCACCGGCGGGGTCGATTTCTCCAATGTGTTTTTCGCGCTGAACGGCCAGACCTACGCCAACCTGGACGATGCGAAAAAGGCCGGCGCACCAACCGTCAATATCGGTCTGTTCATCAACGCGATCATCCAGTTCGTCATCGTCAGCTTCGCGGTGTTCTGGCTGGTTAAGGTGTTGACCCGATTGCAGGTGCGGGAAGACGCCAAGGCCGCCGCGCCCCCGGCCCCCAGCAAGACCGACGTGCTCCTCGGCGAAATCCGCGACCTGCTGAAGGCGAAAACACCCTGACACCGGCCTGATGGGCCATTCCGCAAAGGTATCGTGGCGACGAGGGGGCCATCAGGGGCTTGCCGCGCCGGGGACTTCCGCGCCAGGATCGCCTCTGGATCGGTGGGAGAGTGTGTGATGCAGTTCGGATGGCTGACCTTGGCCCTGTCGCCCTCCCCCGCGGAAGATGCCATCCGCATCGACCAGCAGATCGACCAGGTCTGCTTCGCCGAAAAACTGGGCTTCGCCGATGTCTGGCTGACCGAGCATTATTTCACCGGCGAAAGCGTCTACAACGACGCACTGCTGTTCGCCGCCGCGCTCTGCATGCGGACCGAGCGCATCCGCATCGGCTTCGCGGTCGTGCAGATGCCGTTCCACCATCCGGTCCGCCTCGCCGTGCAACTGGCGCTGCTGGACAACCTCAGCAAAGGCCGGATCGATGTCGGGGTCGGCAAGGGCACCGTCTATAATGAGTATGAATTCGTCGGCCACGGACTGCGCAGCGACGACAGCCGCGAGCGCATGGAGGAATCGATCGACATCCTGCAACGTGCCTGGCAGGAAGCGCCGCTCACCTACGAAGGCAAATATTACAAGGTCCATGTGCCGGAAATCCGGCCCCGGCCCATCCAACTTCCAGGGCCGCCACTGTGGCGCAGTGTCATTTCACCCGGATCGTTCACCGATTGCGGTCGCCGCGGGATTCCCATTCTGACCTCCCGGCTACCGGTGGGGCGCATCAAAGAACGGTGGCAGCTTTACGCCGCCGGGCTGGAAGCAGGCGGTCATGACGAGGCGACCCGCACGCGCCTGCTGGCGCAAAGCGCGCTCTGGCGCAATGTCTATGTCGCCGACTCGGATGCCCAGGCCGAGGATGAACTGTCCGACCTCCTGCTACACACACGGTCCCATATGATGCATGTCCGGGACGCGCATAATCCCGCCGATTTCCGGGTCGACCCGATCAATCTGAACGCCTGGACCAACCCGTCGGTGGGCGATCCCGAAGCCTTGGCGTTCATGCTGGAAAGCGGGTGTCTGTACGGATCCCCAGCCCGGGTCCGCGAGCAGGTGGCGGAATTGCGCGATGTCGGGGTTCGGCATCTGCTCTGCCAGACCGGCTTCGGCGACATGAGCCATGCCGCCAACATGGCGTCGATGCGCCGGTTCGGCGAGCAGGTCATGCCAGCGTTCCGGGATACGCCCTGAACCAGGTTGGCTGCGAACGCGAGCAATCGGATTTTGACAGGAGCGGGCGGTGCAACTCGGCGTGTTCATCCCGATCGGCAACAATGGCTGGCTGATTTCCACCACATCCCCGCAATACAAGCCGAGCTTCGAGCTGAACCGGACGGTTGTGCGGACGGCGGAGGCGTATGGGTTCGACTTTGCGCTGTCGATGATCAAACTGCACGGCTTCGGCGGTAAATCGGAATTCTGGGATTACAATCTGGAATCCTTCACCCTGATGGCCGGCCTGGCCGCGGTGACCGAGCGGATCAAGCTGTTCGCCACCTGCGCCGTGCTAACGATGCCGCCGCCACTGACCGCGCGCATGGCGGTGACAATCGACAGCATCTCCAAGGGAAGGTTCGGCATCAACATCGTCTCGGGCTGGCAGCGCCGCGAATACGCCCAGATGGGGATCTGGCCGGGATCGGAGCATTACCGTCGTCGCTACGAATATTGCACCGAATACGTGACCATCATGCGGCAGCTTTGGGAAACCGGCCGATCCGATTTCAAGGGCGATTTCTTCCAGATGGACGATTGCCGGTGCCTGCCGCTGCCAACCCAGAAGATTGCCATCATCTGCGCCGCCCAGAGCGACGCCGGCACGCGCTATGCCGCACAACATGCCGACTACAATTTCTGCTCCAGCTTCGGGGTGAACATGCCCCAGGCGGTCGGCCAGAGCGTGTCCCGCCTGGTGGCTGCGACCAAGGAAACCGGACGCACCTGCAACGCGTTGGTGTCGATCATGGTGATCGCCGACGAAACCGATGCGGCCGCCATGGCAAAGTGGGAGCACTACAAGGATGGGATCGACCTGGAGGCGATCGCATGGCGCGAAGCCCAGGCCGAGGACGACCCGACTCGCGATCCGTTTGCCGGCCCCAACAAGCGCAAGACCTTCGGGACCCAGCGTTTGCCGTCGGTGGGCGGCGTACTGGTTGGATCCTACGCGTCGATCGCGGGCATGCTGGACGAGCTGGGCTCGATCCCGGGGGTGGACGGGGTGATGCTGAGCTTCGACGACTTCGTGACGGGGATCGATAATTTCGGTCGCTACGTCCTGCCGCTGATGACGTGTCGGCAAGCGGTGGTCGGGGCTGTCTGACGCGGTTTCAGGTTGCCTGGGCCCGCTTTTGATCTTCAACGCAGACCGGTGCGTTAGGTTACCGCATGGGTCTTTCGTTCCGCGTGATCATGAGTCCGGGCACGGCTGTACAGCAGAAAGGGCGGATGTTGCTCCGCCCTTTCGCGCTCTTCACTCAGGCGGATTGCTCAATCCTCCGTCGTATCGTCTTGCACCTTTTCCGCCACCGGGCCGCTATCGAGCCCCTTCGCGCCGGGATCGCGGTCGATCAATTCGATGACCGCCATATCGGCTGCGTCGCCATAGCGAATCCCGGCCTTCAGAACACGGGTATAGCCACCCGCCCGAGTCCGGTAGCGTTCGGCCAATGTGCCAAACAGCTTGCCGACGATGACGTCGTCACGAAGTTCGGCATAGGCCAATCGCCGGTTCGCGAGGCCACCCTTCTTGCCCAGGGTGATCAGCTTCTCCGCAACCGGCCGAAGCTCCTTCGCTTTGGGCAGTGTGGTGGTGATCTGTTCGTGCTTGATCAATGCGGTGGCCATGTTCCGGAACATGGCGAGCCGGTGAGTGGATGTAACGCCGAGCTTCCGGCCGGCTACCCCGTGACGCATGGTTGAGTCCCCTTACCCGTCTAGAACGGCTCTTCCAGCCGCTTTGCCAGGTCTTCGATGTTTTCCGGCGGCCATCCCGGCACGCTGATGCCCAAGGACAGTCCCATGGAGGTGAGCACTTCCTTGATTTCGTTCAGGGATTTGCGCCCGAAATTCGGGGTGCGCAGCATCTCCTGTTCGCTCTTTTGCACCAGGTCGCCGATATAGACGATGTTGTCGTTCTTCAGGCAGTTCGCGCTACGGACCGACAGTTCGAGTTCGTCGACCTTGCGCAGCAGATTGCGATTGAACGGCAGGTCGTCTTGCGGCTCCTCGGCGCGGATCTGTTGCGGCTCATCAAAGTTGATGAAGAGCTGAAACTGATCCTGCAGAATCCGCGCGGCGAGAGCGACGGCGTCTTCAGGCGTGACCGCGCCGTTGGTTTCCACCGTCAGCAGCAGCTTGTCATAGTCGGTGACCTGACCGACGCGGGTCTGATCGACGCGATAGGACACACGACGCACCGGGGAATAGATGCTGTCGACCGGGATCAGCCCGATCGGCGCATCTTCCGGCCGGTTGACACCGGAGGGCTGGTAGCCCTTGCCGAGATTGACCGTGAACTCCATCCCCAGCTTCACGCCGTCATCGAGCGTGCAGATCACGAGTTCCGGGTTCATGATGTCGATATCATGCCCGGCCTGGATCTGGCCGGCCCGCACTTCGCCCGGCCCGGTAGCGGTCAGGGTCATGCGCTTCGGCCCTTCCCCGTGCATCCGCAGAGCGAGTTGTTTGATATTCAATACGATGTCGGTGACGTCTTCCCGCACGCCGGGTATGCTGCTGAATTCATGCAGCACGCCGTCGATTTGGACCGCCGTGACGGCGGCGCCCTGCAGAGAGGACAACAAAATCCGCCTGATCGCATTACCGAGGGTCATGCCAAAGCCGCGTTCCAGCGGTTCGGCGACGATCGTGGCAACTCGCGCCGGATCAGCGCCTGGCTCGACCTCGAGTTTTTCGGGCTTGATCAGAGATTGCCAGTTTCTCTGAATGACTGCGCTCTGCCTCATGCAACCAATACCTTTCGGACCGCTGAGAATGCGGCCCATGTCCCGTGGACAGCAGCATATCGCCGGCTACTACCGCGCTATGCGGCGACGGCCGGACGATCAGACGCGGCGACGCTTACGCGGGCGGCATCCGTTATGGGGGATCGGCGTCATGTCGCGGATGGCGGACACCGAAAACCCGACGGCCTGCAACGCGCGCAAAGCGCTCTCCCGTCCGGAGCCGGGGCCGCTGACCTCGATTTCCAAGGTCTCCATGCCATGTTCGCGTGCCTTGCGTCCGGCATCCTCGGCCGCGACCTGCGCGGCATAGGGCGTGGACTTGCGGCTGCCCTTGAACCCCTGGCTGCCGGCGGACGACCACGCGATGGCATTACCTTGCGCGTCGGTAATGGTAATCACGGTATTATTGAAAGTGGCGGCGACATGCGCCACCCCTGCAATAATGTTCTTGCGCTCCTTGCGGCGCGGGCGAGCCGCGGCGGGTTTCGCCATGATACTTGATCCTGCTCCAACTGCTCACCGAACCGGGGACCGGACGGCGATAAACCTTCGACGAGACCCGTGGTCGGGTTACTTCGTCACTTTCTTCTTGCCGGCGATCGCAACGGCCTTGCCTTTGCGGGTGCGCGCGTTGGTGTGGGTGCGCTGGCCACGGACCGGGAGCCCACGACGATGGCGCAGGCCGCGATAGCAGCCGAGGTCCATCAGTCGCTTGATGTTCATCGCTACTTCACGCCGCAGATCGCCTTCGACGCGATAGTCTCGGTCGATAAGTTCGCGGATCTTGAGGACCTCATCATCGGACAGTTGGTTGACCCGCCTGTCGTCAGGGATACCGAGTTTCCCGCAGATCTCGGCGGCCTTGGTCGGGCCTATACCGTAGATGTAGCGGAGCCCGATGGTCACTCGCTTGTTCGTCGGGATGTTCACGCCGGCAATACGCGCCACGCTCGACTCTCCTGTCGTCTGATGCTGTCACCAGACCGTTAACTGCCCCGAAGGACTGGAATGCGCACAAGCGGCGCCAACCCACATGGGGCTGCGCCGGAGCGCGGGACTATAGTCGGCAACGCGCCAGAGTCAACGAGTCTTTGGCGTGTATTGGGTGGGATTCCGCCTGCGAGACGTGGATCCCACCCGATTGCGCATGTGCAGGACCCGATGGCGCGAAACGATGTTTGCGCATCGGATTGCGAGCCGCGTCGACGATCAGTTCGCGGACTGGCGGGATAGGATCGCGTCGATCTGACGCGCCACCGTGTCGATCGGCGCCATCCCGTCGACCGCCCGCAGCATGCCTTGAGCCGCATAATGCGGCAGGATCGGTGCCGTCTGACGATGATATTCGTCGAGCCGAGCCTTCACGGTCTCTCTGTTGTCATCGGCGCGCCGGGTGAACTCCTGCGAGCCACAGACATCGCACACACCCGGAACCACGGTCTTCTTGAACGTATCGTGGTAGCCGGTGCGGCACTTGGCACAGGAAAACCGACCGCCGACACGATCGACAAGCGCGTTGTCGTCGACCATGAGTTCGATCACCGCGTTCAACCGGAGGCCCTTTTGCGCGAGCAGCACGTCCAGCGCCGCCGCTTGCGGTACGGTCCGCGGGAAACCATCCAGGATGAAACCCTTGGCGCAATCCGGCTGATCGATCCGGTTCCCGAGCATGCGGATGATGATCTCATCGGAGACCAACTTCCCGGCCTCCATGACCGCCTTGGCTTCCTTGCCCACGTCGGACCCCGCCGCAACTTCCGCGCGCAGCATGTCGCCCGTGGAGATCTGGGCGATCCCGTGCAGGGTCTGGAGGCGTTGCGCCTGTGTGCCCTTGCCCGCGCCAGGCGGGCCCAGAAGGATCAGATTCACCGACGTCCCTTCACACGTGCCTTACGGATGAGGCCTTCATATTGATGTGCGAGCAGATGAGACTGCACTTGGGTCACGGTGTCCATGGTCACCGACACCACGATCAGGATGGACGTGCCGCCGAAATAGAACGGGACCCCGTAATTGGAGATCAGAATCTCCGGCAATAGACAGATGACGACCAGGTAAATGCCGCCGACGGTGGTCAGCCTGGTCAGAACCCGGTCGAAATATTCCGCGGTGGCGCTTCCGGGACGAATCCCGGGAATGAAGCCACCGTATTTCTTCAGGTTGTCGGCGGTCTCCTCCGGGTTGAACACGACCGCCGTGTAGAAATAGGCGAAGAAGATGATCATGAACGCATACAGCGCCATGTAGGCAGGCTCCCCATGCGCAAGGGCCGAGGAGATGGTGTTCAGGAACCCAGGTTCGTCCGCGGAAAAACCGGCAATCGTGGCGGGAATCAGCAGGATCGAGCTTGCGAAGATGGGCGGGATCACGCCCGCGGTGTTGATCTTCAACGGCATGTGGGTCGAGTCGCCGCCGAACATGCGGTTGCCGACCTGCCGCTTCGGGTACTGGACCGGGATGCGTCGCTGCGCTCGCTCGACGAACACGATCACGGCGATGGTCGCGACGGCGATGACCAGGAATGCGAGGATAAAGAACGGCGACAGCGCGCCCGTTCGGCCAAGTTCGAGCAATGACGCCAGCGCGGAGGGCAGGTTCGCGACGATTCCGGCCATGATGATCAGGCTGGTGCCGTTGCCGATGCCGCGCGCGGTGATCTGCTCCCCCACCCACATCAGGAACATCGTGCCGCCGACCAGGGTGATCATGCAGGACACACGGAAGAACAGCCCCGGCTCGATCACGGCCGACCCGAAGCTGCCCCGCATGCTCTCCAACCCAACGGCGATGCCGTAGGACTGGAACATGGCGATGAACACCGTCAGATAGCGCGTGTATTGGTTGAGCTTTTTGCGCCCCTGCTCGCCTTCCTTTTTCAACGCTTCAAGGGAGGGAACAGCGGCCGTCATCAACTGGATGATGATGCTGGCGCTGATATAGGGCATGATGTTCAACGCGAACACGGTCATGCGGCCGAGGGCACCGCCGGTGAACATGTCGAACATGCCGAGAATGCCGCCGCCGTGGGAACGGATCATCTCCGCCATCACCGAGGCATCAACCCCGGGAACCGGGATATAGGTGCCGATGCGATAGACGATCAGCGCGCCAAGCGTGAACCAGATGCGCTTCTTGAGCTCGGTCGCCTTGGAGAAGACGCCAAGGTTGAGATTGGCCGCAAGCTGTTCGGCAGCGGAAGCCATACGCTGATCCTCTTGGAGTGTGCCCTATTGTCCCCCCAGCTTCAGGGGAGTGCAAGGCCGCATCGCGGTCAAGATAAAGGCCACACGAACCACGAAGGCATGCAACCTTCGGATCCGCGTGGCCTAATTCGTTGTACGCTGATCAGGCTGCCGGTTCGACCGCGGGCTTGACCACGGTGGTCGTAACCGAGCCGCCGGCCTGTTCGACCGCGGCCTTCGCCGCAGCGGACGCGCCGGAGACGGTGATCGTGATGGCACGCTTGATCTCGCCGTCGGCGAGCAGGCGGACCCCGTCGAGCCGCGCATGGGCGAGGCCTGCCGCAATCAGCACCGCTTCGGTGATGGGCTGGCTGCCATCGACCCGGCCCGATTCAATGGCTGCGTCCAGCACCCCGAGATTGACCGGGGCATAGACCTTGCGGAACAGGTTGTGGAAGCCGCGTTTCGGGAGGCGTCGATAGATCGGCAACTGCCCGCCTTCGAACCCGTTCAGCGCCACGCCTTCGCGCGCCTTCTGGCCCTTGACGCCCTTGCCGGAGGTTTTGCCTTTGCCCGACCCGATGCCGCGCCCAAGCCGCTTGGACTTAAGCCGCGAGCCCGGATTGTCGCGCAGTTCGTTCAGCTTCATGTCAGGACAGCTCCTCCACCTTAATCAGGTGGGCGACCTTGCGGATCATGCCGCGCACGGACGGAGTATCTTCCAGTTCCCGGGTGCGGCGAATCTTGTTAAGCCCCAAGCCGGTCAGGGTTTCCTTCTGACCAGGCTTGCGACCGGCGGGTGAGGCCATCTGGGTAACACGCACCTTAGGCATTGGCGGCAGCCTCCGGCGTCTGACCTTGCGGTGTGTCGCGTCGGCCGAACAGTTCCGACACTTTCTTGCCACGGCGGGTGGCAACAGAGCGTGGGCTGGCGCATTTCTGCAATGCCGCGAAGGTCGCCTTCACCATGTTATGCGGGTTGCGGCTGCCGAGGCTCTTGGCCACCACATCGCCGATCCCCAACGTCTCGAACACCGCGCGCAGCGGGCCACCGGCGATGATGCCGGTGCCGGCCGTGGCGGACCGCAGGATCACGTTGCCGGCGCCGAAATGGCCTTCGACGTCGTGATGCAAGGTGCGGCCTTCCTTCATCGGCACCCGGATCATGCCACGCTTGGCACGCTCGGTTGCCTTGCGGATGGCTTCCGGCACTTCACGCGCCTTGCCGGCGCCATAGCCGACCCGACCCTTCTGGTCACCGACAACCACGAGCGCGGCGAACGCAAACCGCCGCCCGCCCTTCACGACCTTCGCGACGCGGTTGATGGTTACCAGCTTGTCGATAACGCCGTCATCGGGTTCGCGGTCACCACCACGGTCGCGCTCCCGGCCCCGGCCGCCACCTTCCCTCGGTTCACGTGCCATTCGTTCGTTCCCTTCAGAAGGCCAACCCGCCTTCGCGGGCCGCATCGGCCAGGGCCTGGACCCGACCGTGATACAAATAAGAGCCGCGGTCGAAGACCACTTCCTTGACACCGGCAGCCAACGCGCGTTCGGCCACCAGCTTGCCAACGGCAGCGGCGGCGGCCTTGTCGGCGCCGGTCTTCAACATTTCGCGCAAGGTCTTGTCCAGCGAGGACGCCGCGGCAAGGGTCCTGCCCTGTGCGTCGTCGATCACCTGGGCGTAGATGTTCTTGCCGGACCGGAACACCGACAGCCGAGGCCGGCCATGCGATTTCTGGCGCAACTGGTACCGAAGGCGCTCGCGCCGCCGATTCCGCAGATCCTGATTGGCGCTCATTGGCTCTTTCCTGCTCGCGCTTCGCTGCCGCGTGACGGATATTTGGTCGCTCGCGCTTCGCTGCCGCTGGAGGAATGTAGGGTCGCTCGCGCTTCGCTGCCGCTGGAGGTCACTTCTTCTTCCCTTCCTTGCGGCGGATCGTCTCATCCGTGTAGCGCGCACCCTTGCCCTTATAGGGCTCCGGCGGGCGGAACGCGCGGATTTCAGAAGCAACCTGCCCGACCAGGCGCTTATCGACGCCTTCGACCTTGATCGCGGTGGGGCGTTCGCAAGTGATCTTGATGCCTTCAGGCACCGGATAAACCACCGGATGGGAGAAACCGAGGTTGATCTCGAGGTTCTTGCCCTGCACCGCGGCGCGATAGCCGGTGCCGGTGATTTCCAACGAGCGTTCGAACCCGGTGGACACGCCCTTCACCATATTGGCGATCAGGGCGCGGGTCGTACCCCACATCATGCGCGCCTGCGCGGCATTTCCCTTGGGTTGGACCGAAACCTTGTTGTCCTCGACCGTCGCCTCGACATGCTCTGTCAGTGGCAACGTCAACACGCCCAACCGTCCCGTCGCGGTCAGAATGCCATCGACGATGGCAATCTGAACGCCGGCGGGTACTTCGACCGGATATTTTCCGACGCGAGACATGATCGATCCTCCGTCAGAACACGCGGCAGAGGACTTCGCCGCCAACATTGGCAGCGCGCGCCTCGGCATCGCTCATCACGCCACGGGGCGTGGAAAGAATGGAAATACCAAGGCCGGCATAGACCCGCGGCAGTTCCTTGATCTTCGAGTAGACGCGCCGGCCTGGCTTGGAGACCCGGTGGATCTCCTTGATGACCGGCTCGCCCTCATTGTATTTCAGCTCGATGCGCAGTTGCGCGATGCCGGGGCGGAGTTCCTCGGCCGCATAACCGCGGATAAAGCCTTCGCGCTTCAGCACGCCCAAAACGTTCTGGCGCAGCTTGGATGCCGGCGCGACGCACACCGAATGACGCGCACGCTGCGCGTTACGGATTCGGGTGAGCATATCGCCCAGGGGATCAGACATTGACATCGACGATTCCCCTACCAGCTCGCCTTGACCATGCCCGGGATCTGCCCGGAACTGGCCAATTCACGCAACGCGATACGGCAGAGCTTGAACTTGCGGTAGTTACCGCGCGACCGTCCGGTCAGCTCACACCGCAGACGCACGCGAACCTTCGCGCCGTTACGGGGCAACTGCGCCAGTTTCAGCGAGGCATTGAACCGATCCTCGACGGGAAGCGTGCGGTCCATGACCACATCCTTCAGCGTCTGGCGCTTCGCCTTGTCGCGCTTCGCCATCCGTTCCCGCATCGCATTACGGTTGACCTGTGAGACCTTGGCCATCCTACTTCATTCCTCCGGAACCTGCCGCGGTTTGACCGGGCGGTTTTCCCAAAAACCTCAATTGGCGAACGGAAGGTCGAAAGCCTTGAGCAGGGCCTTCGCCTCGGCATCGGTCTTGGCGGTCGTGACAAACTGGATGTCCATGCCGCGCACCTGATCGACTCGGTCGTAGTTGATCTCCGGGAAGATGATCTGCTCCTTCAAGCCCATCGCGAAATTGCCGCGACCGTCGAAGCCCTTCCCGGTGATCCCGCGGAAATCTCGCACCCGGGGCATGGCGATCGTCACCAGGCGATCCAGGAATTCGTACATCCGCGCCTTGCGCAACGTGACCTTGCAGCCGATCGGCAGACCCTTGCGGATCTTGAACCCCGCGATCGCCTTCTTGGCGACGGTTTTCACCGGGCGCTGGCCGGCAATCGCGGTCAGTTCAGCAACCGCGGCGTCGAGCTTCTTCTGATCCGCAGTGGCGTCGCCGACGCCCATGTTGATCACGATCTTCTCAAGCTTCGGGACCTGCATCACGTTCTTGTAGTTGAACTCCGCGCGCAGCTTCGCCCGGATCTCGTCATCATAGCGCTTGCGCAGGCGCGGCGTTTCGTCCGGCGCCGCGGCCGGGTTTTCGACACCGACGATCTCAATTCGACGCGCCGCGCGCTGGGCTTCCTTGCCGGCTGGAGGACCAGCCTGGCCGCCGCGCGCGCCGCTCTTTGCCCCGCCCTTGGAGGCGGCCCCTTTCGGGGCGTTCTTCGTTCCGCTCATCGCTCGTCTCTCAACTGCCGACCACTTCGCCCGTCGCTTTCGCGATGCGGACCTTGCGGCCGTCTTCCAGGATGCGGAAACCAACCTTGGTGGGCTTCTCGCTGGTGGGATCGACCAGCATCAGGTTCGACAGATGAATCGATGCTTCTTTGTCGATGATCCCGCCAGGTTGCCCCGCGCCGGTCGGCTTGGTGTGACGGCGGGCGATGTTCACGCCCCGCACGATCGCGCGATCGTCGCGCGGCGCCACCGACAGAACTTCCCCACGGCGCCCCTTGCTGGCGCCGCTGATCACCACGACGGTATCACCCTTGCGAATGCGCGCGGCCATCACAGCACCTCCGGCGCGAGGCTGATGATCTTCATGAACTTCCGCCCCCGGAGTTCACGAACCACTGGGCCAAAGATGCGGGTGCCAATCGGCTCCTGCTGCTTGTTGATCAGCACGGCGGCATTGCGGTCGAAGCGGATCGCAGACCCGTCCGGGCGACGCACGGGGTAGCTGGTGCGAACGATGACCGCCTGGTGGACGTCGCCTTTCTTCACCTTGCCGCGCGGGATCGCCTTCTTGATCGACACCACGATCACATCCCCGACCGAGGCGAACTTGCGCTTCGATCCACCGAGGACCTTGATGCACTGCACGCTCTGGGCGCCGGAATTGTCGGCGACGTCGAGTGTCGTTTCCGGATGGATCATGCCGCAATTCCTTCAACCAGGGCGCCAGCCGACGCCTCGAGCGGCGCGCCATTGCGCTCCACCACCAGCCACGTCTTGCGCTTGCTGATCGGCTTGCACTCCTCGATCCGCACCTTATCGCCGATCTTGCACAGATTGGCCTCGTCATGCGCCGCATATTTCTTCGAACGGCGAATGAACTTCTTGTAGAGCGGGTGCATAATGCGACGATCAACCAAAACCGTGACGGTCTTGTCCATCTTGTCGCTGGTCACTCGCCCATTCAGGACGCGCCTTGGCATCGCCCTCTCTCCTTACGACTGGGCCGCGGCGGAGCGTTTCTTCTCCGCCATGATTGTCTTTACCCGGGCGATCTCGCGCCGGACCTCACGCACGCGGCCAACCCCTTCGGTCTGGCCGGTCGCCCGCTGGAAGCGCAGGTTGAACTGCTCCTTGCGCAAATCCAGCAACAAGGTGGACAGTTCGTCCGGCGTCTTCAGCCGCACGTCGCTCACCTTGTGCATCACGGACTTTGCCATATCAGGCGTCTCCGATCCGGGCGATGAACTTGGTCTTGATCGGCAGCTTGGCGGCACCGAGGGTCAGCGCCTCCCGCGCCAATTCCGCTGTCACGCCGTCGATCTCGAACATGATGCGTCCCGGGGCCACGCGGGCCACCCAGAATTCCGGCGAGCCCTTGCCGGATCCCATGCGGACTTCGGCGGGCTTCGTGGACACAGGCACATCCGGGAAGATGCGTATCCAGACGCGGCCAGCCCGTCGCATCGCGCGGGTGATCGCACGTCGCGCGGATTCGATCTGGCGCGCCGTGATACGCTCCGGTTCCATGGCCTTCAGGCCGTAGGTGCCGAAATTCAACACGGTGCCGCCCTTGGAAAGGCCATGAATGCGGCCTTTGTGCTGCTTGCGGTATTTGGTTCGCTTGGGTGATAACATCTTCGTCTACCTCTGCGGCGCCTGTTCGGCGGCGCGACGGTCTTGCGACATCGGGTCGTGGGTGAGGATCTCGCCTTTGAACACCCAGACTTTCACGCCGCAGGTGCCATAGGTCGTCTTCGCGGTGGCAACACCGTAATCGACATCGGCGCGCAGGGTGTGCAGGGGAACGCGGCCTTCACGATACCACTCGACCCGGGCGATTTCAGCGCCACCCAACCGACCACCACAGTTGATTCGGATGCCCTGGGCGCCCAGACGCATCGCCGACTGCACGGCCCGCTTCATCGCACGACGGAAGGCGACCCGGCGTTCGAGCTGCTGCGCGATGTTTTCGGCTACCAGGGTCGCATCGATTTCCGGCTTGCGGATTTCGACGATGTTCAACGCGACCTCGGCCTTGGCCATTTTGGACAGGTCCTTTTTCAGAACCTCGATGTCCTGGCCCTTCTTGCCGATTACGACACCCGGACGTGCCGCATAGATCGTGACGCGCGGTTTCTTCGCCGGCCGCTCGATGACCACGCGTGATACGCCCGCGCCATGCAGCTTCTTGCGCAGATGGGCACGCAGCTTCAGGTCTTCGTGCAACAGCTTGGCATAGTCGGCACCGGCGAACCAGCGACTGTCCCACGTGCGGTTAATGCCGAGCCGGAGCCCGACGGGATTGACTTTGTGACCCATTATGCGGCCTCCCCGGCGTCCTGTTCCCGCTCCGCCACGACGATCTTGAGGTGGCTGAACCACTTCTCGACCCGGGCAGCGCGCCCGCGGCCACGGGCCTGGAAGCGACGCATTACGACCGACCGGCCCACTTCGGCGCGGGTAACGACCAGACGGTCGACGTCCAGTTGGTGGTTGTTTTCGGCATTGGCGATCGCGCTCTCCAGAGCCTTGCGGACCTGGTGGGCAATGCGCCGCTTGCTGAAGGTCAGGGTGGCGATGGCGTTCTGCGCCGGGAGATTGCGTATCATGCCAGCAACCAGGTTCAGCTTGCGGGGGCTGACCCGGAGGTTGCTGACGATGGCCTGGGCTTCGTTTTCGGCCAGACCGCGCGGGTGATTGGGCTTGCTCATGTCAGCCTCGCTTCGCCTTCTTGTCGGCGGCATGGCCGGTGAACGTGCGGGTCGGCGAGAATTCGCCGAACTTATGGCCCACCATATTCTCGTTCACCTGCACGGGCAGGAACTTGTGACCGTTGTAGACGCCGAAGGTCAGGCCGACGAACTGCGGCAGGATCGTCGAACGACGCGACCAGATACGAATGATCTCGTTGCGGCTCGACGCCCGCGAAGCTTCGGCCTTGGCCAGGAGGTAGCCGTCGACGAACGGACCTTTCCAGACGGAACGCGCCATATTACTTGCCCTTGTTGCGGCGGCGGATGATCAGGCTATCCGTCCGCTTGTTGGTGCGCGTCTTGTAGCCCTTGGTCGGCTTACCCCACGGCGTAACGGGGTGCCTGCCACCGGAGCTCCGGCCTTCGCCACCACCATGCGGGTGATCGACCGGGTTCATGACCACACCGCGATTATGTGGGCGAAAACCGAGCCAACGCATGCGACCGGCCTTGCCGATCTTCTGGTTCATATTGTCGGGGTTGGACACGGCACCAATGCTGGCAATGCACTCAGCGCGCACCACCCGCAGCTCACCGGACATCAGCTTGATCTGGGCGTAGCCCGAGTCCTTGCCGACGAGCTGGGCGTAGGTTCCCGCGGAACGCGCGACCTTGGCGCCGGCGCCGACTTTCAGCTCGATGTTATGGATGATGGTCCCGACCGGGATCGCCCCCAACGGCATCGCATTGCCCGGCTTGATATCGGCCCGCGCGCCGGCGATCACTGAATCGCCAACCTTCAGGCGCTGCGGCGCCAGGATATAGGACAGTTCCCCATCCTGGTACTTGATCAGCGCGATGAACGCGGTGCGGTTCGGGTCGTATTCCAACCGCTCCACCGTCGCCGGCACATCGAATTTGCGCCGCTTGAAGTCGATGGTGCGATAGGTCTGCTTGTGCCCGCCGCCACGGAAGCGGCTGGTGATCCGCCCGTGATTGTTCCGCCCGCCAGAGCTATGCTGCCCCTCGGTCAGTCCCTTGACGGGCTTACCTTTCCAGAGCTCGCTGCGGTCGATAAGGACCGTGCCGCGAAGACTGGCGGTAACGGGATTGAATTGCCTGAGTGCCATCTGAGTCCTGTGCCCTCTCGGGTTCCCGCTGGGCGCCCTATGCGAGGCCGGTGGTGAAATCGATCGACTGGCCTTCAGCCAACCGGACGAACGCCTTCTTCACGTCCGAGCGCTGGCCCGGGCGTCCCTTGAAGCGCTTGGTCTTGCCTTTTTGCACCAAGGTGTTGACCCCGAGCACCTTGACCCCGAACAGGGTTTCGATGGCGATCTTGATCTCCGGCTTGGTCGCGTCGTTGGCGACACGGAAGACGACCTGGCCGTGCTCGGACAACAGGGTCGCCTTCTCGGTGATGAGCGGGCCACGGATAAGCTCGTACATCGACTCCCGCGACAGGGTCGGCTTTTTCTTGGCGGTCCCGCTCATGCGGCGTCTCCTTCGGCGGGCGCTGAGGGCGCACCGTTCAACCGGGCGGTCAGACCCGCAACGCCGGCCGTCGTGATCGCCAGAACGTCATGCTTCAGGATGTCGTAGACATTGGCCCCGACGGTCGGCAGCACATCGACGCCATGAATATTACGGCTGGCGCGCAGGAAGCCCGCGTCCACCACATTGTCCACGATCAAGGCGGACGACCAGCCCAATGCCTTGAATTTGCGGGCGAGTTCGCCGGTCTTCTCCGGGCCCGAGGCCAGGTCGAGAATGATCAGCTTTCCTTCGGCCGCCTTCTGCGACAGCGCCGAGATCAGCCCGAGGCGGCGCACCTTCTTGTTCAGGCGGTATTCATGCGACCGAACCACGGGACCGTGCACCGCACCACCACCGCGAAACTGCGGCGCGCGCAGACTTCCCTGGCGTGCGTTGCCAGTGCCCTTTTGCCGATACGGCTTCTTGGTCGTGCCCGACACCTCGGACAAACCCTTAACCTTGTGGTTACCGGAGCGGCGCTTCGCGAGTTGCCAGTGCACAACCCGCGCCATGATATCGGCTCGCGGCTTGGTGGCGAAAATGTCGTCCGGCAGTTCCGCGCTGCCGGCGGTTCCCTGATCCAGGGTGGTGATTTCGACCTGCATCGTCTTTATCCTCAGCCCTCGGCCGGCGCTGGCGTTTCCGGCGTCGCCGGGATAGCCGCTTCAATCAACGCCGCCGGATAGGGTGCATCGGCCGGGCGAGCGCGTTTGATCGCGTCGCGCACCATGACATAACCGCCTTTGGCGCCGGGCACCGCGCCCTTGATCATGAGCAGCCCCTTGTCGGCGTCGACATGGGCGACTTCGAGATTGAGCGTGGTGATCCGCTCCACACCCAGATGGCCGGCCATCTTCTTGTTCTTGAAGGTCCTGCCAGGGTCCTGTCGGTTACCTGTCGAACCCAGGCTTCGATGGCTGACGGATACGCCGTGGCTGGCTTCGAGGCCGGAATAGTTCCAGCGCTTCATGCCCCCGGCAAAGCCCTTGCCCTTGGACGTGCCACAGACATCCACGGTCTGCCCGACCGCGAAATGCGCGGCCGATAGGGTCGCACCGGGTTCCAGCAACGCGTCGGGCGCCACCACGAATTCCACCAGCTTCAGCTTCGGTTCGACCTTCGCCTTCGCGTAGTGGCCGCGATTCGGCTGAGTGACGTTCTTCACCTTGGCCTTGCCCCAGCCGATCTGAACGGCGGTGTAACCGTCCTTCTCCTGGGTTCGCGCGGCGACGACCTGCACCTGGTCCAGGTGCAGCACGGTGACCGGAACATGAGTCCCGTCATCCTTGAACAGCCGGGTCATACCCAGCTTTTTGGCCAGCAATCCGGTGCGCATGACTGTGGTTCCGCCTCAGATCTTGATCTCGACGTCCACGCCGGCGGCGAGGTCGAGCTTCATCAGCGCGTCCACCGTCTGCGGCGTGGGCTCGACGATATCGAGCAACCGGCGATGCGTCCGGATCTCAAACTGTTCGCGGCTTTTCTTGTCCACGTGCGGTGAACGATTGACCGTGAAACGCTCGATATGGGTCGGTAGCGGGATCGGTCCGCGAACCCTGGCGCCCGTGCGCTTGGCCGTGTTCACGATCTCCTTCGTGCTGTTATCGAGCACGCGGTGATCGTAGGCCTTAAGCCGGATGCGGATATTCTGGTTGTCCATCGTTCGCTCTTACGCTTTCCCGCCGAAACGAAAACCGGCGTCCCGCCCACGAAAATGGCTGGGCCGAGCGCCGGTTGACGTTGTGCCTATCACGCTGTGATGCTGGCAACCACGCCGGCGCCGACAGTGCGGCCGCCTTCGCGGATTGCGAAACGCAGCCCGTCGTCCATAGCGATGGGCGCGATCAACTCGACATCCATCGATACGTTATCGCCCGGCATCACCATTTCCACGCCCTCTGGCAATTGGACCACACCGGTCACATCGGTGGTGCGGAAGTAGAACTGCGGGCGGTAGTTTGTGAAGAACGGGGTATGGCGTCCGCCTTCTTCCTTCGTCAGGATATAGGCTTCAGCCTTGAACTTGGTGTGCGGCGTGATCGAACCCGGCTTGGCCAGAACCTGCCCACGCTCCACGTCCTCACGCTTTGTGCCACGCAGCAGCGCGCCGATATTGTCGCCGGCCTGGCCCTGGTCGAGCAGCTTGCGGAACATCTCCACGCCGGTCACGACCGTCTTCACGGTCGGCTTGATACCGACGATTTCGACTTCCTCCCCGACCCGGACGATGCCACGCTCCACACGGCCGGTCACCACGGTGCCGCGGCCAGAGATCGAGAACACGTCTTCGATCGGCATCAGGAACGGACGATCCATCGCCCGCTCCGGCTGCGGGATGTAGGCGTCGACCGCCTTCATCAGTTCCAAGATCGCGTCATGGCCGAGTTCCGGCTGCTTGCCTTCCAGGGCGCAGAGCGCGGAGCCCTTGACGATCGGAATGTCGTCGCCGGGGAAGTTGTAGGACGAGAGCAGCTCGCGCAGCTCCATTTCCACCAGCTCGACCAGTTCCGGATCGTCGACCATATCGATCTTGTTCATGAACACCACCAACGCCGGCACGCCAACCTGGCGGGCGAGCAGGATGTGCTCCCGGGTCTGCGGCATCGGGCCATCGGCGGCGGAGACGACCAGGATCGCGCCATCCATCTGCGCGGCGCCGGTGATCATGTTCTTCACATAGTCAGCGTGGCCGGGGCAGTCGACATGCGCGTAGTGGCGATTCGCGGTCTCATACTCCACGTGCGCGGTGGAGATCGTAATGCCGCGCGCCTTCTCTTCCGGCGCCTTGTCAATCTGGTCGTACGCCGTGTACGTCGCGCCGCCGGTCTCTGCCAGGACCTTGGTGATCGCCGCGGTCAGCGACGTCTTGCCGTGGTCAACATGGCCGATCGTGCCGATGTTGCAGTGCGGTTTGTTGCGCTCGAATTTCGCCTTGCCCATAGTCGTCTTCTCCGCGAATCCGTGTTCAGGGTTCGTGTTGCTGAAAGCTGCCGTTACCAGCGGTAATGGCTGAAGGCCTTG
>CAMATI010000047.1 GCA_945861095.1 Asaia bogorensis | reverse complement strand
TCCCCGGCCAGCCGCAGGTCACGGGATTGGTCAAGGACATCTCCCGCGGCGGACTCTCGATGGCATACAGCCGCCAGGAGCCATCCGGCACCGATGTCCGGATCGAACTGCCGACCGGCGGAACGATATCCGCCCGGGTCGTTCGGTCGGAGGATGGCACATTGTGCCTTGCATTCCGTCAGGATGCCGCGACGCTGGCGCATGTGCACAAGACGCTCAACGCGATCCGGCAGGCCACGCACAAGGAGGCGGCCTGAGCGTCCATTCGGAAACGCAATACATTGTTCCGAAGTATAACCGCTTGCGTCCGGTGCGTTGCGGTATCTTGGGAGACGCGCAATAACAACTGCTGAACTTGGTGTGGAGCAGGGGTCTTGCCACGTCATGGTGGGTGCAGATCCGCCATCCACGATTTGCACCGACGGACGCCGTGGATGGCGACCCCGCGGCCGCCGAGACGGAGTTGCTATGCCGGTGGGTCACTGTTTCGGTCATTTTGTATGACACCGGAGCATGCCGGCCTTGCCAACTGGTCCTGGTGGTCGGCACACGCGCTCCTTGATCCGGGTCCCCCATAGCAAGCGGCGGGGGACCCATGTGTTGCGATTGGAAAACTCGGAACACTCGGAGGATGGGCCGGCCCCGTCAGTCAGGTTTTCAGTGCTTACGCGGCTCGGCGGAAGGTGGGCGGCAGACCGGCCTTGGAGACCTGCCCGTTCAGCGGTTCCGCCGGCAGCCCGGCATGCAGGACCCTACGGGATTCAAACAGTTTTTCGAGGTCGATCCCGGTGCGGAAGCCCATGCTTTCCAGCATGAACACCAGGTCCTCGGTCACCACATTGCCCGACGCACCCGGCGCATAGGGGCAACCGCCCAAACCGGCCAGGCAGGAATCATAGGCCCGGATACCTTCCTCCAGCCCTGCCAGCGCGTTGGCGATGCCCAACCCGCAGGTATCGTGCAAATGCAGGCCGTAGAGTGCCGGCCCAATTTCCTCCCGCACGGCGCGGACCACTTCGCGCACCTGGGAGGGATGGGCGTAACCGACCGTGTCGGCCAGCATGATGTGTTCCACCCCGGCGCCGACCAGGCCCTTGCACATCGCCACCGTCTGCGCGGTCGTCACCACGCCGTCCATGGAGCACCCGAACGCCGTCGAGCCGCCGACGATCACCGGCACATGGTTCGGCTGGGCCTTCATCCAGTCCATCACCGCCCGCATCACCTCGATCGAATCAGCGGTGGAACGGTTCAGGTTGGCTCTGCTATGCGCTTCGCTGATGGAAATCGGCATGCTGATCTTGTGCACGCCCGCGTTGTAGGCGTTCTGAGCGCCGCGCAGGTTGGGCGCCAAGGCCTGCACCACCAGGCCAGGGATTTCCGCCAGCACGCGCGACACGACCTCGGCCGTGTCGGAAAGCTGCGGGATCACGCGGGGCGGCACGAAGCTGCCGACCTCTATTTCCGGCACGCCGGCGGCGGCGATGGACTTGATCCACGCGACCTTGTCGTCGGTGCTCATGCGGGTCTTGGCGATCTGCAGCCCGTCCCGCGGGCCGACCTCGCAAATGGAAACGAATTCGCCGGATTGGGGGGAGGGGCTCATGGTGGGGGGATCTCCGCGATCAGGATGGTGCCGGTTTCGGATTCGGTGATGACGAGCCCGCGTTCGTCCGGGGTCAGCGCGCAATTGGTGGTCATGCGGCCGTGGCTCGACTGGATACGATACAGCGGCATGCCGAACGGGTCGATCACACAGACGCAGCCATGGCCGGGATTGGCGATATAGAGCCGGTCCGCGCGGTCCATGGCCAACCCGTCCGGCCCCGCCAGGCCAGGCGGCACGCGCGCAAAACACTGCGCCTTGGCCACCACGGCGTCAGGGCGCAACTGAAACCGCCACACCTCGCAGGACCGGGTCATCGCCACGTAAAGATGGGTCTGCGCGGTGTTCAGCACCAGACCGTTGGGGCTTGGACCGCTCGAGATCAGCCGGTCCAGCCGTCCATCCCGGTGCAGCCGCCAGACCCGTCCGGTGGGGTCCTGCAAGCCGGTCTGGCCCTGGTCGGTGAACAGGATCGATTCGTCGTCGTGCAAGGTCAGGTCGTTCAGACCCTTAAAGCTCTCGCTCATGACGGTTTGCAGCACCGCCGACGTGGCGCCGTTGCCGGGGTCGATCCGCACCAACCCATGCCGATAGTCCGCCGCCAGCAGGACCCCGTCGGGCTGCACCTTCAGCCCGTTGGGCCAGCCGGGATAGGCGGTGATTTCCGTCCATTCGCCATCCTCGATCCGGAAGATGCGACCGTGTGGGATGTCGACGACATAGAGCCGGCCCTGGGCGTCGAAACACGGGCCTTCGAGGAAGCAATCGACCGGTTCCCCGCCACGGTTGGCGTCGGCCCATTCGGTGCGTTCCAGCCGGCGGAAATGATCCGGCATGCGCGTCAGGACGCGGGCTTCGATTTCCTTGGGGGGCGAGAAAAACATGGGCCGGGACACTGAAACCGTCGGGGCGGGAATGCAAGGGTGGCGTAGGGCCGTTGTTGCGCGCCACGATCCGATTGGCGATCACATCAGGCGGATGCCGGCGCTGGATACGCCCCGCAACAGCGCCTCCACGGTCTGACCCAACACAGGGTGCACCCAGCCGGGCGCCACGTCCGCCAATGGTGCCAACACGAACGCTCGCTCATGCGCTCGGGGATGCGGCAGGATCGGGTCGGGCGATTGTCGGACCAGAGTGCCCATGGCGATCAGGTCCAGGTCCAGGGTCCGCGCGGCATTCGGCGCACCGCGGACCCGCCCGCATTGCGCCTCGATCCGCATCAGGGTCGCCAGGATGGCCGCGGGGTCGGCGTCCGGCGCGATATCCAGATGGGCCACGGCGTTGACATAGGGAGGCTGGCCGGACGGCGGCACCGGCTCGGTCAAATACCACGGCGACAGCCCCGCCAGTGTCATATCCTTCGCCAACAGCGCCACCGCCGTCCGGCAGGTGTCGAGCGGCGCGGTCCCGTCCGGTCCTGGCAAATTGGCCCCGATGGCCACCAGCAGCATCATTCCGCGCGCTCCAACTGTCCTGTCATTGCCGGCTTACCCCATCTTTTCCGACCTGGGCGATCAGCTATAGTGGGCCTCTTGCTCCGGGCAATCCGTTTGACCGGCCCGCGCTGTTTGCAATCCGCCCGCCGACATGTTTTCACTCGCTATCGAATGAGGCCAATCACAATGCATTTCCTGCCGAATGAGCGTGTTGCTCTATTTATCGACGGCGCGAACCTTTATTCCGCTTCGCGCAATCTGGGATTTGACGTCGATTATCGCAATCTTCTGGAGTATTTTCGTCGCAAAGCCCACATAATTCGCGCATACTACTACTCTGCCGTGTTAGAGACCGACGAATACTCGCCGTTGAAGCCGTTGACCGACTGGCTCGCCTATAACGGCTATACGTTGGTAACCAAGCCGGCGAAGGAGTTCACCGATGCCGCCGGCCGCCGGCGGATCAAAGGCAATATGGATATCGAGGTCGCGGTCGACATGCTGGAACTGTCGGACCGGATCGATCATGCGGTCCTGTTCAGCGGCGACTCCGATTTTCGCCGGCTGGTGGAGGCCGTGCAGCGCAAGGGGGTGCGAGTTTCCGTCGTGTCCTCGATTCGCACCAGCCCGCCGATGGTTGCGGACGAATTGCGCCGGCAGGCCGATCAGTTCCTGGAACTGGCAGAGATCGCGCCTGAATTCACCCGCCGGCAGACCGAGCCTCGCACGCGGCCCGCGCCGGTGCGCCAGACGCCGGCCGAACCCTACTCCGATGTGCAAGACCAGGGATGACGATGGGGCTAGCGGTGGGGGGCTGACGATGCCGTCAGCGCCAGATCGGGACTGCGCGCTGTGTCCGCGGTTGGTGGCGTATCGCCAGGCCAACCGGGACGCGCATGCCGACTGGCATAACGCGCCGGTTCCGAGTTTTGGCGGGATGGACGCGCGGGTCCTGGTGGTGGGTCTGGCGCCTGGCGTGCGCGGCGCCAACCGCACCGGGCGGCCGTTCACCGGGGATTTCGCCGGGATGCTGCTCTATCAGACGCTGCTGGCGTTCGGCCTCGCCACCGGGGGGTATGACGCCCATGCCGGGGACGGGCTGACGTTGGCCGACTGCCGGGTGACCAACGCGGTGCGCTGCGTTCCGCCCGGCAACCTGCCGGTGCCAGCGGAAATCAACGCCTGCAATGGATTTCTGGCGGACGAACTGGGCGCCATGCCCAATCTGCGGGCCGTGCTGGCTCTGGGCGGAGTCTCGCACAAGGCGGTGTTGCGTGCACGTGGGCTGCGGGCGAGCCATGTCAAATTCGGGCATGGTGCCCTGCATGACCTGCCCGGCGGATTGCTGCTGGCGGACAGCTACCATGTGTCCCGGCTGAACACGAACACCGGACGGTTGACGCCGGCCATGTTCGCATCGGTCGTCGGATCGATCGTCGCATATTTGAACTGACCGGGCCGGTGGGGGGCGCGGTCATCCGGGCTGTCGCGCCATGGCGGACAGCCCGGATCGCTATCCGTCGACCGAACGGATTACTCGTCCTGCAGCCAGCGCGATGTGGCGCCGGCGATCAACGCGCCCACGATCGGTGCCACCCAGAACAACCAGAGCTGCCCCACATACTCGGCGCCGGCGAACAGGGCAGGGCCGGTGCTGCGGGCCGGATTGACCGACGTGTTGGTGATCGGGATCGAGATCAGGTGGATCAGGGTCAGGCCCAGGCCGATCGCGATCGGTGCAAAACCCGCCGGAGCGCGCGATGATGTGCAGCCCAGAATGATGATCAGGAAGAAGAAGGTTGCCACGACCTCCATCAGCAGGCAGGAGATCATGCTGTATTTGCCGGGGCTGAGCGCGTCATACCCGTTGGAGGCGAAGCCACCGACGGTGAATCCGGCCTTGCCGGATGCGATCAGATACAGCACGCCCGCCGCGGCGATCGCGCCGACGACCTGAGCAACGATATACGGGATGATGTCGGCGGAGCTGAACCGTCCGCCGGCCCAAAGCCCGATCGTGACGGCCGGATTGAAATGGCCGCCGGAAATATGACCCACCGTGTAGGCCATTGTCAGAACCGTCAGGCCGAAGGCCAACGATACGCCGGCGAAAGCGATGCCGAGTTGCGGGAAGGCGGCGGCCAGGACGGCGCTGCCGCAGCCTCCGAAGGTCAACTAAAATGTACCGAAAAATTCGGCACCGAGGCGTCTGCTCATTGTCATGTTCCACTCCTCGATCCAGCCGCGGTGTGTTCCGCGGCCCCAGTTTGTTTCGACTGGTTAGGATTGCATATCACGTTCCCGTGAAAAGCCGTACCGAGGCCTGATGTCATCACCGTCAAAGAATGATGATATTGGCGGTGTTGGACATCTATGGTAACGTGTTTGTCGCACTTCCGTGGCCAAAGCGCGATCTCGAACGCGACCCGGGGCTCTCGTGGAGAGGCCGCGACGTGCCAGACGGCCACGCTCACCCACTGCGAAATGGGTCGATATTTCAGACGTCTGCCATCAATCCGTTTCGATGGGCTCGCCCTTGGTCCGACACTGCTCCAATTCGGCACGCAGACGCTCCAGCGTCGCCAAAGGCACGCGGCGATTTTCAGCGCCGTTGGTCCGCCGGGTGCTCATGCGTTCCAGAATGGCCAGCAGGCTCTCGGCGGTTTCCAGGTCTCCGGACAGGCAGGCTTCCTGGAACAGGACCTCGATCTTGTCGGACAGGCGCCGGCGGAGCGACCGGCCCACGTTGTTCAGCCGCTCCTGTATTTTTTGGTCCGTGGCGCTGATTTCCCGTGATGATGTGCGTCGCCCCACCATCCAGTTTGGTGCCTTCATCGTGTGACATCCTCCGTGGGATCGACGGAACCTTGGGCCGGGGACTGGTCCGGTTGGCGGTCTGGGTGTGACAAATTTGACCCATCGCTAAGATAGTTTTCGTACGCCGGCATATGAAACTGGCATGCAGGAAGTTACAACTTCCTTGCAAACGCCGCGCCGTGCAACCCGGCTGTCACGCCATGGTCACGGTCGACCCGATCCCACCGCGCAATCCCCGATCCCCCTTACCCATCCCCACCCGCTCGGCTGGCGTTAGAATCTACCCACCCGAACAACGGATTAGGGTGTTTGCATATTTCCAGATGACCGAAAAACGCTCTAGGGTGACCGCCGCGATAACCCCAGGAGATGCATGATGGTCGACGTCCCGAACCGCCCGGAATACCAGAGCGAACTGTTCAAGCAGGGCCTCGCGGTCCGGCGCGAAGTGCTGGGCGGCGACTATGTCGATGCCTCCCTGGCGCGTGCCAACGATTTCAACGCCGTCTTCCAGCAGATGACGACCGAGATCGCCTGGGGCCTCTGCTGGGCGCGACCGGGCCTCGACCGCAAGACCCGCAGCATGATCAACCTGACCATGCTCTCCGCGCTCAACCGTGGTGCCGAACTCCGGCTGCATCTCAAGGCGGCGCTGACGAACGGCGTGTCGCGCGATGAGATCAAGGAAATCCTGATGCAGGTCGGGGCCTATTGCGGCATTCCGGCGGCGCTCGAATCCTTCAAGATCGCGACCGAGGTGCTGGCGGAGTATGACGCCCAGCAGGCGGCGGCATCCTCTCCGGCCACCAAGGGCTGACCCGGATGTCCGACCAACAGGGCAAGGCGACGGTTGGCTTCATCGGGGTCGGCAACATGGGCTGGCCGATGGCGGCCTGCCTGGTGAAGGCCGGCTTCACCGTCAATGTCTGCGATTCCCGCCGCGAGGTCGCCAACAATTTCGTCCAGCAGATCGGCGGCACGGCCCCCGACACGTTGCGCCAGCTTGCCGCCGCGTCGGACGTGATCGTGACCATGCTGCCGACCAGCGTGATCGTGGAGCGGGTTCTGGCGGAGGGGGACGACAACGTCTTCTCCGGCATGAAACCGGGCACGATCGTGATCGAGATGAGTTCGGGCGTGCCGTCCGTCACCCAGGCGCTGGCCGAGAAGGTCGCGGCGCTGGGCGCGATCATGATAGACGGGCCGGTTTCCGGTGGCGTGCCGCGGGCCAGGACCGGACAACTCGCGATCATGGTCGGTGGCGATGCCGCCGCGATCGAAAAAGCCATGCCGGTGCTGTCCGCCATGGGCACCTCGGTGGTGCGCACCGGCGCCGTGGGCTCGGGTCAGGCGATGAAGGCGCTGAACAACCTGGTCTCCACCGGCGGGTTCCTGATCGGGATCGAGGCGCTGCTGATCGGCCAGCGCTTCGGCCTCGATGCCGGGGTGATGACGGATGTGTTGAACGCGGCGACGGGGATGAACAACTCGACGCAGAAGAAATTCCGCCAGTTCGTGCTGTCGCGGAAATTCGATGCCGGGTTCAGCATGGGGCTGCTGGCGAAGGACCTGTCGATCGCGTTGCAGGTCGGGCGGGAAACCGGGACGGCGGCGCCGCTGTCGGCATTGGTGAAGGAGATGATTGTCTCGGCCGAGGCGCGCTTCGGGTCCGGGGCGGATCACACGGAGATGGCGAAGCTGTGCGAACTGCTGGCCGGCGGGGACGAACTCAAGGCGGATTGACCCACGTTACGATCCGTCCCCGGCCCCGTGCTGCCCGGCTCGGCCCCCCGTCGAGCCGGTACCGACGGGCGGCGGGACGAACAGGGACCGGACGGGGGAGCGATCTCCCGTCCGCGCTCGCCGAGCAGCGTGGCATCAGGTCCGGGGACGACCGACGCAGACCAGCAGCGCCGGCAGGAACACCAGGCTGCCGATCAGGCTGCATGTCAGACTCAGGATCAGCAGCACGCCGAAGCTGGCCGTGCCGGGATGGGCCGACAGCGCCACCGACCCGAACGCCATGGCCGTGGTCAGCGCGGAATACACGATCGCCTTGGTCGTGGCGGACCCGAGCGGATTGGTCATCCCGGAGCGCCAGTTCATGACGGTGTAGACGTTGAACGACACGCCAACCCCCAGCAGCAGCGGCAGGGCGATGATGTTGGCGAAATTCAGCGGCAGCGGCACCAGGATCATGATCAACAGGGTCAGCATCGCCGATAGCAGCAGCGGGGCCAGAACCAGCACCACGTCCAGGGCCCGCCGCAACGCGATGATCAGAATGACGGTGATCATGATCACCGCGTAGATCGCCGCCGATCGGAACGCGCCGACGATCGTGGTGCTCGCGGACGTGATGGTCACGGCCGATCCGGTCGCATCGGGCGTGACCGTGCGGATCTGCGCGACGAATCCCTCCAGCCCGATCTCCGCCAGCGCTTCCGGGCTGGCCGCGGCCCGCACCCTTGCCCGTCCATCGGGCAGCACCCAGTCCCGCCGCAGATCGGCCGGCAGATGGGCCAGGCTGATCGGTTCGGCGGACAGCGCCAGTCGCAGGCGCGCGAGTTGATCGGGCAGGAACCGGGTCAGCGCCGCGTCGGTCGCCCGCAGCACATCATCCGGCGCTTGTTCCAACCGCCGCAGGTCGCCGGCGATATCCGCCATCGGATGATCGGCGGGCAGTTTCGCCAGCGCGGGCTCGATCCGCGCCAGGGCCGCGGTCGCGGCCATGCGGATGTCCTGGGGCGTCGCGCGTTCGAACGCCGGCGCCCGGGACGATGGAACCGACGACGACACCGGAAGCGCGCCGAGGGTCGGGGTCAGGATCGCGCCCGCGTCGGCGATCAAGGCCAGTTTCTCGCCCTGATCGCGCGGGACGAAGTCGTTGATGCTCAGGACGCTGCCGACGGCTGGCAGCGCCTTCAGCCGAGCCGCGATGACGGCGGCATCGGCGGCGTTTGCGGCCATCGCGTCGACGATATAGGGATTGGTGACGGGGTTGCGGATCAGGTCCCGCAGGGTTCGCATCGCCTCGGTGTTCGGGTTCTTGGTGAGGAGCGGGTCGGACTCGAAGGCCAGATGGGTGATCGACGATGCGCCCGCGATTCCGCCGATGGCGAAGACCGCCACGATCGGCCAGCGCAGCCGGGCCACCATCGCATCGAGCGTCGGCCCCCAGGAAAACCCGACATCTGAGGTTTCGCCGGGTGGTTTGCAGAGGGTGATGGCGGCGGGCAGGAAGGTCAGATTGCAGACAAAGGCGACCAGCATGCCGACGCCGGCGATCAGCCCCAGTTCGGACACCCCGGCAAACTCGGTCGGCACGAAGGCCAGGAACCCCGCGGCCGTCGTCAGGGCGGCGAACAGGATCTGTCCGCCGGCCGTGGCGGCCGTGCGGGACATCGCCTCGGCGCGATCGGCCGTTGCCAGATAGTGCTCGCGGAAGCGCAATGCGAACTGATCGGCGAAATCGTCGGCGAGGCCGATGAACAGCACGCCGAAGCCGACCGAAACCAGATTGAGCTTGCCGATGGCCAGGGCGGCAAACAGGAACGTCAGCACCAGGCCAAGACCCAGCGTGGCCAGGATCGGCAGGATCAGCCGCCAGGAGCGGACGGCCAGAAACAGCAGGAACGCGATGACGATCGTGCTGGCGATCATGCCCTCCACCGCGCCCTCGGCGACGGTGGAGAATTCCTCGTCCGCGAGTGCCACCTGCCCGGTCAACCGCACGCGGACATCGCCGGAGCGCACGAAGGGCAGCTCGGCGATCAGACCGCGCACGGCCGTGGTGGCGGCACCGCCCGGTTCCAGCACATCGTGATCGAGCTTCGGCTGCAACAGGACGAAGCGATACGCGCCGGCGAGATCGTCCAGGCCCGCGCCGAGCAGCGACTGCCAGGACAATGGACGTGGTTTGCCGTCGAGCGCGTCAGACATGGATCGGTGGAAGGCGCGCATGGCGCTGTCATACGGCGTCAGATCGACGTCGCCTTTGGTCACGCCGGTGCCCAGCAGGGACAGCGCGTCGATCAGGCCTCGGGTGGACGGATCGGCGGCGAGCTTGCCCAGGAAGGGCTGGGCGTCGATGGTCTGGTCCAGCAACCGCGCGAGCTGGTCCGCGTCCAGGAGCAGCAGGCCATTCTTTTGGAGGAAGGGCAGGGCGTCGGGACGGTGGACAGAGCGGAAATGGCCGGTGTCCGTTGCCGCGGCGCGAGCCAGGGCGGCCGCGGTCGCGTCCACTTCCTCTGGCGTGCGCCCGTCGACAACGGCCACGAGAAGGTCCTGGAACTGCGGAAAATCCCGCTTCATCGCGATCGCGTTCTGCCGCCAGGGCAGGGTGTCCGCGAACATCAGGTCCGTGTCGGTGGTAACGCCCAGCCTTTGCGACACGATCCAGCCGGACAGGACCGCCAGGAGGACGCCTGCCAGAAGGACGGCAAGCGCGTTGCGACGGCTGAAGTCAACGAGGCCGACGAGCAGGCGGGTCAGCATCAGGTCAGGCGCTTCCGTTCAGGGCGGGTTCTGTTAAGCAATGCGTGCCTCCTGGTCCATCGCGAGCGGCACCAACCGGCGATCGTGGGCCGGGGGCCGGTGCGGCTTGGGTTGGGTGTCGGGTTATCCAAACCGCCGGTAAAGCGATTCCGCCAGCATTTTCAACGCCGCATCGGCTTTTGCCCCGCCCACATTCGTCGCCATCACCATCGCGAAATCGCGCGACGGCTGCAGCCAGGCCATCGCCAGGTTCATGGTGTTGGACCCGGCATGGGTCACCAGGCGTTCCTCGGCCCAGGGCACGCTGACCACACCCCAGCCCAGCGCGTAGCCGCCGCGGGACGGTGTGCCGGGCGGCGCATCGGGTCCGGCCGGAACGTCGATCACCTTGGTATGTAGCTTGCGCAGCGTTTCGGGCTTCACGATGCGCGGCGGGCGGCGGCCTTCCCCGGCGTTCCAGCCGGCCCAGGCGGCGAAGTCCACGATCGACAGATGCACCACGCCGGCCGGGCCGATGACCGGCGGGTTGTCCGCGGCCGGGCCGGCCAGCATCGGCTTCAACGACCCGTCATCCAGGATGCGGTGGCCCAACGGGGCATCCACGCGTCCCAGCGACGACTGCGGGCCGAAACCGGCCGAACGCAGACGCAGCGGCGTGAACACCCGCTCGACGATCAGTTCTTCCCAGCTCTTGCGGCCGACCCGTTCCAGCATCGCGCCGGCCAGGGTGTAGCCCATGTTGGAATAGGCGAATTTCGTGCCGGGGGGTGATGCCAAGGGCTGCATGCGCCACTCCCGGACCAGCCAGGCGCGCAGTTCGTCCAGGATCAACCCGTCCTGCGCCAGGGAGCGCAGGAGCAGGTCGCCAAACGCATCGTTGTCGCTCGGGATGCCGCTGGTATGCGACAGAAGCTGCGTCAGGGTGACGTTGCGCAGATCGTCGTTCATGGCGTCGGTCATGTCGGGGAAGATTTCGGCCACCGTGCTGGTCCACCTCAGACCGCCCTGTTCCACGAAGGTTGCCGCCAGCAACGCCGTCATCGCCTTGGTGTCCGATCCGATATGGAAGCGGTCCTTCGCCGTGACCTCAATCTGGGTGCCGGTTCGCCTTGTGCCGACCGCGCCGATCGCCAGCATTGCCCCGCCCCGAACCACCGCGGCGGCGAGCGCGGGCAAACGGTGGCTGTCCAGGTAGGGGCGTAGCGTCTCGTTCAGCGACACGGACGCGGGGGTCGGTTTCTCCTTGCTCCAGGCGCTGGATACGCCGGAGGCCACCAGGGCGGGCATGACCAGGGCGGGCATGACCAGGGCGGGCGTGGCCAGCGCGGTCCCCAGAAGCTTGCGGCGAAACATGGCGGTTCTCCGATTGCGGGCGAGGGGCGGTCGTCTGGCGTTGTTCTAGCTGAAGATGACCGGTGTGAGGCGACCAACGCCGGTCTGGTGCGACCAACGCCGGCTTCGCACGACCAACAACAGAGAGCCTGGGCGGGTTCACCCGGGCACCGATTGCGCCAGCGCGCGGTCGCGTTGGTTGATCCGCTGCACCAGGAAGCCCACGACCATCAGATTGACCAGGCTGAACAGCACGCCGGCCGTGAACGCCGGTCCGTAGAACCCGTAGTGGTCATACAGGGCGCCAGAGAACCAACTGCCGAACGCCATGCCGGACATCCCGGAAAACAGCACCGTCGGGATCCGCCAGGCTGCGTCCGCCGACGGGTAGAGGTCTCGGATGGCGACCGAATAGGACGGGATGATGCCGCTGAACCCCAGGCCGAACGCGGCGGAAATGGCGAACAGCCCGACCTCGTCCTGCGTCAGCATGAAGGCGCCGATCGCGACGGTCTGGCAGGCCGATCCGGCCAGGACGGTTTTCAACCCGCCGATCCGATCGGCCAGCGCGCCCCAGAACTGGCGCGACACGAAGGCGCAGCCCAGCAGGACGGAGAGCATGGCGGCGCCGTGGGCGGGGGTGATGCCGATATCGGAGCAGAATGCGACCAGGTGGGAGGATGGCACCGACATTGGGATGCAGCAGGCGAAGGCGGCCACACAGATCAGCGCCTGGGTCGCATTCGGATGCATGCCGAGCACGGTCCGGCGTTCGCCTGATTTGCCGCCGACCATGCCGGGAAGCGGGGCCTCCGGAGCTGGGCGCAGCAGCACCAGCGTGGGCAGGATCAGGGCGACGACGACACCGGCGAACACGGTCATCGACAGCTCCCACCCATAGGCGTCGATGCCGATCTGGAAGACGGACGGCCAGACGACTCCGGCGATATACTGGCCGGAGGAGATCAGGGCGATGGCGGTGCCTCGGCGCCGGTCGAACCAGCGGCTGACATAGATCAGCAGCGGTGCGTAGATGGCTCCATTGCCGAGGAAGCCGATCAGCACGCCGTGGCCGACATACAAGGCCCAGACGCTGCCATGGGTCGACACGATCAGTCCGAGCGCGGTCATCACCGTGCCGAACGCCACCACGGGGCGCAGGCCGATCCGATCGGCGAGCCAGCCCATCACGATGCCGCCCGCGCCAGTGCCGACCCAAACCAGCGCCGCGGCCAGGGCGACGACCGAGCGGTCGGTGTGCATCGCCTCCGTCATCACTTTCAGACCGACGACGACCAACAGGGGGGACCCGTAGGACACCGACAGTACGGCCAGCACGATCCCGGCCGCCACCCAGGACCCGCGGGTTTCGATGCTGGCCTGGGGTTCGGTCATCCGGTTTCCTTCCCGTGGTCGCCGATTGGTTCGGCTGTGGCGTAGTCTGATCGGAATTCGCCGGCGTCTCTACCCTGGTGCCCAGGTTGGTATGCTCGCATCGGTGGCGGCAGGATATGGCCGGGACGTCGGGTTTGCCGGACTGGCGGGTGGACCTATAATGGCAACGGCCCTAACCATTGACCGGCGGCGTCCCCCCGCCGTCATTGCCGGGCTGACCCATCAACTCGCCCCCCGCCGTGAAGCGCGGGTGTCGCCGGGCCAGTTTCGGCAAAGACCCGGGGGGCGCTACGGGCCGATCATGGGCCGGGGCGCGACGCTTCGGCAAATTGGCCGGCAAGTTGGAGAGACGCATGAGCGAACCCACCGGGCCCCTGAAGGGCCTTCGCGTATTCGACCTGACCCGCGTGCTGGCGGGACCGACCTGTGCTCAGATGCTGGGCGATCTCGGCGCCGATGTGATCAAGATAGAGCGTCCCGGCGCCGGCGACGATACCCGCGCCTTCGCGCCGCCCTACATGGCGGGGACCAAGGAGAGCGCCTATTTCACGGGCGTCAATCGCAACAAGCTGTCGGTCACCCTGGATATCGGCCAGAAGGAAGGCCAGGACATCGCGCTGAAGCTGATCGCCGAATGCGACATCCTGGTCGAGAACTTCAAGGTCGGCGCGCTGGCCAAGTACGGGCTGGGCTACGAGCAACTGCACGCGAAGTTCCCTCGGCTGATCTATTGCTCGATCACCGGCTTCGGCCAGACCGGCCCGTATGCGCCTCGCCCGGGCTATGACAGCCTGATCCAAGGCATGGGCGGCGTCATGAGCCTGACCGGGGAGCCGAACGGCCTGCCGCAGAAGGTCGGCGTGCCGGTGGCGGACCTGTTCGCCGGGCTGTACGGCGCGATCGGCATCCTGGCAGCGCTGCGTCACCGGGACCTGACAGGGCAGGGCCAGCAGATCGATATCGGCATGCTGGACACCCATGTCGCGTGGCTGGCGAACCAGGGCATGAACTATCTGGCGACGGGGGAGAATCCGGAGCGCCTGGGCAACCAGCATCCGAACATCGTGCCCTACCAGGTGTTTCCGACCGCGGACGGGCACATGGTGCTCTCGGTCGGCAACGATCCGACGTTCAAGCGCTTCTGTGAGGCGTTCGCCCTGGGCCACCTGCTGGAAGACCCGCGCTTCGCCACCAATGCCGCCCGAGTGGAAAATCGCCAGTTGGTGACGGACACCCTGACGCCGATCATGCAGCAGCATCCGACCCTGTGGTGGATCGAGCAACTGGAGACCTTGAAGATTGGCTGCGGGCCGATCAACAAGCTGTCGGAGGTGTTCTCCGATCCGCATGTGCTGGCGCGGAACATGGTGCTGGAGATGGCGCACTCGTCCGGGAAGAACGTGAAGGTGATCGCCAATCCGGTGAAGCTGTCCGAAACCCCGGTGGACTATCGCATCGCGCCGCCGCTTTTGGGCGAGCATACCGATTCGGTGCTGCGCGATCGGCTGGGACTGGATGCGGCGGCCCTGGCGGGGCTGCGGGAGAAGGGGGTTATTTAGGGGCGCGGCCCCTCGGGGTTACTGACCAGGGGCTTGCCCCCAGAGGGCTTTAGACCAGGGGCGCTGCTCCTGGACCCCGCCAAGGGCTGCGGCCCTTGGAACCGGTCCTTTGGTGCTTGCGCGCTCGGCAGGCGGGGATGCCGCCTATTGTGGTGGGCGTCCGTAGCGAAAAGCGTCCTGGATCTTGCGATCCGTGTGGTACTGGCTGACCGCATAAGCCGCCCAGATTGCCGCCGGAATCCACCCGATCAGGGTCAACTGAAGAATCAGGCAGAAAATGCCGGCGAACGGCCGCCCAATGGTGAAAAACGCCAGCCAGGGCAGGATGATGGCGATCAACAGACGCATACAGGCACTCCATGACTGATCGTTAGGGCTGGTCATCAGGGCTGATCGTTGACGGCTCGGCCGAATCCGGTCGCGGCCCTACCAATCTATCGCGATCCGCCATGCTGGGTCACGCAACTTGTGATCGACGCGCGGCCATGCCTTGCCGACCGGGTGGCGATGCTGGCTTGTCACGATAGAGGAAGTCTACTATATAGGACATATGGATACTATAGTGGACGATTCCGGCGCCCGGATCGCGCGCCGTATCCGGTTGGAACGCACTGCCCGTGGTTGGTCGCTGGCCGACCTGGCGGAACGCGCCACCGTCGCCAAAGCCACGATCAGCAAAATCGAACGGGAGGAAATGAGTCCCTCCGCCGTGATCCTGGTCAGGTTGGCCGGTGCCTTCGATCTTACCCTGGCCGGCCTCCTGCTGCGGGCCGAGGGCGAGGGTCAGCTCCTGTCCAGAGCAGCGGACCAGCCGCATTGGCGCGATCCCGCGACCGGCTATCTCCGCACGCAGGTGTTCAGCCGGCCGGACCACCCGCTGGAACTGGCCCGCATCGCGTTGCCGCCGGGGCAGCGCGTTGCGTTGCCAGCCTCCTCCTATGCCCATATCCGCCAGGCGGTGTGGGTCCAGTCGGGGACGCTCACCGTTCTGGAAGGGGGACAGACCCATGTGCTCGCGCCCGGGGATTGTCTTGGTTTCGGACCGCCCGCCGACGTGACCCTGGCCAATGAATGCGCGGAGCCTTGCACGTATCTCGTCGTCCTCGCCAGAAGGTAAAACGATGTCGGAGTTCGTCATCAAACCCCTGACCGCCGACCCTGCCACCCGAGCCATGCTGAGCGAGATGCTGGTGGAGGTCGTCGCCCATGGCGGCTCGGTCAGCTTCATGCATCCCCTGGCGCCGGAGGCCGCCGACCGGTTCTGGGACGGCGCGTTGGCGGCGGCGGACCGCGGCGAACGGATCGTCCTCGGCGCCTGGGATGGAGACAGGGTCGCGGGCACCGTGTCCCTGTTGCTGGACTGCCCGCCCAACCAGCCGCATCGGGCGGAGATCGCCAAGATGATGACCCGGGTAGGCCATCGGGGTCGTGGCGTGGCCGGCGCGTTGATGGTCGCCGCCGAGGCGCTCGCGGTTCGGCACGGCCGGACCCTGCTGGTGCTGGACACCGCGACCGATGGCGGGGCCGCCCGACTGTATGAGCGGTTGGGGTTCACTCTGGCCGGCGAGATCCCGGACTTTGCGCTGAAGCCGCATGGCGGACTGACCGGGACCTTGATCTATTGGAAGCGCGTCGGCGGGATGGAACCGGACGATTGTTCGAGCGGTGACGCCGATGTGGGGCACTCCAGCGTCGATACCGCCGCGGGGTATTCCAGCGTCGATACCGCCGCGGGGTATTTCAGCGTCGATACCGCCGCGGGGATTGCGTAACGATCCCGGGTCCCCGGCCGCCCGAGACATGCCGCCCGAGAGATTGCCATCACAGCGTCAATCGTCGAAGCTGGATCCAACCTTGCCGCTCTCTCCGCCGACCCGGGACTGCTTCTCGAAGCGAGACCGGATCGGGGCGCGAGCCGCGCTCATCCAGGGAGCCTTCCATGTCCAACCCGTTCGATCCGGCCCTGTTCGCTCCGGGCGCGATCACGCCCGACACCATGAAACTAAACGAACAACTGACCCAGTTGCTGACAGGGACGCCCGAATGGTGGGTGGTGGGCGCCGAGGTGACCCGGGAAGCCCGCCGTCGTGGCGAGGGTCCGTTTCCGGTGGCGCAAAAATCCCCGCGTGCGCGGACGATCGCCATCACCGGGAAGGATGGCAATGAAATCCCGCTGCGGGTGATCGCGCCCGACAATCCGCGCGGGATCTATCTGCATATCCATGGTGGCGGGTGGGTGCTGGGTGCGGCCGACCTGCAGGACCCGATGCTGGAGCGGATCGCCGACAATGCTGGACTGGCCGTCGTCAGCGTCGAGTACCGCCTGGCGCCTGAGCATCCCTACCCAGCCGGTCCCGACGACTGTGAAGCGGCGACCGTGTGGCTGCTCCAGAATGCCATGAAGGAGTTCGGCACGGACGTGATCACCACTGGGGGCGAGTCCGCCGGCGGGCACCTGACCGCGGTGAACATCCTGCGGATGCGCGACCGTTACGGCTATACCGGCTTTCGTGGCGCCAACCTGGTCTACGGCGCGTTCGACCTTAGCATGACGCCGAGCCAGCGGATGTTCGGGAACACGCGGCTGGTGTTGCGCACGATCGACATGCAGCAGTTCTACAACGCTTTCCTGCCGACCGTGACGGACCGCCGAGCGCCGGACATTTCGCCGCTTTATGCAGATTTGAAGGGGCTGTGTCCGGCGCTGTTCAGCGTCGGGACGTCGGATGCCCTGCTGGACGATACGCTGTTCATGCATGCGCGTTGGGTGGCCGCCGCGAATGAAGCGGAATTGGCGATCTATCCGGGTGGGGCGCACGGGTTCACGCTGTTTCCGAACAGCCTCTCGGCGGCGGCGTCGGCGCGGATGGATGCGTTTTTGCGGCGGGTGACGGGGTAGGGCGGGGCTCCGCCCCAAATGGCCCTTGGGGACCCCGCCAGGGGCTTTGCCCCTGGACCCCACCAAAGGCAGCGCCTTTGGAATGTGATTCTTTTGGTGGGTTTGAGGATACGGCCCTACGCGGACCTATCACCGTCCGGGTAGGGCCGTATCCTCAATCCCACCAATGGTCCGGGTTCCAAGGGCCGTCGCCCTTGGCGGGTCCAGGGCAGAGCCCTGGTCGGGGTCCCCAAGGGCCGTTGGGGCGGAAGCCCCGCCCTACGGCGCCAACGCCCCCGCAATCGCCCCGCTCATGCACGTCGCGATCGTGCCGGCCAGGACAGACCGCATGCCCAGCCTCACGATCTCATGCCGCCGTTCCGGCACCATCGCGCCCATGCCGCCGATCATGATCCCCAGGCTGCCGAAATTGGCAAACCCGCACAGCGCATAGGTCAGCACCATCTGGCTGCGCGGAGACAAGGTGCCCGCCGGCAGCGAGGCAAAATCGCGGTACGCGACGAACTCGTTCAGCACGGTCTTAGTGGCCATCAGCATGGACGCCGCGCCGGTTTCCGCCCAGGGAATGCCGATCAGCCACATGACCGGCCGAAACGGCAGCGCGAAGATCCGTTGCAGGGTCACGGGCGCGCCGTCCCAGGCCGGCAACTGGCTCAGGCCCATGTTCACCAACGTCACCATCGCGACCGTCACCAGCAGGGTCGCCAGGATCGCGGCCAGGATCGGCACTCCGTCCAAGGTGCCCTTGACCAGCGCGTCCATCGCGCTGACCGACCGGTCTTGCGTAACTAGCCGTCCCTCGGCGGCTTCGGGCGGGCCGAACGGCACCATCAGCGCCGATACGGCAATGGCGGCCGGCGTGCTGATGACCGAGGCAATCAGGATATTCGCCAAGGCGTTCGGCACGATCGGCGCCAGGAACGACGCGTAGATCACCATCACCGTGCCCGCCACGCCGGCCAGGCCGCAACTCATCAGCGCGAACAACTCGCCACGCTGCATACGGGCGAGATAGGGGCGGACCAGCAGCGGCGCTTCCACCATGCCGACGAAGACATGCACCGCGGCGCCCAGGGCCAATGGCCCGCCAACCCCCATTGTCCGACGCAACAGCCAGGCAAAGGCGCCTACGATGCGCTGCATCACGCCCCAATGGAACAGCAGGGCGGCCAGGGCGCTGATGGTCAGCACCAGAGGCAGGGCCTGGAACGCCAGGATGAAACTCGCGCCGGGGAAGGTTTCGACGAACGGCAGCGGCGGACCGCCCAGATACCCGAAGACGAAGGCCGTGCCTGCCTGGGTCGCCACATGCAGCGCATGGGCGCCGTCGTTCAGCAGATTGATGGGGGCGCTGGTGGCGGGAATGCCGATCAGGATGACGGCCAGAACCGCCTGCAACCCCACCCCGACCACGACGGTGCGCCAGGGAATGCGGCGGCGATCTTCGCTCAATGTCCAGGCCAGGGCGAGCAACACCGTCACCCCAAGGATCGCATGGCCCACCGGTTTCCTCCCCGCTTCATCCGGGTGTCATGCGCCACCGTTCGGCGGTTCGGCAAGGGTTCGGATGGTGTTGGATGGACCGCGGATCGCAAATTGCGGTGGCGGATGGAGCGTTGAACGCCGGCTGGCCGGCCGCGGTCCCGCGCGGACGGCCTATTCTTGGCGGCCCATTCTTGCCGGCCCATTCTTGAAGGCCCATCCTTGGCGGCCCTCTCTTGGCGGCCCCCTCTTGGCGGCCCCCTCTTGACGGCCATGTCTTGACGGCGCTGACGTTGGCCAGCGTCGGGGCCCAGGTCAGCGCGCCTCCAGCACCAGAAGGGCGTTGATCAGCCGCGTCCGGTTCTCTTCCTGGGCGCGTTGGCCATTGCGCGTTTTCTCCCGGAAACTTGGCCCCACCACGACATGGATGCCCAGCACCGGGGGGGTGGCCATAGGGGACGCAGCCGGTCGGGCGGCCATGCGCGCGCGTTCCGCGGCGGCTTCGGCCAGTGCCGCCTCGGTGTTGTCGATCCATTGCAGGACCCGAAATCCGGCGGCTTCCAGCAGCGCGCGGGTTTCCTCCGGCGTGCGCAGGAAGCTGATCTCGGCGCGGTCGGCCCACATGACCGGGAAGGTCAGCCCGCCGCCCGGTCCCTGGGCGACATCCTGGATGGCCAGCCGCCCGCCCGGCTTCAGGACACGAGCGATTTCGGCATACCAACCGGCCCGGTCGGCGATGTTCATCGCGACATTCTGCGACCAGGCCAGGTCGAAACTGGCATCCGGGAAGGGCAGGGCGAGCGCCGAGGCGGTCTGGAACTCGACCTTCTCGGCCAGTCCGACACGGCGGGTCAGATCGGTGGCGGTCGCCACGAATTCCGCCGTCAGGTCGATGCCCGTGACCCGACAGCCATGGGTCTGCGCGAGATACCGCGACGGGCCACCCAACCCGGAGCCGATATCGATGACATGGTCCGCCGGCGTGGGCGCCAGCATGCGCGCCAGTTCTTCGGTCGCCAACCGGCGGCGAGAGTGGAACTCGTCCACCGGCGCCAGATCGTCGATGGTCAGCCGGTCGATATCCTTGCCGGCCTGGGTCAGTGCCGAAAGCACCCGATCCAGCAGCCCGCCTTTGCCGTAATGCGCCGCCACGTCCTGGGTCGGGTCGGTCATGGTCGCCTCCTGAATCGGAACGATGCGCAGACCGCGTGGGTCGTCCCGGACAATCCGCAGGATATTCCTGCCCGTCAACCCTGAATCAAAACGATGCGCAGATCGCGTGGGTCGTCATGCCCACCAGTTGCTGGTGGAACCGCGTCTGATACGCGGTTCGGATGCGGGTGATCGCGGCAAGACTGTCCGGCGTGTCGGGCAGAGCGGCTTGCAGCACCTTGGTGGCTTCGCGGATTGTGCGCTGGGTCTTCGGGTTCATCCAGGCACCGGTCGCGTCCAGCACGGTATAGCCGTTGGGCAGGTTGGCGGTGATCACCTGTTCGGTGAAACCGGACCAATCGCGGTCGGTGACCTCTTTGTTGCCGGGGACGGAGAGGCCGAAATACAGCCCATACATCCGCATCGGGGTGCCTGAGGGGCAGGTCGCGGGCTGGGGTTCCACCGCGCATGCGGACAGCATCAGGGCGGACAGGAGGAGGGTTGCGGCCGAGGGTTGTGTGCGGAGTCTGGATGTGCGCACAGTCCCACCTCATTTATTGCCGTAGTCATAGATATTGGCGACGGAGAAAATTCTCCCCCTCTCCTTGTGGGAGACGGTTGGGGGGAGGGGTTTCACACGATATTCGGTGGGTTCACTCCTCCCCCCGGCCCCCTCGTGCAAGGGGAGGGGGAGAGTTTTCTTCGAACGCAGCGGATTTTTGGGGTGTGGGACTGCCCTTACCCCGATCCGGCATCTAGCCGAGGGCCGCCCGGATCGCCGCCAGCGCCTCATCCGCCCGCGCCCCATCCGGCCCGCCGGCCTGCGCCATATCCGGCCGCCCGCCACCGCCCTTGCCGCCAACCGCGGCCGCTGCCACACGCACGAGATCGACCGCGCTGAACCGGGACGTCAGATCGGCGGAGACGCCCACGACGATGCTGGCCTTGCCCTCCGCCGTGGAGACCAACGCCACGATGCCGGACCCAAGCTGCTTGCCGATCGCGTCGGCGAGGCCCTTCAGATCGCGTGGCGGGACTTCCCCCATGTTCCGGGCGGCGACCTTCACGCCGGCAATCTCCTCGACCTCGGGCGCACCGCCGCCGGTCGCCAGCTTCTTGCGAAGATCGGCGACCTGCGCTTCCAGGGACCGCCGATCCTCCATCAACGTCGTGATGCGGTCGGCGAGTTCGGCGGGCGCCGCGCGCACCAGCCCGGCGATCTGGTTCAGGCGCGCCTGGGTTTCGGCAACAATGGCTTCGGCGGAGGCGCCGGTGACCGCCTCTATCCGGCGGACACCCGCGGCGACGGCGGCTTCGGCGACGATGCGCAGATAGCCGATATCGCCGGTGCGGCGGACATGGGTGCCGCCGCACAGCTCGATCGAGTAGGCGTCCTTGTTGCCCTCGCCGACTCCCATCGAGACGACGCGGACTTCGTCCCCGTATTTCTCCCCGAACAGCGCCATGGCACCGAGTTCGACCGCCGCGTCGGGGGTCATCAGGCGGGTGGTGACCTCGGTGTTTTCGCGGATGCGGGCGTTCACCTCGGTTTCGACCCAGGCGATTTCGTCAGCCGTGATGGGGCGTGGCTGGCTTATGTCGAAGCGCAGCCGGTCGGGCGCGTTCAGGCTGCCTTTCTGGGCCACATGCGTGCCCAGCTTGCGGCGCAGCGCTTCGTGCAGCAGATGGGTCGCGGAATGATGGGCGCGGATGGCGGTGCGGCGGGCGTGATCGACCTCGGCCACGACCGGGGTGCCGGTCTTGGCGGTCCCCGCCTCTACCCGGCCGAGATGCACGAACAGATCGCCCAGTTTGCGTTGTGTGTCGGAAATGACAATGCGCAGACCGTCGGGGCCAGAGATCACGCCGGTATCGCCGACCTGGCCGCCGCTTTCGCCATAGAACGGGGTCTGGTTGAGCACGACCGCGACCTCGGCCCCCGCGCTGGCGCTCGCGGCCGGAGCACCGCTGACGACCAGGGCCAGGATCTCGCCCTCCGCCGTTTCGGTCGAGTAGCCCAGGAATTCGGTGGCGCCGAGGCTTTCCTTGATCTCGAACCACACGCGTTCGGTGGCGGCCTCCCCCGATCCGGCCCAGGCGGCGCGGGCGCGGGTGCGCTGTTCCGCCATCGCCGCCTCGAACCCGGCGATGTCGACCGTGCGACCCTGTTCGCGCAGCGCGTCCTGCGTCAGGTCCAGGGGAAAGCCGTAGGTGTCATACAAACGGAAGGCGATCGCGCCGGGCAGCGCCTGGCGGTCGCCCAGTCGGTCGGTTTCTTCGGACAACAGGTGCAGGCCACGTTCCAGCATCTGCTTGAAGCGGGTTTCCTCCAGCAGCAGGGTCTCGGCGATCAGTTTCTCCGCCCGCGCCAGTTCGGGATAGGCGGTGCCCATCTGGCGGACCAGAGCCGGCACCAGGCGATACATCACCGGTTCCCGCGCGCCCATCATCGTCGCATGACGCATCGCTCGGCGCATGATCCGGCGCACGACATAGCCGCGGCCTTCGTTGGACGGCAGCACCCCGTCGGCCATCAGGAAGGCGGTGCTGCGCAGATGGTCGGCGATCACCCGATGGCTGGTGCGATGCGGCCCGTCCGGATCCTGCCCGGTGGCCTCCGCGTTCGCCAGGATCAGCGCGCGTAAGGTGTCGGTGTCGTAGTTGTCGTGCTTGCCTTGCAGGATGGCGGCAAACCGTTCCAACCCCATGCCAGTGTCGATGGACGGCCGCGGCAGCGACACGCGGGTGCCGGGCGGACCTTCTTCGTACTGCATGAAGACCAGGTTCCAGATCTCGATGAACCGGTCGCCGTCTTCGTTGGGGGACCCCGGCGGGCCGCCCGGGATATGGTCGCCATGGTCGTAAAAGATTTCGGAGCATGGGCCGCAGGGGCCGGTATCGCCCATGCGCCAGAAATTGTCTGACGTCGGGATGCGGATGATGCGGCTGTCCGGCAGGCCGGCGACCTTGCGCCAGATGACGGGCGCTTCCTCATCCTCGGAATAGACGGTGACGAGGAGGCGGTCCTTGTCCAGGCCGAAATCGCGGGTCAGCAATTCCCACGCATAGGGGATCGCGTTTTCCTTGAAATAGTCGCCGAAGCTGAAATTCCCCAGCATTTCGAAGAATGTATGGTGGCGCGAGGTGTATCCGACATTGTCCAGGTCGTTGTGCTTGCCGCCGGCACGCACGCATTTCTGCGCGGTGGTGGCGCGGACATAGGGGCGGCGTTCCTGCCCGGTGAACACATTCTTGAACTGCACCATGCCCGAGTTGGCGAACATCAAGGTCGGGTCGTTGCGCGGCACAAGCGGGGAGCTTTCCACGACCTGATGCCCGTTACGGGCGAAATAGTCGAGGAAGGTGGCGCGAATGTCGTTGCTGCTGGCCATGGCGGACGGCTGTATCCCCGGATGTCATGCTGCGAGGGGATATGACGTAGCGCAGCCCCGGACCGGAGTCACGGGGCTGCTGTGGAACGCGTCGAAAACCGGCGAACGGGGTAGCCTAGAGTGTAGGCTGCCAGGTTGCGGGTACCATCTGGTAACCGGTGCCGTCCTTGGCGATGAACCCGGTCGCCGGGAATGCCGCGTGGTAGAACGAGACCTGCATCTTGTCCGCGGCCGCCATGTCCAGAAGCTTGCGGCGGGTCTGGATCGCTTCTTCCCCGTTCATGTCGAACACGGCGGTCCATTCGGGCTTGCGGACGAACAGCACTGGATTGTTGGTGGTGTCCGACATCGCCAGCAGACGGCCGTTGCCGGAAGCGATGGCAAACGCCGTATGCCCCGGGGTGTGGCCAGCCGCCGCAACGGCGGTGATGCCGGTGATCGGCTCCTTGCCCCATTCGAACTTCGTCACGTCCTTGGCCTTCGGGCCGAAGACGCGGCGGGCATTCGCGAAAGCGGGCTTCAGGCCGTCGGGGGCGGCGGCCATCTTCTCGTCGCTCATCCAAAAGGCCCACTCGGCCGCCGGCACCATCAGTTCAGCCTTGGGGAAGACCTCGGTCCCGTCCTTCAGGCGCAGGCCGTTGATGTGATCGCCGTGGAAATGGCTGACCATCACCGCGTCGACATTCGCCGGATCGAACCCGGCAGCCCGGAAATTGGTCATCCAGACGCCTGTTGTGGGCGCGCCGGAATTGCCGTTGCCGCTGTCGATCAGCACCAGCTTCGAACCCGTGTTCACCACCAGGGTGGTAAACGGAATGGTCATCTTGTCGGTGGGAAGAAAGCCCGCCCCCAAAGCCTGCTGCACGTCCTGGATCGACGCGTTCTTGGTGAACCCGTCAAGCGGGCGATACGCAACGCCATCGTTGATCGCGGTTACCTCGATATCGCCAACCTTGAAGCGATAGAACCCAGGCGCCTGCTGCCCGGCAAGCGGTTGGACGGCCTGACCGGATCCCGGCAAGGCAGGCAGTAACGCGGCGGCCGCGGATGCCGTCAAAGCGGTGCGACGAGATAGCATCATGGTCACTTCTCCCTGTCTTATTCACTACCGATTCGCCCGAATGTCGGACACTGATCGCGCGGTCTCGGTGCAACCGCTTTTACCAGCGACACCGAGCATTTCCAGCGACAACTTATCGACAATTGGGAGCGCGGATTATTCCCGCAAGGCGGCCACCGGACCCGTTTGTGCGTCGGAGGATGCGACGGCGGCCAGGGGGGATTCACCTGGCACCCGCCGCATTCAGCCTATTCGGCGGCTTCGGCTTCTTCCGATTCATCGGGAGCGGCCAGCATCGTATTCGCGACGACGCCCGATTGATCCCGGATCTTCGTTTCAAGGGATTTTGCGGCATCCGGATGGTCGCGCAGGAACTGCTTCGCGTTTTCCCGGCCCTGGCCGATCCGCTGGCTGTCATAGCTGAACCAGGAGCCGGCTTTCTCCACCACGCCGGCTTTCACGCCCAAATCCAGAAGTTCGCCCACCTTGCTGACGCCTTCGCCATACATGATGTCGAATTCGACCTGGCGGAACGGCGGTGCGAGCTTGTTC
>CAMATI010000046.1 GCA_945861095.1 Asaia bogorensis | reverse complement strand
TCCGGGCGGTTGGGTTGCCGTGCATAGATTCGGACATTGTGCCGCGCCGGAAGCCATCCGCCCCGCGCGTCGATACGATTTTCCCATTGTGTTGCGGCGCAGACTCACTCTTTCAGCACCGAGGCATAGAGCATTCAACAGCCCTGGCGTTGGGGGCGGGGTGAGCGAAGGAAAGCCGTTCGCCCCGATTGCGCGGATCCCGCTGTGCCTGGAACCGCCGCACCATGATCTGCATGGCGCGGTCGATGGCGTCCAGCAGCTCACGATCCGTCAGATCCTTCATGCTCCGCCCTTCGTTAAGATTTCGCCGTATTCTCTTTCCGTTCCTCTAAAGCATCGACTTCGCTCGGCTTAGCACCAGGTCGCACACCTTGTTGGTGGCCTGCTGTTGCAGACCGCCGCCAGTGCCGCCGCCGCCGGCCAGGTTGTAATTCTTGCCGCCGCCCAGATCGAGCAACCCGTTGGCGCCTGCCTTGTATCCATTATCAGCCGGAGGCTTGTTCGACCCGGTCAAATTCTTCATCAGAGAGCTCGAAACACCACCCGCACCGCTGTTGCCACCCAGGTATTTGTTCTGGATGCAATAGGTCAGAAGTCCGGAGATGTTCGAAGGCGGCGCCTGCCCGACGGATGGCACACCAAGGCCCGCCGTTCCGCCCAGCGCCCCGCCTCCGGTCGCGCCCTTCAACTGGTCCAGAAGCTGCCCGTGTGCCGGAACAACCGCGAGTGGCGAGGCCATCAGGGCAAGGGCAAATGCGGTGTAGATGATTGGATTATGCATGCGACGCGGACCTTCAACAGACAGAACCTTACCGTTATCGCCGATCACGAACCGCCGTAACAGTCCGTGCCAACATCATGCGACCGACGGGACAGACAGAAACTCCGGCTGGCATAACCGGGTCAGGGCCGGAAGGCGATGCCAGCCAGGACGAAACCGGCCCCACGAGTTTGGCCCGCCGCCCAACGCCCACCACCATCATCCCCGCCCGATATACGGCATCTTCGTTGCCATCACGGTCATGAACTGCACATTCGCCTCCAGCGACAGGCTGGCCATATAGGCAACCCCGCGGGCGACATCGTTTACATCGATGCGCGCCTCCGCCTCCACCTTGCCGCTGGCCTGCAAGCGGCCGCGGGCGGTGTCCTCGTTGCGCGTCGTCGCGGCATTGCCGATGTCGATCTGGCCGCATGCGATGTCGTATTCGCGCCCGTCCAGCGACAACGATCGGGTCAGCCCCGTCAACGCATGCTTCGTCGCGGCATACGGCGTCGAGTTGCGCCGCGGCACATGCGCCGACACCGAGCCGTTGTTGATGATCCGCCCCCCGCGTGGCGTCTGCGCCTTCATCATACGGAACGCGTGCTGTGCGCAGAGGAAGGAACCGGTCAGGTTCACCGCCACCACGTTGGACCATTGCTCCAGCGTCAGGTCCTCGATCGGGATATTGCGGGTGCTGATCCCGGCGTTGTTGAACAGCAGATCGATGCGGCCATAGGTCGTTTTCACCGTGTCGAACAAAGCGGCGATCGACATCGGGTCCGCAACGTCGGTGGGTACGACAATCATCCCGGGCGCTTCCCGCACCACCATCCCGGGCGCTTCCCGCACCACCATCCCGGGCGCGGTTGCTTTCGCCAACGCGGCCGTCTCCTCCAACATGTTGCGACGCCGCCCGGCGAGCACCACGGAAAATCCGTCCGCGAACAGCGCCAGCGCGGTGGCACGACCGATGCCGCTTCCGGCGCCCGTGATCACCGCGATCTTTCCCGATGTCGCCATGGTCCGAAATCTCCCCGAGACTGGTTGCTGCTTCCCCATCCTCCGCCGCCTGCAAATGAAGGGCAACCGTTCACCCGGTGGGCCGGGTCGGTTGTCGGACGCGACCGGTGGCCGCATGATCGCACGGAGCGGCCGGCTCCGAACAGGCCGACGGCGTCAGCGCGGGAGGACTTCCTATGACCGAAGTACAACGGAGCGGTGTACGAGCCACCATCGTCGGCAGCCTGCCGAAACCATCCTGGCTGTGCGGCCCCGCCGAAATGTTTGCATCCTGGCAGCTTCAGGGGGAATCGCTCGCGGAAGGCCAGGAAGATGCCGTGCGGCTGTGGATCGACGCGCAGGAAAAGGCCGGCCTCGACGTCGTCACCGACGGGGAGCAGCGGCGCCGCCACTATATCTGGGGTTTCCTGGAGGGGCTGGACGGCATCGACACGATCAATCTGGGCAAGCGCCCGCAGCGCGCGCAGCGGTATCACAAGGAAATCTCCGCCGCTCGCCTGGTGGGGGAACCGGATTGGCGCGGGCCGATCTTCACCGACGCCTTGCGCGCGACCCGCGCCCTGACGACCAAACCCATCAAGGTTACCCTGCCGGGCCCGATGACCATCGTCGACAGCCTGATCGATACGATCGGCGGGCGCAGCGAGGAACAGCTCGCGTTGCGCTTCGCCGAGTTGCTGAACCTGGAAGCGCTGGCGCTGGTGGAAGCCGGGGCCTCGACGATCCAGTTCGACGAGCCCTGCTTCAACGTCTATGTCGATAAAGTAAAAGACTGGGGCATTGCCGCGCTGGAACGCGCCGCCCGGGGGGTAACCGTCACGAAGGCGGTGCATATCTGCTACGGCTATGGGACCCCGGACGTGAAGCGATGGAAGTCCGGCAACAAGGACTGGAGCCATTACGAACACACATTGCCGTTGCTGGCGACGTCATCGATCGATCAGGTTTCCATCGAAACCGCCGCCAGCGGCGTCGATGTCGCGGTGATCGGGGCATTGCGCGGCAAGGATGTGTTGCTGGGTGTCGTGGACACCGGGAACGAAACGGTCGAAAGCGCCGAGATTGTCGCGGGACGATTGCGCGCCGCGTTGCACCACGTCGAGCCGGGCCACCTGTTCGCCTGCACCGATTGCGGGATGATGCCGCTGTCCCGCCGAGCGGCGGAGGGGAAGTTGCGGGCGCTCGCCGCTGGGGTCGCGATGGTCAACGCAGGTTTGTGACCGCCGATCGGCGACGGTCCGGGGCCAACCGCGGACGTCAATACACCTCGGCGTAGCGGGCACAGAGATCGGGCACCGATAGGCCAGCAACGTAACCGATTTCCGATCGTTTGTGGCGCAGATAGGCGTCCAGGAAAGTGGCGCCGAACCAGGATTGCACCGCCGCGCTGCCCTCCATCAGGTCCAGCGCGGCCCCCAGGGATGCCGGCAGGGAAGCCGCCTGTTGGCCCGGTTTCGGCAGCATCAGACCACGTCGGATGCCGTCCGCGCCGGCGAACAATATGGAACCCAATGCCAGGTAGGGGCTGGCGGCGGCATCGGCGACCCGGAATTCCACATTGAAGCGGCGGGCGACCTGCTCTGGATCCGATGTGGCGAAGACCGGGCAGATGCGCAACGCCGCGCCACGATCCTGACGAACCAGATCGACCGCCGTCGGCGCCCAGCGGTTGGGCGTCAGGCGCAGATAGGACACCGGCGAAGGCGCGGTCACGGCGCAAATCGACGGCAGATGATGCAGAACGCCCGCGCAGAAATGTCTCGCGGCGTTGCTCAGGCCCATCGGATCGGCGGCATCATGCGTACAGGGTGCACCACCCGCGTCCCACAGGCTGAAATGGATATGCACCCCGTTGCCGACGCCATCGGGCACGGGCATGGGAGAAAAAACGGCCCGGTGGCCAAGACGCTGCGCGGTGGCACGGGCGAGTTCACGGGTGATCACTCCCTGGTCGGCGGCGATCAGCGCGGTGGATGGGCGGATGGTGATTTCGTATTGACGGTTGCCATACTCGGCCAGGAACGTATCTGGCGTAAGCCCGGCGCCGCGCAGCGCCGCCACCAGGGTTTCCCCAAACCGGCCCTGCTGGCGGAAGGCACCCAGGCTGTAGGCGTGGCCTGGGCGATCGGGGATCCCCGTATAGACGAACTCCTGCTCGAACGCCGCCAACACATGCAGGCCCGACGCCGCATCCAAGCACGCGATGGCTCGGCGTAGGAAATCGCGTGGGCAGCATTCCCAGGGGGAGAAGTCGGTGTTGCGGATATCGCCCAGAATGAAATGTTCGGGTGCCGATCCGTCCTCGAAATCCACCCGGACGCGCGCTGTTGCGTCGGGCACGATCATGAGGTCGCCGCCAGTGCCGAACGGGGTGTCCAGGATCGGTCCGAACGCGGTTTGCATCAGGTTGCTATGCGTCCAGCCCACCCCGCTGTCCTGGCGATTGGCCAACTCCGCGACCGGGAAACCCTTGCCCCGAACCTGCCCGGCGATGTCGCATGTGGCGACGAAAATGAGCTCCTCACGGATCATTGCCAGTTGTCTCCTTGTCGCTCGTCTATCTCCGCGTCGTCGCACGACCGCTCGGCGGCCGAGGCCCCCCGGGCGGTTGGGTGTCTATGAGGGTATCGCGGTAAGGGGAACAGGACCGGCACGCCGCGTGGTGGCGTGACGCGATGCTGCAAGCGGCCGCCCGTCCATTCCGGCGGCAGGACACTTCTGGACAAACGCACCTTGGTCGTTGGCTCCCATGACGACGATCCGTCGCCACGCAGCCAGCGTCGCGCATCGCCCGGCCACACCTACGCTGAACCGCTATCCGCCCGTATCACGGCCAGCACGCCGTCGCCATAGCGTTGCAGCTTCGATGCGCCGACGCCCTTGATCTCCCCCAATTCATTCAGCGAGGAGGGGCGGACCGCCGCGACTTCCCGTAGTACCGTGTCATGGAAGATCACATAGGGCGGCACGGATTGCGTCTTGGCCTCGGCCGAACGCCAGGCGCGCAGGGCCTCGAACAATCCCTCGGACCCGGGGCGGCTGACAGTGGCGGGGGCGGAACTGGTCTGCCGGCGTTCCGACCTGTCCCGCGCGGCTGAGCGGGCGGGCGCGTCCTGGCGCAGGATGACCCGGGTTTCGGCGCGCAAGATCGGGCGGGCTTCGTCCTGGTTCAGGAACAATCCGCCATGGCCGGCGGTGTCGACATCGACGGCGCGGATGGCGATCAACTGCCGGATCAGGCCGCGCCAGTACTGCGCCGGACGATCGGCACCGACGCCGAACGTGGGCAGGCGATCATGGTTGTGGCGCAACACCATCTCGGTCTTTTCGCCACGCAGCACGGCGATGATGTGGATCATCCCGAAGATCTGGCTGGTGCGGTAGATCGCCGAGAGCACTTTCTGCGCATCCACGGTCGCATCGGCGGTCACCGGCGGATGGTCGCAGTTGTCGCAATGGCCGCAGTCGGTGGCCATCGTCTCTCCGAAACAGGCCAGCAGGGTGCGGGTGCGGCAGGTCACCGCCTCGGTCAGCGCGACGATTTCTTCCAGCTTGGCGCGCATCACCCGTATCTGCGCCTCGGGCGCCGAGGACTGCGCCAGCCAATGGCGTGCCTGCGCGATGTCCTGGCCACCGAACAGCAGCAACGTCTCGGACGGGTCCCCATCCCGCCCCGCTCGGCCGATCTGCTGGTAATAGGCTTCGGGGCTGTCCGGCATGTCCAGATGCACGACAAAGCGCACATCCGGGCGATCTATCCCCATGCCGAAGGCGATGGTGGCAACCACGACCAGGGGTTCGCCAGAGCGGAACCGGGTCAGCGACGCGCGCTTTTCCCGCGGGTCCAAACCGGCATGGAAGGCCACCGAGGCATAGCCCTTCTCCCTCAGTCGCGCGGCGACGCGTTCGGTCTTGGCGCGGCTGCCGCAATAGACGATGCCGCACTCGTTCTTGTGGCGCGCCAGGAAGTCCAGCAACTGGGCGGATTCGCCGACCTTGGGTTCGGCGGCCAGATGCAGGTTGGGGCGGTGAAAGCTGGCAACGAAGACCTCGGCCTGTTCCATGCGCAAGGCGGCGAGGATGTCGCGGCGGGTGCGGGAATCGGCGGTGGCGGTCAGCGCGATCCGCGGCACGCCGGGGAACAGGTCCGGCAGGCGCGCCAGTTCGCGGAATTCCGGACGGAATTCGTGGCCCCATTGGGACACGCAATGGGCTTCATCGATCGCGATCAGCGACAGATTCAACCGCGATAATCGGTCGAGCGTGCCGTTGCCAAGCATACGTTCGGGGGAGACATAGAGCAGGTCCAGTTGCTGCTCCAGCAGATCGCGGGTGACGGACCTGGCTTCCGCCGGGTCCAGTTCCGAATGCAGGGCGCCGGCATTGACGCCGACCTGGCGCAAGGCGGCGACCTGGTCGTCCATCAGGGCAATCAGGGGCGATACGATCACCGCCATGCCCGGCCGGCAGAGCGCGGGTACCTGGTAACAGATGCTTTTGCCGCCGCCGGTCGGCATCAGTACCAGGGCATCGCCTCCCGCAACCACATGGCGCACGGCGGCTTCCTGCTGCCCGCGAAACCCGGGGAAGCCGAAGACGCGATGCAGCACGCCAATGGGATCACCCATGGGATCGCCAATGGGATCCATCGCGCCGGGCGGCGGCATGAACGCGGTATCAGCGCTTGTGGAAGCTGATCTCAACGCGACGCGCTTCCTGTGACGAAATGGCGAATTTCACCGACCCCTTGCCAAGCAGCTTCAGACGGCCCGGGGCAACGCCAGAGTCCATCAGGAGATCGACAACCCGTTGAGCACGCAATTCCGAGACCAGGACATTGGCTTTCTTGGAGCCGGTCGGATCTGCGAAACCGATCACTTCCAAGGTGCCCGGTTCGGATTTTGCCATCTTGGCAAGCTGGGCGATGATTTCCTCGGCCGAATTGTCCATGTCGGCAGACCATTCCTGGAAAAAGATCACGTATTTCCGGGGTGGTTGATCGGCCCAACCGGTGGAGACCATGCCGGTCAGTAGCAGCAACAGGATCGCAACGCGACGCATACCCGAGTCCCTCCGTAGATTCGACCGCAGACTACAGGGCCGGCGGGCGATGCGCTATCGACGGTGTGGGGTAAGGGCGGGGCTTCCGGGGTAAGCCGCTGTGCGCGTCGCGTTACCCCGCCGCCGCCAGCGCCTTGCCTCCGGACAGCCGGTAGATCCGATCCAGCCGCTCCACCCCGGTCAGCCGATGGGCGATCAGGACGATCGCGCGCCCTTCCGCCACGTCGTTCAACGTCGCCAGGAACGCGCGTTCCGTTTCCGCATCCAGGCCGGAGCAGGGCTCGTCCAGGATCAGCACCTGGGCGGGCGACAGCAGCGCCCGCGCCAACGCCAGTCGTCGCCCCTGGCCGCCGGAAAAGCGCGCCCCGCCCTCCCCCACCCAAGTATCCAGTCCGTCGGGCAGCGCACGCACGACATCGCCAATCCGCGCCGCATCCAGACTGGCCCACAGCGTGGCATCATCCGCATCGGGTCGCGCGAGACGCAGATTGGCGCGGATCGTGTCGTCGAACAGATGCGTCGTCTGGCTGAGCCAACCGATCCGTTCCCGCACGCCCGCTGCCGGCAGGGTGGCGATATCGATCCCGCCCAGCAGGATGCGTCCGGCCTGGGGCGCGACGACCTTCAACGCCAGCGCCGCCAGGGTCGACTTTCCGCTACCGGACGGGCCCAGCAGCGCGACTCGCGCGCCGTCGGGGACATCGAGTGTCAGCCCATCGAACACCTTTGGGCGGTCCGTTGACCAAGCGAATTGCACCGCGTCGAAACGCAGCACGCCGGCCCGGGGGACCCTGGTCGGCATCGGTGCCGGCTGGCCGGGATCCATGACCGCCGGGGCCTGATCGGCGGCCTGCAACACGCGCCGAGCGGCGGCGGCGGCATGTCCTGCCAGCACGCCGGCGCGGGCCAGCCCGGCCACCGCCTCAAACGCCGCGATAACCAGAAACGCCGCGGCGACGGCCGCGACCGGGTTGGTCCCCGCGGCCAGCAGAACGCACAGGATCGCGCCTTGGGCGCAGAGGAAGGCGGCGGCCCCGGCCAAGGCGCCGCGGGATGCGATGGCATGTTGGGCCGCGAGCAGGGCGGCTTCCCTGGCCTGAACCGCCGCCAGCATCCGTCCCTCGGCGTTGAAGGCGCGCACTTCCCGCAGCCCGGTCAGCGCGTCGGCGGTGGCGATCCGCAGTCCTCCGGCCGCATCCGCCAGCCGGCTGCCGGCCGCGGCGGACGCGCGGGCCGCCCAAAGCGGCAGCAGGAAGGCGGCGATCACGAACAGGACGCCGATCATGGCCGACAGACCCGGAGCTTCGGTGCCGATCAGGATCACCAGCACCGGCAGCAGCAGGACCGCCCCGGCCAGAGGCAGCAGAATTCGAAGATACACCCCGTCCAGGGCTTCGACATCGCCCACCAGCCTGGCCAGCATGTCACCGGCTCGGCGGAACCCAAGTCCTCCGGCGGAGCCGTGGGCCAGACGGCGGAAGAACCAGACCCGTAGATCGGTGAGCGCCCGAAACATGGCGGCATGGGTAACCAGCCGCTCCAGATAGCGCAGAACGACCCGGGCGATTCCCAATCCGCGGAGGGCGATCACCCCCACCACGGTGCCGGCGGCGATGGCGGCGGCAAGAGTGGCTCCCGCCAGGGTCATCAGTGCGATGGCGCTGCCCAGCGCGGCCAGAGATACGCCGATGCCGGCGAGCAACCAGGGCGCGCGCCCGCGGGACAGGGTCAGGATGCGGAGCAGGTCGTTCATGGCGAGATCGGGGTATGGACGGAGTGGCGCGGCTTGTCGATGGAGGCAGAGTGTCGCCCGGTTGCGGCGGTCACGGCCACGTTTAGGCCGCTTTGGCGCGCGCCCGGGCCTTCCCCCGCCGTCAGACCCTGGTCAACCGCAGATAGCCCATCTCATCGACCAGAGCGCGCCACCCGGGCGGCAGCACCGTCGTCGAATCCAGCGCCTCGATGATCGCCGGACCGCGCAGTTCCGTGCCCGGTGTCAGCCCATTCCGCCAATGTACCGCCGTGCCGACGAAACCGACATCGGGAAACCACACATCCCGGTGGCGCACCCGCGCCGAGGCCGGATCGGCATGCTGCGCCAGTTTCAGGCCCGGCAACCGCCCCAGCGCGGTCAGCCGCAGGTTCACCAACTGCACCGGTTCCGCCGTGTTCGCATGACCATAGGTCTGCTCATGGCGCGCATGAAACAGCGCCGCCAGTGCATCCAGCGTGTCCCGCGTGATCGCGCCCGCTTCCATGGGAATGGTCAGCTCATAGGCCTGGCGCCGATACCGCACATCGGCCTGCCGCAGCAGCGCCCGTCGCGCATCGGGGACCTGAGAGGCCTCCAGCATCGCGGTCCCCGCTGCCTCCATCGCGGCGAAGGCATCCGCCACCCGCTCCGCCGCCACGGTTGCCAGATCGGCATACAGGGTGCGCGAGTAATCCCGTTTCAGATCCGTCGCCACCAGGCCCAGCGCGGAGAACGCGCCAGGAGCGGGTGGGATGATGACCTCGGGGATCATCAGTTCCTCGGCCAGGGCCACCGCATGCACGGGGCCGGCACCGCCGAACGCGATCAGGCTGAATTCGCGCGGATCGTGACCGCGCTCGACCGAGACGATCCGCAGCGCCTGTGCCATGTTGCTGTTGACGACCTGCACGATGCGGGCGGCCGCATCCGCGATCGTCAGTCCGAACGGGTCCGCCACATCCTGCTTGATGGCGCGTTCGGCGGCGGCCAGATCGATCGGCAGCCCACCGCCGAGAAGCGATTCCCGGTCCAACAGACCCAGGATGACATTGGCATCGGTGACGGTGGGGCGCGTGCCGCCGCCGCCATAGCAGGCGGGTCCGGGATCGGCGCCGGCGCTGTGCGGACCGACCTTCAACGATCCACCCGGGTCCATCCAGGCGATCGACCCGCCCCCGGCACTGACCTCGGCCAGATCGATCACGGGAACGCGGATCGGGTGACCGGTGCCATGCATCCAGCGTTTGGTATTGGCGGCGCCACCGACCTCGTATTCCGCGGTAACGGCGACCTCATGGTTGACGATAACGCTGGCCTTGGCGGTCGTGCCGCCCATGTCGAAGGAGATCAGGTCCGGCCGACCCAATTGCCGCCCGGCCAATGCCGCCGCGATGACCCCGGCCGCGGGGCCGGATTCGACCGCCATGGCCGGCATGCGCAAGCCTTCGGCAATGTCGAATACGCCGCCGGACGACCCCATCACATACAGGGTCGGCAGACCGAGCGCCGTGGTGGCCTGCGAGAGGCGTTGGAGATACCCGGCCAGCAATGGCCCGACATAGGCGCAAACCGCGGTCGTGCTGGCGCGTTCGAATTCGCGGATTTCGGGCAGAACCTCGCACGACAGGAACACCGTGACGTCGGGCAAAGCCGCACGCAGCGCCGCTCCGACCTTGCGTTCGTGGGTGTCGTTCAGGAAGGAGAACAGAAAGGAGACCGCGATGGTTTGCAATCCGGCGGCGCGGATGGCGTCAATCAGGGCGGGAATTTCGTCCTCGGCGAGCGGCGTGACGACCTCGCCCTGGGCATCGATCCGCTCCGTGATTTCAAACCGGTGGCGACGCGGGATCAAGACGCTCGGCCCGTCCTGGAACAGGTCATACAAATCGGGGCGAGACGATCGGCGCAGTTCCAGGATGTCGCGGAAGCCGCGGGTGGCGATGAATCCGGCGCGCGCACCTTTTTTTTCCAGCAGGGCATTGGTGACGACGGTCGTCGCATGCGACAGCAGCGAAACATCGGCGGCCGCGATCGCGTTCTGTTGCAGGCCCTTGGTGATCCCCTCGATCACGCCCTGGCCGAAATCGCGCGGCGTCGTCAGCACCTTGGCGATGCCGATCCGGCCGGTTTCTTCCTGAACCAGGGCGACATCCGTGAATGTGCCGCCGATATCGATGCCGATTCGCCAGGTCATGCCGTCCTCTTGCGTTGTCACGGGCATCGTCGCGCGTTGCGTGGTCGCGGGCAACCTGTGGCGAGGGGCGCAAGAAAGAAATCCCGGCGACGGCGTGGGGACAAAGGCCTAGCGTGGCCTATCCCAGCGAGTCAGCGTGGATTTCCCGGATCAGGCGACGGAGGCGGTGACATTCAGCAATTGCCGCAGACGCGCGCCACCGGCCGGGCCCTTGACGGCTTCGCGCCAACTGGCTTCGGCGACGCGTTGGTGCGCGGCAATGGCTTCATCGGCCCCGGTGATCATCGCCACCCCGGTATGGGCGCTGGGATGGGTATCCGGGCGAAACGGGTTGATGGCCAGGCTGACCCGATCCCGCGCCCGCAGAATTTTGAAAGCCGAACTGGGTTCTGCGCCGACGAGGAGACCGAATTGCAGCCCCATGGGCTCGGTTTCCATCAGGGTCGCCATATTCTCGATTTCGCTGACCGCGACATCGCGGCACATGCGACGGACCCGATCCGACACGTTCATGCCGCCGGCGACACCGGTTTCCAGCAGCCGCTGCACGGCCGGCAAGGAGACCATGGCGATAATGCCGGGACGACGCATCGCATACATGCGCTTGCGGGCGGAAAGAATCCCCAGCACCTGCTCCGCCATGCTGCGCATTGCCATGCGTTCGGCGCCGGCCTGATCGGCGGACTCGTCGAACGCTTCGCCGAGCACGGCATCGTAGGAGTCGGACGTGGTCAGATAACAGATCGGCCCGAATAGTTGCAGGATCTGGTCGGCGGTTTCCTCGACCTGGCGGATCCGCTCGAAATAGCCGATGGGGCGATTGTAGTACTCGACGCCGATTCCCAACAACGACAATGGAGAAATCTTCAGCAGTTCGGCCAGGCGCTTGATCGTATCAAGTTTGATGACCTCGCCTTTTTCATAGCGATAAAGCGCCGCGCGCGAGACACCCAGACGCGCAGCGATCTCCTCCGCCCGCAGGCCGGATTCAAGCCGATAGGCTCGCAATTGCTGGCCGATTTCGGTGAAGCGCATCGACATGTCCGGCTAATCTCCCCAGCCCTGGCCGTTGCCGACCAGTTTAGATGACGCGCCGAGTCTGAGCCACGGATACGATTCTCAGAATCAGAGCGGGCTCCAAGTTATGGCAGGAATCCGCTCAATTTCAAGCCCGATTGCTCGCCCGCGCGCCCATCGAACGGTCACACTTCGATCTATTTCTTATTGCGAACAGTAACGTCCCCCATGTGTTCGATCGCCAGGACCATCGCGGAATGGTCCAGATCGCCGCCGCCCTGTGCCGCCACGATGGAGAACATCTGCTGGGCAATGGCGGTGTTGGGCAGTGACAGATTCAGCTCCTTTGCCGCCGAAAGCGCCAAATTCAGGTCCTTCTGGTGCAGACGGACCCGGAAACCGGGGTTGAACGTGCCATTCAGCATCCGTTCGGCATGCACTTCCAGGATCCGGGACGACGCGAAACCGCCCATCAGCGCCTGGCGGACTTTCGCCGGATCGGCGCCGGCCTTGGCCGCGAACACCAAAGCCTCCGACACCGCCTGGAGATTCAGCGCGACGATGATCTGGTTCGCGACCTTGCAGGTCTGCCCGGCGCCGTTTTCCGACCCGACATGGGTGATGTTCTTGCCCATCGCCTCGAACAACGGCGTGGCACGCGCGAAGGCGGCGTCCGGACCGCCCACCATGATGGTCAGAGTGGCCTGCTTGGCCCCGACTTCGCCGCCCGACACCGGGGCATCCAGGTAGTCGCAACCCTTCTCGGCGATCCGGCGGGCGAAGTCCTTCGTGGCGATCGGGCTGATCGAGGACATGTCGATGACCAGGGCGCCCTTGTTCAGCCCGTCCGCCACGCCGCCGGCACCGAACAGCACGGTCTCGACATCGGGGGTGTCCGGCACCATCACGATGACAACCTCGGACTTCGCGGCGACCGCCTTGGCATCCGCGACAACCTCGGCGACGGCGCGAATTTCGTCGGTCAGGCTGGAGCGTTCCGGCACGATGATGTCGTGGCCGGCATTCTTGAGGTTGAGCGCCATCGGGCGCCCCATGATGCCAAGGCCGATAAATCCGATTTTCATGATCCGGTCTCCCTGTTCGTTCGCGACGGTGGGTCGGTGGCCCACGCGTGGTGTGGCTTGAAGGGTTTACCGGCTGGCCGCATTGCCAACCGGTCGATGGTCAGACGGAAGCTCGATCAGTCGGCAAAGCGCTGACGCCAGCCCAGCCCGGCGACCGTGTCCCCGGCGGGGCGATACTCGCAGCCGACCCAGCCCTGGTAGCCGAGTTCATCCATCCGGCGGAAGACGTAGGACCAGCCGATCTCGCCGGTCCCGGGTTCGTTGCGGGCCGGAACATCGGCGATCTGAATATGGGCGATCACCGGCATGAATTGCTCCAGCCGCTTGGTGATGTCCCCCTCGGTGATCTGCACGTGGTAGACGTCGAATTGCAGCCCCAGCCGATCCCGACCGATGGCATCGATCACCGCCGCACCCTGGGCCTGTGTGTTCAGGAAGTAGCCGGGCATGTCGCGATGGTTGATCGGCTCGATCACCAGCTTCACCCCGGCCGGCTTGGCCTGTTCGGTTGCCCAGGCCAGATTGGTGGCATAAGTCGCGGCCGCAGTGCCGGGAGACACGTCGGGCGGCACGATCCCGGCCATACAATGGACATGCTGGCAATCGAGCGTGTTCGCATAGTCCAACGCCCGTTTCACACCCTCCCGAAACTCCGACTGCCGGCCGGGCAGGCTGGCCAGCCCACGCTCCCCATTTGCCCAATCGCCGGGCGGCATATTGAACAAGGCCTGGGACAGCCCCTCCCCCGCCAACCGGGCGCGCAATTCCGCGGCGGGATATTCATAGGGAAAGAGAAACTCCACCCCTTCGAAACCGGCCTGGCGCGCGGCGGCGAAGCGGTCGAGGAACGCCACCTCATTGAACATCATCGACAGATTTGCAGCGAAACGCGGCATTGCGAGTCCTCCCCCTATGCGCCGCGAAGGCTACAAGCGGGTGTCAGGGTTGACCAGACGGGTCGTGCGACGATCCGACCGATCCCGGAACGCGGACGATCCCCGCACCGGGGCGGCTATGGCCGGACCGGAAGCGGCCAACCGCTTTAGGTCCTTGTCCGATCGCATGATTCACACGCCGTTACGTTCCGCTCGGCGTGATCATGCTCTAATGTGCCACCGGACGGCGCTCGGCCTGTATCCTGCACGCCGCCTCGTCCCGACCGATGCACTCGTCCAGGGTGCTCAAACGAATCCTTGCTTGCGGACGAGATCGATCGGTCCGGTTCCGGTTGCCCGGGATGCAGAAAAAGGGAACGACCACGACATGATGGCTGAACGCTTACTGCTGCTGGTGCTGGTCGGGGGCGTTGCCATCGGCTGCATCATGGTGCTGTCCCCGTTCATCTCCGCTATTCTCTGGGCCGCCATTCTGGTCTTCACGACCTGGCCGCTGGCCGAATGGTTCCGCACCAACCTGCGTCTCCGCCGAGGCGGCGTGGCCGCGCTGATGGTTCTGCTGACCGCGGTCGTGCTGGTGTTGCCGATCGCCCTCGCCACACCGGGCGGCGTCGACGAAATCTCCGCGCTGCGCCGCGTGGTGGAAGACTCGTTGCGCGCCGGACTGCCGAACGCACCGGCGTGGATTGCGGATGTGCCGGTGGTGGGGAAGAAGATCGCGGAGTTGTGGGACCGCTGGGCCGCCGATTTCAGCCAGTTGCTGGATGTGCTGCGGCCCTATTTCGGGACGGTCGTGGAAGGCGGCCTCAGCATTTTGCTGGGGATCGCGAATGGCATTCTGATGGTGCTGATCGCGCTGTTCATCGCGTTCTTCTTCTACATCTACGGAGAACCGCTGGCCGAACGCCTTAGCCTGATCATGCACCGGATCGGCGGCGTGCAGGCAGATCGGCTGATGCATGTCGCGGGCGCAACCGTGCGCGGCGTGGTCTATGGCGTTGTCGGCACGTCGATCGTGCAGGGGGTCCTGACGGTCATCGGATTGTGGGTATCCGGCGTGCCGCGTGCCGCGATGCTGGGGATTATCGCGGGACTGCTGTCGGTTCTGCCGATCGGAGCCCCGATTATCTGGATCCCGGCATCGATATGGCTGATGACCACCGGCAGCCTGGGATGGGGCATATTCCTGGCAATCTGGGGTGCGCTGGCGATTTCCGGCTCGGATAACTTCATCCGCCCCTGGTTTATCTCTCGTGGCGCACAGCTACCCTTCCTGGTGACGGTGCTTGGTGTCCTGGGTGGTGCCCTGGCCTTCGGCCTGCTCGGCATATTCCTCGGGCCGGTGCTGCTGGGTCTCGGCTACACCCTGGTCAATGAATGGGTGAGATCGGCCGACCCGGCACCGACGGAAGAATCCGGGATCGGGTAGGACCGGTGCGGCTTCACCATGACCGGGATTGGAAACCACGCTGGCGTTCCGCTGTCTGGCCGGATGGATGGCAACCATCCGAACCAATGGCATGGAGGAGACGCTGTCGGTGACGGCTTCGGCCAGTTGGCAGCCGCCGCCACGGTCCCCGCGGCGTAATCAGGCCCGCCCTGGATCCTCCAGCCCGATCGCGCGGAGGCGGGCGTTTTCCTCGTCCCAGCCACTGCGCTGCTTCACGTTCAGGAACAGATGGATCGGCCGGTCCAACAGACCGGCAAGGTCCTGACGGGCCCGCGCACCAATCGCCTTGATCCGGGCGCCGTGTTCGCCGATCAGGATGCCCTTGTGGCCGGCGCGGGTCACGTAGATCGTCGCCTCGATACGCACGGAGCCGTCCGGCCGCTCCTTGAACGACTCGGTCTCGACGGTCGCGGCGTAGGGCACTTCCTCATGCGTCTGCATGAAAATCTGCTCCCGCACGATCTCGGCCGCCAGCAACCGGTCGGGCAGATCGGTCAGGTCATCATCGGGATACAGATGCGGGCCGTCCGGCACCGCCGCGGCCAGGGCGTCCGACAAAGCGTTCACGCCATCGCCGGTCGTCGCGCTGACCATGAACGTCTCTTCGAACGTGGCGATCCCGGTCAGGGTAGCGATCAATGGCAACAGGTTGGCGGGAGGCACCAGGTCCGTCTTGTTCAGCACCAGCCAGCAGCGGCGTCCGGCGCCAGCCAGCCGGGTCGCGATCTGGCGAACGTCCTCGGTGGCGCCCGCCTTGGAATCGACCATCAACATGGCGAGGTCGGCATCCGCCGCGCCGGTCCACGCGGCGGCGACCATGGCGCGGTCCAGCTTGCGCTTCGGTCGGAAAATGCCCGGCGTATCGACCAGCAAAATCTGGCTTCGACCGCGCATCAGGATGCCCAGCACCCGGAACCGCGTCGTTTGCGCCTTTGGGGACACGATCGACACTTTCGCGCCGGTCATTCGGTTCAACAGCGTGGATTTCCCCGCGTTCGGCGCCCCAAGGATCGCCACGAAGCCGCAACGTGAGCGCGACTCCGCAGCCGGCATTGCCGCTTCGGGACCTGCGGGAACGGCATCCTCGTCCGACTCGGACGACGCCATGTCGGGATTGTTCATACGAAGGTGCTCATGCGGGGGTGCTCATGCGGCGGGATTCATGCGGAGGTATTCATGCGGGGGACCTTATGCCGATATCGTGCCCAGCAGCGACTCCGCGGCCAGTTGTTCGGCGGCGCGCTTGCTGCCGGCGGTGCCGGTGCCATTGAGCTCCCCCACGGTCACCGTCACCACAAAGACCGGGGCATGCGGCGGGCCGGACCGGTCCGTCACCGCGTAAGCGGGCAGGTCCTTGCCGCGCTTTTGTGCCCATTCCTGCAACGAGGTCTTTGGATCCTTCGGCGGGTCGGCCTGTATGATCATGGCGCTGTCCCAGGCGCGCCTGACGAAGCGACGCGCCACGTCGAGCCCGCCATCGAGGTAAAGTGCGCCGAGGGACGCCTCCAACGCATCGGCCAGCACTGTGGCGCGCCGTTTAACGCCAGCCTTCGCCTCTCCGTCCGACACCGACAGGCTGACGGCAAGACCGATGGTTTCCGCGACACCGGCCAGCACCGGTTGCGACACCAGGAACGCCAGGCGGCGTCCCAATTCGCCCTCATGCTCCCGCGGGAAGCGTTCGGCCAGCCATTCGGCCATAATCAGCCCCAGCACCCGGTCGCCGATAAACTCCAGACGTTCGTTGGACCCGTGCCGCCGGCCGCGCCCGGGCAGCGCCGACCGATGGGTCAACGCTTCCCGCAACAATGCAGGGCGAACGAAGCTGTGATCGAGGATTTCCTCGAACGAGGGCGTCAACGCGCGGACCTGATTTGTCGACCCGCGGCAACGCATGCCGCAATTTGTGAATGGCCAGCCCGCACCGTCATGACCTGCCTTCGCCGACCATGGCGGACCAAGGCGGATTCCGCCGTCCCGCGACCCGGCAATTCCTGGTCATCGTTTCAGGGCCGCCATCAACGGACCGGCTTCAGCAGGCGGTTCCAGCGAATGTCGAACGGCCATTCCCAGACCTGCCACCACGGGTGTTCGGCATCGACGGAGAAGAACAGGATCTCCGCCTTGCCCACCAGATTCTCGATCGGCACGAAGCCGACCCCGCTCATGAACCGACTGTCGGCGGAATTGTCGCGGTTATCGCCCATGGCGAAGACATGGTTGGGGGGCACCGTATATTCCGGTGTGTTGTTCGGGTCGAATTCGCGGGTCGGATCGAAGCCCGGCCGGCGCGATGCCTCGATCCCGTCGGTCGCTTTCAGGATTTCGTGCTTCACGCCGGGCTTGCCGTCGGCGCCGGGCAAGGTTTCCTGGAATTTGGCCAGCGCCATGCGTATGCCGCCGTCCTTCGCCTCGAATGTGCCTTGCGGTTGGCGCGGACAGAGCTGGCCGTTGATATAGAGCTGGCCCTGGCGCATCTGCACGCGGTCGCCAGGCAGCCCCACGATGCGCTTGATGTAGTCGGTGGAATTGTCGCGCGGATACTTGAACACCGCCACATCGCCACGCTCCGGCAGGCTTTCGAAGATGCGCCCGGTGAACAACGGCGGCGAGAACGGCAGCGAGAAGCGCGAATACCCGTAGCTGTATTTCGACACAAACAGGTAATCGCCGACCAGCAAGGTGGGGATCATGCTGCCGGAGGGGATATTGAACGGCTCAAACGCAACGGTACGGATCAGCACGGCGATAAGGCCGGCATAAACGATCGTCTTGACGTTTTCGACCAAGGCGCTGGGTTGGCGCTTGGATTTGGCCTTGGTGGTCGCCATGCGGGGATGAGGCTTTCTCGTGGAAAATCAGGCGGATCAAGCCCACCGGCCCATGCCGTGTCAAGCAATCGCTCAGCAACCGCACAACCGAGCGGAGGCCGGATGGCCGCGAAGTGCGGGAAATGGGGCGGCTCGCCTGTCTGCGTGTGACAGGCAAGCCCCCGGCATCAGCTATTGACCAGCACGTTCTCCGGGCGGGCGGGGATTTCGCCACGCTCCACGCGCAGAACCTGACGGGTCAGCATTTCGTGGGTCGGCGCGCGCACGCCGACGCGCGCGCCTTCACTGGCGATGAAGCCGTTCATGAACTCGATTTCGGTGCGCCGCAGCTTTTCCATGTCCTGCGCCATCGACGGGCGCTGATAATCGCTGCGTTCGGCCTGACCGGCACCGCCGCTGACCAGCAGTTTCTCCATCTCGGCGTAGGACGCGCGATCGCCTTCCATGGCCTTGGCGAGCGTTTCGGGCGCCAACGCGCCGACCTTGCCCAGCTTGTAGCCCAGCGCCTGACCGACCCGGACCGACTCGCCGCCGAGTTGGATGCAGATGCGCCGCACCGCGTCATGCTGGTCGCGGGCATTGCCGCCCATGCCCGTCGCGGCCGACACGCCATTGCGCATGCCGTTGACGCACAGCTTGGTCCAGCGTTCGCCCCACAAATTGTCGGTGGCCTTGGAGGCATCGACACAGCTCATGATGTCGGCGATCTCTTCCGAACGCTTGGTGATCCTGCCGGACGGCTCCCCGATATAAAATGACGTGATGTCGGCCCGCTTGGCATAGCCCCGGCGGATATGCCCCGGTTCGTAGAGGTCGACACCAACGCCGCCGGTGACGATGCAGCCCAGGGTGCGGCCCCAGCCGACGACACCGGCAACCCGCTCCTCGTTGATGCAATTCTGCATGGAGACGACGCAGCCGGCCGCGGACAGATACTGCCGGATCATCGTCGTGGCCCAGACGGTATCGTAGGACTTCACGGCGATGAACGCGATGTCGATCGGCTTCTGCTTGGCGAGGTTCTGCACCTCGGTCAGGTGCATGGCGTTGACCTTCACGGTCATCCGCTCTTCCGGCGTCATGCCGAAGATTTCCATGCCATGCGACTTCAGCCGATCCACATGCGCGGGCCAGGGATCGATCAGGGTGACGTCATGTCCCCCGGCGGCGAGATGCGTTCCCACATAGCCGCCGACGGCCCCGGCTCCGACGACAGCGATACGTTTGGACATTGTGGTTTCCTCTTGCGATCTTCGTGTTGTAGCGGCCGATGGGTTCGGTCTCGGCGGTAGGGTTGGCACAGTTTAACGGGATCGGTCCGGCGGGCAAATCCGGGGTTACGAGGTTCACATGGGACACTGGAGAAAATTCTCCCCCTCCCCTTTTGGGAGGGGGTTGGGGGGGAGGGGTGATCCCCCACGGATGCCGCGTGAAACCCCTCCCCCCAAGCCCCCTCCCACAAGGGGAGGGGGAGAATTTTCTCCGACCCCTGCCTCGTCAGCCCACCCTCAGGCCAGATCGATCGAAAACCGCGTCAAATCGACCAGCGCACAATGACGCAACGCCCCTTCCTCGGTCGCGCGCAACACCACGCGGGGCGCGGCATTGGCCTCCAAAGCCTCCTGCCACCGCGGCGCACACAGACACCAGCGGTCGCCGGGTTTCAGCCCGGCAAACCCAAACTCCGGCCGCGGCGTCGACAGGTCGTTGCCGGATTTCTTGCTGAACGCCAGGAACTCCACGGTCATCACGGCGCAGACCGTATGGCTGCCCAGGTCCTGCGGCGTGGTGTCGCAACAGCCGTTGCGCAGGAAGCCGGTCAGCGGGTCCGCCGAACAGATATCCAACGGTCCGCCCAGAACGTTGCGGGACGGCCTGCGACCTGGACGACGGCCGGTTTCGTCGAATGGCATCGATCACTCTCTCCGGATCAATCTTGCCCCTGGGAGTCGCCAGGGAAGTCACCCGGCCGCAGCAGCCGAGCAAGCCGGTCCAACACGGCGTTGGCGATACCGGGTTCGGGGCCGGTGAAAAACCCTCGTGCGACATCCAGGTATTCGTTGATGACGACCCGCGCCGGTGGGCCGTCCGCCATGGCCAGTTCCGCCCCGCCGGCGCGCAAAACCGACCGCAGCACGGGGTCGATCCGAGCCAACGGCCAGTCGGCGGGCAGCGCTTCGACCAGCATGGCGTCGATCATGTCCTGCTGGCGCACCACCCCGCGCACGATCCGCGCGAACAGCGGCACCTCGGCATCGGGGATGCGTCCGTCTTCAAATCCATCTCCGCCCGGAATATCGCCCAGGCGATGACGGACGAACTGGTCGATCACGGTTTCCGGGCTGTCCCCGGCCTGTTCGCTCTGAAACAACGCCTGCACGGCCGCGACACGCGAAGCTGTGCGCGTGCGGGTTTTCGGGCCACGGGTCATGCGGCGCGATATCGGAACATCGAATCGAGCACAGTCCCGTCCAATCGCATCAAACCGCGCCCAGGTGACGCGCCGCGTTGATCTGCAACAGAGCGGCAGCCGCCGCCTCGGCCCCCTTGTTATGGCCGTCCTGACCGGATCGAGCCTCCGCCTGGGCCAGATTGTCGCAGGTCAGCAGACCCGTGCCGACACACAGCCCAAACTGCAACGCCACGCTCATCATCCTTTCCATCGTCGCTCGGCAAATAAACTCATAATGATCGGTCTCGCCGCGGACGATGCAGCCCAGCGCCACAAAGCCGTCGAAACGCTTGCTGCCACGCGCGGCGATGCGGATCACCTGCGGCAGTTCGAAGGAACCGGCGACATCCAGCACCTCACAGGTCGCGCCGGCTTCCCCCAGGATGCGTTTGGCGCCCACGGTCAGCCCGTCGATAACGCCCCGATAATAGGGCGCGCGGACGATCAGCAGATGCGGCGACGGCCCGGGAACCTTCGGTGCCGAGGGAAGTGCGGCGTCCTGCGTGCTCATACTTCGTATCCCCCGCCGACGATGTTCGGGATCGGCCGCTGTTCGATGATGTTCAACCCGTAGCCTTCCAATCCGACGACGGTGCGCTGGCGGTTGGTGAGCAGGACCATGTCCTTGACACCCAGATCCAGCAGAATTTGGGCACCGATGCCGTAGTCGCGCAACATATGGTGCGGCCGGGGACTGGATACCAACTGGCGCACCCGTTCGGCGAGCGCGGTTTTGCGGTGCTCCCGGATCAGCACGACGATGCCACGGCCTTCCGCGCTGATCATGTGCATGGCGTTATGGATCGCGATCCAGTGTGGCGAGCCGGTCATGTCGTCCAGCAGATCGACCGCATGCATGCGCACCATCACCGGTTCCGGCCCGCTGATGTCGCCCTTCACCAGGGCGAGATGCTCCTGGTACTCGACCGTATTGGCGTACACCACCGCCCGCCAGTCGCCGCCGGCCGGATGCTTGTAGTCGGCTTCTTCCACCCGCCGGACCAACCGCTCCGTCAGGCGCCGATGCGCGATCAAATCGGCGATGGTGCCGAGTTTCAGGTTGTGGTGTTGCGCGAAAGTCACCAGGTCCGGCAATCGGGCCATGGTGCCGTCGTCGTTCATGATCTCGCAGATCACCGCGGCGGGGGCGAGCCCGGCCTTGCGGGCGATATCCACCGATGCCTCGGTATGGCCGGCGCGGACCAACGTGCCGCCCTCCCGCGCCATCAGCGGGAATACATGCCCGGGTGTGGTAATGTCATCGCGGCCGCTGTCGGGATTGATTGCCACCGCGATCGTCTTCGCGCGGTCGGCCGCCGAGATGCCGGTCGTCACACCCTCTCGCGCTTCGATCGAGACCGTGAACGCGGTCTGATGACGCGTGCCGTTCTGCTGGCTCATGAGCGGCAGGCCGAGCTTCTCGACGCGTTGACGGGTCATGGCGAGGCAGATCAGACCACGCGCGTGGCGGGCCATGAAGTTGATCGCGTCCGGGGTGGCGAACTGCGCGGGGACGACCAGGTCGCCCTCGTTCTCCCGGTCCTCGTCATCGACCAGGATGAACATCCGGCCGTTGCGGGCTTCCTCGATCAGTTCCTCGGCGCTGGAGATGTATTTCGACAACTCCACGGTTACCATGTTTTCCTGCAACAGGTTTTCCATTAGCTGGCCTCCTTCCGGCCGTCCTTATGGGCCTCCGCCAGTCGGGCGACGTAACGGGCCAGCATGTCGATTTCTATATGCACGGCATCGCCCGGCGCCAAAGTGCCGAAACCGGTGACCGATGCGGTGTGCGGGATGATGTTCACCCCGAAGGTATCGCCCTGGACCGCGTTGACCGTCAACGATACGCCGTCGATGGCCACGCTGCCCTTTTCCGCGATGAAGCGCGACAGGTCCGCGGGGACGCGGAATTGCCACCGGGTGGAGCCGTTTTCCGGCGTGGCGGAAACGGCATGGCCGACCCCATCGACATGCCCGGAAACGATATGGCCGCCCAGCTCGTCACCAACCTTCAGGGAGCGTTCCAGGTTGATGCGGGAGCCGACCTTCCAGGTTCCCATCGTTGTGCAGGCCAGGGTTTCCGCCGACGCATCCACCGCGAACCAGTCCGGCCCGAGTTCCACCGCCGTCAGACAGCAGCCGGAGCAGGCGATGGACGCGCCAAGGGCGATGGACGCCGTGTCGGGCCAGGGGGCCTCGATCACAAGGCGCATGTCGCGGCCCTCGCCGATCGGGCTGATCGCGCGGACGGTGCCGAGCGCGGTGATAATGCCGGTGAACATCAGTCGTGCCTTGTGTATTCGCTAAGCATGTCGTCACCGAGCAAGCTAACCCGGTGACGGGTGAAACGGGGCATTTGGGCGAGTTTTTCGACTCCGAAAGCCTGAACTCCCGGCCACCCGTCGCCCCCCATGACGGCGGGCGCGTGAAACCAGGCGATCCGATCCACAAGATTGGCCCTTAACAGCGCGGCGGCAACCTGTCCGCCGCCTTCAACCAGCAAGCGGGTGATCCCCGCCTCCCCCAACGCGTGCATCCCTTGGGTAAGATCGACCCCGGAACTGGCGCCGGCCAGGGGGATCAGCGTGGCGCCGCATGCGACGACGGCGCGTTTGCGGTCGGGGTCGGTGCCGTCGCGGATCATGAACCAGGTCGGCGTCTGGGCGGCGGTGCGGACCAGGCTGGCGGTCAGCGGGGTGCGCAGATGGCTGTCGGCAACGATGCGCACGACCGGCGTGGCGCGGAAGCCGGGGATGCGGCAGGTGAGTTCCGGGTTGTCCGCCAGGACGGTGCCGACGCCGACCATCACCGCGTCATTCTGTCCGCGCAGGGCGTGCCCGATCCGACGGGCGGGCGAGCCGGTGATCCACTGGCTTTCCCCGCCATGGGTGGCGATGCGCCCATCCAGGGTCGTCGCCAGTTTCAGGGTGACCAGCGGGCGACCCATGGTGGTGCGCTGGATGAACCCGGCGAGCGTTTCGCGCGCTTCGTCCGCGAGCAGGCCTTCCTCGACCGCGATGCCGGCCTGTCGGAGCTGTGCGATGCCCTGGCGATCGACACGTTTGTCGGGGTCCACGCAGGCGATCACCACGCGCGCGATGCCGGCCGCGATCAGCGCGTCGGTGCATGGCGGTGTGCGGCCCCAATGGCAGCAAGGCTCCAGGGTGACATAGGCGGTGGCACCGCGTGCCTGTTCGCCCGCCATGGCCAGCGCCAAAGGCTCCGCATGGGGTCGGCCGCCGGGCGCGGTGACGGCGCGACCGACGACGCGCCCGTGCTTGACGATGACGCAGCCCACCGAGGGATTGGGCCAGGTCGTGCCAAGGCCACGCCGAGCCATTGCGAGGGCGGCGCGCATATGGGCAAGATCCGAGGTCGGGCTTTGTGTCATGCCGCGGTAACGTAGCCGAGGGGATAATGGCGTGAAACCCCAGAGGTTCACCCCAGAGGTTCACCCCAGAGGTTCGACAGGTCCGTTGGATAGGTCGGATGGACAGGTCGGATCGACAGGTCGGGATCGATGGGCTGCGATCCGCGACCGGTCCGCGTCCAGCCGGCGTGCCGCGATGGGGACCGATGGTTTTGCCTGGAGGGTGACGGTTCGCCGGTATCCTGATGGCGAAAATCGGTGGACACTCCCCCCTGGAAATGGGTCGGAGACGCAGGTGGCGGAAATCAATGAACGGTCGCGGCGTCCGGTCGAACAGGCTCCCGCAATGCGGCGTCACGGCTGGTCAAGGTGGATCGTTGCGGTCGCTGCCTCCTATCGCACAAGGCCGGCCCGCATCGTCATGGCCCGCGCGGGCAGGCCGCCCACGTCCCCGGTGACATCAACCGCGCGAGGCGTGGATGGCGCGACCGCACCCGCCCTGCCGTGGACTGGCCCGCACGCAACACCAGATGGAGTGGTTACGATCGCGCTTCGGCTCATCCTGCTGCTGCTTGGATTAGGCGTGCTGTCGAATACCGCGACCGCCCGCACGCTGACTGTCGGGCCTGGACAGGCCTACGCGACGCCGTCGCTCGCCGCCCGCGCGGCGGAGGACGGCGACACGGTCCTGATCGAGCCGGGGGAGTACTTCGACTGCGCCGTCTGGAACCGGCACCGGATGACGATCGCGGGCAACGGGCCGGGCGTGGTGATCACCGATACGACCTGCCAGGGCAAGGCGCTGTTCATCGTCCGGGGCACCGATGTCACCATCCGCGACCTGACCCTGACCCGCGCCCGGGTGGCGGATGGCAACGGCGCCGGGATCCGTCTGGAAGGTGAGGGTCTGATCCTGGAGCGTGTCCGGTTCGTGAACAACCAGGTGGGGCTGCTATCGGGATTCGTCGGCCCGGGCGCGATCCGGATCCTCGATTGCACGTTCGAACGCGGCGGCAGGGGCGGCGATCATCCGCTGTTCGCCGTTTGGGTCTGGGGGGCGGCGCTGCTGCGGATCGAGAACTCGACATTCGCCGGCGTGATGGGGGGGCAGATCAGCAGCGGAACGAGGCGGACCGAACTGATCGGCAACCGGATCGGGACCGGCACGGGTGAAGCACCCGCCGTGGCCGTCCTGGCCACGAACACCGATTTGTTGATCGAGGACAACGTGCTGTCCATCGGCCCGAATGCGCCTCGGCTGGCGGCCGCGGTGCTTGTCATGGGAGAGGGTTCGGTCACCCTGCGCCGCAACCGGCTGGTGAATGACACGCGCCAGCCGGCCGCCATGCTGTTGCACTGGACCGGGACGACCCCCGTCGCCGCGGACAACACGGTCGGGCGGGGGGATTCGGTGGTGTCTACCAGTGGGGTGTGGCGACACCGGATGTCGGGCGTCTATCACCAGTCCAAGGATGCGATCCTCGGCACGATGCGCCAGGTGAAGCGCTGGGTTGCCCCGTAGCGGGTGATCACGGAAGGTCGGCGGCTTTCAGAGCTCTTCGAAATAGGGCGACAATGGAGAAAACTCTCCCCCTCCCCTTGCGGGAGGGGGTTGGGGGG
>CAMATI010000045.1 GCA_945861095.1 Asaia bogorensis | reverse complement strand
CGCCTGACGCGGATCGCGTAGCGCGGCAAAATGCGCCAGAAACGGTGGGGGTGTTGGCTCGGACATCGGGGCCTCCTGATACGAGGCCCCCTAAGAATCGTACTTTTGCCCGCGCCGGAATCCCCCTCCCGTTCAAGCGATTGCCCTGCGCCACCACCCGCCGCCGATTGTCTTACCCCCCCGAACCGTCTATCGCGGCCCCCTTGATCCGTCCCCACCGCAGCCCCGGGAACTCGCCCTCTATGTACACGCCGCTTCTGTTCCAGCCGATCACCTTCCGATCCGTCACCGCCCGCAATCGCATCGTTGTGGCCCCAATGTGCCAATACAGCGCCACGGACGGCCTCGGCGACGACTGGCACATCCAGCATCTGGGCGCCCGCGCCGCCGGCGGAGCCGGGATCGTGATGGCGGAAGCCACCGCCGTGTCCCCGATCGGGCGCATCACGCCGGGATGCCTCGGTGCCTACGACCCCAGCCACCAGGCTTTGCTGGCGCGTGTGGCCGCGGTGATCACCAAATGCGGTGCGGTCCCCGCCATCCAGATCGCGCATGCCGGGCGCAAGGCGTCCTGCCTCGTCCCCTGGGAAGGCGGCAAGCCGATCCTGCCGCAAGACGGCGGTTGGGTGACCGTCGCGCCCAGCGCCATCCCGATGGTGTCCGGCGCGGTCGACCCGCATCCGTTGTCGACGGACGAAATCGCCGGTGTCGTCGCCCAGTTCGCCGCCACCGCCCGGATGGCGCGCGAAGCCGGATTCAAGCTGCTCGAAATCCACGGTGCGCACGGCTACCTGTCGCATTCCTTCCTGTCGCCGATCTCCAACCACCGCAACGACTCCTATGGCGGCGATCTGGCCGGACGATCCCGCTTCCTGATGGAGGTGATTGCCGCCGTCCGCACCGAATGGCCGGACGACCTGCCGCTTTGGGTGCGCCTGTCCTGCTCGGATTACATGCCGGGCGGGCTGACCATTGATGACGTGGTGGAGGTATGTCGCCGGATTGCCGCGACTGGGCAGGTGGACCTGATCGATTGCTCCTCGGGCGGGGTATCGAACGAGCAGAAGATCCCGTCCCTGCATCCGGGCTATCAGGTGCCGTTCGCCGAAGCGATCCGGGAGAAAGCCGGGATCGCCACCGGCGCGGTCGGCCTGATCACCGAGCCCACCCATGCCGCCGAGATCGTCGCGAATGGGCGAGCCGATGTCGTGCTGCTGGCGCGGGCACTGCTGGCCGACCCGGCGTGGCCGCTGCGGGCCGCGAAGGCGTTGGGCCACAAGCCCGACCTGCTGGCCCAGTATCTCCGCGCGGCGCTATAGTTCCGCGGAACGCCTCGCCACGCGCCGTGCCGGACGGCGATCTTGGGCGGCCCGTTCGGCGCCGGAAGCGGCCCGGCCACCCGTGCTCGGAATCCTGGCGGCCATCCCATACGGCACCCGGTTGGGATGGTCGGCCGAACGCCGTGTCGGGCGACGGGGGCAAGGCCGATGGACGGAGTGGCCCGTAAATGGTCCTCTCGGCGTGACGCGTTGCCGATCCGCGCGCGGGGCGGCAGTATCCCCCCACGCGCCGTTCCCACTCTTACCGTCCGGCCGGTCCCGTCTAGCGGATCGGGTCGCGGAGTAGCCGATGCCCTTGTCCTCCTTCCGGTTCCCCGTCTTCCTGGTCGCCAAGGCCAGATTGTCTCGCCTGCTGCCGGCGCTTCTGGTGCCGCTGCTGCTGGTGGGCTGTGGGCCTGGGCGCAATGAGTTCCCTCCGATCTGCCCCAACCCGGCCTTTTTGCGGGAATTGTCCGACCTGACACGCTACCGCCCGGGCAGCAGCGGACGCGACCTTACCGATCTGGTGGTCCAGGCCCGCCTCGCGTCGCTGCAAGGTCAGTGTGAGGAAGGGTCGAACAAGAACGAGCTCAAAACCACGGTGACCGTCGCGGTCGAGATGGTCCGCGGTCCGGCCATGCAAGGTCGGCAGGTCATGGTGCCGATCTTTGTCGCGGTGACCGAGGGCGAGACCGTCATCACCAAGGAAATCTATGCGACCGCCTTCGAGTTCCCTTCCAACGTGGATCGGGTGGCGATCGCGACTCCGCCGGTGCAGTTGGTTCTGCCCGTCAGCCCGCAGAAATCCGGTGCCGCCTATGGGATCATTGTCGGATTCCAGTTGTCGCCGGAGGAGCGGGATCTCAATCGTCATCGCACCGGGGGGCGTTAATGCGGCCTTCAGGGCAGATGCCGCCCGCGCTGTTCGCCGAGCGGTCGGGCAAACACGCTTCGAGATTGCCGTTTGATGACTGGAGTGACATTGTCGCAACGCGTGAAACACCCGATATAATGCGCTCATGAGTGATACGCCCCCCAAGGGACGCCCCAACCAGGGAAGACGTCGTGGTATGAAAAAAGAGGACTGGGAGATCCCCCCCAACCTGCAGCCAGACCCCGACGATTACTCGTTCGACCTCGAACGGGCGTTGCGGGCTGTCGTCAGCCTGAAAACCTACGTCCCCGCCGACGCCTTCACCGCCAACACGCTCGGCACCGAGCGGGCGGGCAGCGGCGTCATGATCCGGGACACCGGGCTGATCGTCACGATCGGCTATCTGGTCACCGAGTCGGAAACCATCTGGATCACCTCGTCCGACGGGCAGGCGGTGCCGGGCCACGCGCTGGCGATCGACCAGGAAACCGGGTTCGGTCTGGTGCAGGCGCTGGGCAAGCTGGACCTGCCGCACCTGGAACTCGGCGACTCGGACCGTCTGAAGGTGGGTGATCAGGTGGTGCTGGCCGCCGGGGGTGGGCGGCATCACGCCATTGAGACGCGGCTGGTCGGGCGGCAGGAATTTGCCGGCTACTGGGAATATGCGCTCGACGATTCGCTGTTCACCGCGCCGGCACATCCGTTCTGGGGCGGCTGCGGGCTGATCGGCACCGATGGCAAGCTGATGGGCATCGGATCCCTGATCCTGCAACAGGGCGACGGGAAGGGCAGGCGGCTCGACATGAACATGGTCGTCCCGATCGGTCTGCTGGCCCCGATCCTGAAGGATCTGCTGTCCTATGGCCGGGTCAATCGCCCGGCGCGCCCCTGGTTGGGGATGTACGCGACGGAGGCCGACGAATCCATCGTCGTTGGCGGCCTCGCCGATAACGGACCGGCTGAACAGGCCGGCGTCCGGGCCGGCGACAAGATCCTGACGGTGAATGAGGAAGACGTGCCCGACCTGGGTGGCCTGTGGCGCCGGGTCTGGGCATCCGGCAGCGCGGGGGCGGAAGTGCGCCTGGCCGTCCGGCGGGAGGGGACCGAACGACGCATCAGCATCCGTTCGGCGGACCGGACCAGTTTCCTGAAGTCGCCCAGGCTGCACTGATGGCCGAAGACGCCGAACCGCGGCTGCGCGGCGCGATCATCCCGGTCACGCCGTTCCAGCAGAATTGCGCCCTGCTGTGGGACGACGTGACCAAGCAGGCTCTGATCATCGATCCGGGCGGCGATGTCGACCAGATCATGGCCGCGATCGAGCAGATGAGCGTGACGGTGGAACGTGTGCTGCTGACCCACGGGCATCTCGACCATGCCGGCGGTGCCGCGGGTCTGGTGGCGGCCTTGCGCGACAAGGGCCTGACCGTGCCGATCGAAGGACCGGACCAGCGCGATAAGTTCCTGCTGGACGGCATCGCGGCGCAGGCCGCCGGGTATGGCTTCGACGCACAGAATGTCTCGCCGGATCGCTGGTTGGAGGAAGGTGATTCCGTCCTGTTGGGCGATCACCGGTTCGACGTCCTGCACTGTCCCGGTCACACGCCGGGGCATCTGGTATTCGTCAACCATGCCGCGCGGTTCGCGATCGTGGGGGATGTTCTGTTCCAGGGATCCGTCGGTCGGACGGATTTTCCGTATGGCGATCACGACGCGCTGATTGGTGCCATCAAGACCAAACTGCTGCCTCTGGGAGACGATTTCGCCTTTCTTTGCGGGCATGGGCCGGGTTCGACCATCGGGGCGGAGCGGCAGGGCAATCCGTTCCTGCGGTGACTGGTCGCCGCAACGTGCTGTCCGGGTTGGGTAACCGGCTTCCGTTGTTCCCAGACCTGGTCGAAACAGACCTGGTCGAAACAGACCTGGTCGAAACAGACCTGGTCGGATCAGACCGGGTGGCACCAGATCGGGTCACGCCGAGCCTGATTGCACCGGACCTGGTCGCATTGATCCGGGGCCGACCGGATATGGACTGGTCCCGCGATGCGCCGAACCGGTCCGCCGATCATGCCTTCACCGAAATTCTGCGCGGGTTTTCCTACAATGGTGCCCCGACCGCCGTGTTCGAAGACTCCGGTCTTCGCTATTTCGTCAACGAATTCTGGACCTCCGGGCAGCGCCGCGGCCACAGCCTGCACGAGATCAGCTACCGCGCCTGCTTCAAGGCACAACTGCCGGAGTTCCTGATCCAGCGCCTGACCCGGGTTGGGGACGTCGTCTACGACCCGTTTTCCGGTCGCGGCACGACGGCGGTGCAGGCCGGGTTGATGGGGCGCCGGCCTATTGCCAATGATATCAACCCATTGAGCGCGATGTTGGCACGCCCTCGGCTGCACGCGCCCGACCTTGCATCCATCCGTGCCAGGCTGGCGACGATGGATCCGACCAATCACCAGGAGGCCGGACCTGACGATCTGCTGGCCTTCTACCATCCGGACACACTGCATGGGATCGTCGGGTTGCGTCGCTATCTGCTCGACCGCGATGCGGCGGGGACGCTTGATCCAATCGACGATTGGATCCGCATGGTCGCGATCAACCGCCTGACAGGGCATTCGCCCGGCTTCTTCTCGGTCTACACCTTGCCGCCCAATCAGGCCGTCTCCGCCGTTCGGCAGCGGAAGATCAACGAAAACCGAGGCCAGACACCGCCGCCCCGGGACATCGCGGCGATTATCCTCAAAAAGAGCCAAACCCTTCTGGACGACGGGATGCCCGGTGCGCATCCGGACCCTTTGTGGCTGACCGGCCCAGCGGATCGAACGCCCGCCATCCCGGATCGCGCCGTGGACCTGATTGTGACGTCCCCGCCGTTCCTGAATATCGTCGACTATGAAGGCGACAACTGGCTGCGTTGCTGGTTCGCCGGCATTGATCCGTCGACCGTGCGGATCGCCCGCCACGCCAGCACCGCCGCGTGGGAGGCGTTTGTCCGCGCCGCGTTCCAGGAATTCACCCGCATCGTCCGCCCCGGCGGCTATGTGGCTTTTGAGGTCGGCGAAGTCCGCGGCGGGAAGATCCTGCTGGAACGCCATGTCGCCGCCGCCATCGCGGGCCTGCCGTTCCAGGTGGAGGGCGTGATGGTCAACCAGCAGGAATTCACCAAGACGGCAAACTGCTGGGGTGTTGGCAACAACCGCGGCGGCACCAACTCCAACCGGATCGTGCTCGCCCGCCGCCACCCGCCGGCTTGATCCGTCCTTGAAGCACGCCGCCGGCTGCCGCATCATCGCGCGATGTCAGTCCCCATCCAGCTACGCCGCCTGCCGCATGGCGCCGACCTCCCGTTGCCGTCCTATGCCACCGAAGGGGCAGCGGGCATGGACCTGCTGGCGGCGGTCGCCGAGCCGGTGACGCTTGGTCCCGGGCAGCGCGCCCTGATCCCGACTGGCCTGGCCATTGCGTTGCCGCCTGGGCATGAATTGCAGATCAGGCCGCGATCGGGTCTCGCGCTGAGGCATGGCATCGTGCTGCCCAACAGTCCCGGGACCATTGACGAGGATTACCGGGGTGAGATCCAGGTCATCATGCTCAACACTGGCGATGCGCCATTCGTGATCGAGCGTGGCGCCCGAATCGCGCAGGCGGTCCTGGCGCCGGTCATCCGGGTCGTCTGGCGAGAGGTCGAGGCGCTGGACGAAACCGCGCGCAATCAGGGCGGGTTCGGCAGCACGGGGACATCAGGCCTGCCGAGTTGATGGCGGGGTGCTGACCGGACGGTCAATCTTTCCGCTGGTCGGTCTAAACCCCCACGGTTCGCTGTCTCGCCTCCCACCGCGACGCCTCCAGGAGCGACCTGTCCAGCAAATCCGCCAGCGCCGCAACGGATTGTGAGTCGGGCTCGGTCACCTCCGTCTGTCGTTCCAATGCGTGCGCGGCCGCCCCCAGGCCGGACAGGCCCAGGGTCAACGCCGCCCCGGCCAAGGCATGGGCCTCCCGACGCAGGCTCGGGAAGGTTCCAGTTGCCACCGCACGCAGGATCGCGGAGACGCGGACCGCGGCTTCGTCTCGGAAATAGCCGAAGGCTTCCAACACTCCATCCGGGCCAATCGCGTCCACCAGTTCGGACAGGAACGCCTCATCGACCAGGGTGTCGCTCGCCAACCCGGAACTTGCCGTCCCAATGGCGCCCATGGCGGTCCGGCCAGGGTCGGCCGCCTGTGTCACGCCGCGGCCTGCAAATGTTCCGCAAGCCACTGATGCAGCTCATCCTCCGGCATCGCTCGGCCGAACAGCCAACCCTGACCGACTTCGCAGCCGGCATCGCGCAACATGGTCTCGATCGTCTCGGTCTCGATCCCTTCGGCCACCACGGTCAGCCCCAGTTCCCGAGCCATCGAAATGGTGGCGCGGACGATCTTCCACGCCTCCGGGTCGGTGTCGCAATTGGCGGTGAAGGACCGGTCGATCTTCAGCTCTGAAAACGGCAGCCGCAGCAGGGTCAGAAGGGACGAATGCCCGGTGCCGAAATCGTCGATCGAGAGATTGACGCCCTTGATGCGAAGCCGGGTCAGCACCTCCGCCGCGACCAGCGGGTTGGAAATGACGGTGCTTTCGGTAATCTCCGCGATCAGCGCCCCCGGACCGAGGCCGGTTTGGTTCAGCAGGCGCTCGATCTCGTCCGGCAGGGACGGATCGGCCAGCACCAGGGGCGAGATATTCACCGCCACGCTGCAAGACGGATACCGGGTCCGCCAGCGCCGGCACGCTTCCAACGCCTGCCGCAATATCCGAAATGTCAGCGGCACGATCAGACCGTTTTCCTCGGCTAGCGGAATGAAAACGTCCGGAGGCACCAGATGCGGTGTTGGATGCGGCCAGCGGGCCAGCGCTTCCATGCCCACCACGCGTCCATCGGCCAGGGATACCTTCGGCTGAAACTGCGCGACGATATGGTCCCATTGCAGGGCTTCCGCCAATTCCGCGGCGCTTGGCGGCCTCAGCCCTGGCCGTTCCGCGTCCGGCCGGCGCGCCGGGGCGTCGGCCAGCAGCGCACGCAGCGCGGCGGGGGACAGCGGTTTCTGCAACGCCCCGCCAACCCGCAGGCCAAGCGCGGTGGCAAGTCGTGTGCTCGCGGTGCGCACGCGCTCATCAAGGCGTGAGATGAAGATCACAATGGGGTCGGAAATGCTGTCTCGCACCGCCTGCAACAGACTGATCCCGTCGTTGTCGCCCAGGGACAGGTCGAGCAGCACCACGTCGTAGCGCACATGCGCCAGATGTTCGGCGGCTTCTTCCAGGGTTGCCGCCGATTCCACCTGGTAACCCATGGCCTCGGCGCCACGAGTGATGATCAGGCGCTGGATGCGCTCATCATCCACCACGAGGATTCGCCGTTGTTCGCTGGTTGCATGGTCCACGCCGCATCACCCAAGACAAAACCGTCCGCGGTATAGTCCAACCAAATGATGAACAATCGGTAAACGGTGGTCGCGATCTTTCATGTCGCGTGGTTCGGTTGGGCTCTTGTGAACCCCCGTCTACTCCTTCGCCATCGCGGGGCGTGCGCCTGATTTGCCGGTTCGGCTGGCGGGGCGACCAGGCGGGCGCGAGGCGGGGCGTGCCGGGGCGCGCGGGGTAGGGCGTGCCGGGGCGCGCGGGGTCTGGCTTGCCGGGGTGCGCGGGGCGGGGCCTTTGGCGGGTTGCAGCACGTCTGCCCAGGCCTGCCGGCGGTCCTCGGCCTGGCTCGCGAGCGATCCCGCCGCCGCGAACGCTTCCTGGGCACCGCGTCCCAGGCGCCGGCGGGCTTCGTCGTCGCGCACCAGCCAACTCAGGGTTGTGAACCAGGCGGCTTCGGTGTTCGCGGCCAACGCTCCGCCCGGCCCATCGGCGACCGATCCGCGATAGACCGGCATGTCCGAAGCCACGACAGCCATGCCGCGCGCGGCATAGTCCCAGGTCTTGATCGACGATTTGCTCAGGTTGAAATCGGTATCCGCCAGCGGTGCCAGGCCGATATCCCAGCCGCGTTGGCGGGTGAGCCAATTGACGAAACCAGGATAGGAGTGGCTGGCGTTTGGGGTCGTGCCCATCCGGTTGATCCAGGATGGCAGGTCGGGCCGACTGGTAACGCCGATCATGTCGATGGACACGCGGTAGCCGAACTCCGCCACCAGCCGTTGCAACACCGGTTGGATGATGGCGAAGTCGCTGTCATGGGTCGCGGTGCCCATGCACAGGATACGCACCGGCTCCAGCCGGTCGCGCAGGACGATCGGCTGGTGCTGCCACAGTCTTTCGTCCAGACCGTTCGCCACGATGCGCACGTCCTTGCGCAGTGCTTGCAGGCGGGTGCGCAGGACTTCGGTGGAAACCCAGACATGGTCGGCGTTGCGGATCATCCGGCCCACCACCTTCGCGAGAGGGCGCAATTCGGCGGCGTCCGGATGGGTGGATGGGATGTTCAGCAGATCGTCGTCCAGGTCATAGAGCAGTTTGGCGCCGGTTTCCCGGGCATGCGCCGCCAGCGCATCGGCGTCCTTGATGTCCGAAATCGCGCCGCGATGGGTAACGAACACGTCGGCCTTGTAACGCAAGGCCGTATCGACATCCGCCAGGACGACTTCCATCTCGCCGCCGATATCGGGATGGTCGAGCGGTTGCAGCAGGCGGATATAGGCGCACGGGCTGAGCACGGTTCTATCGAACCGCTCCGGTATCACGACGACGCGCGGCTTTCGATCCTTCGCACAACCGATTGCGGGCGAGGCAAGCGACGCGGTGTCCCGCCGCGGTGTGGCGGGGCGCGGAGCGATCTGGTCCAGCGCCGGGCGGAGATAGGATTCGCCGTAGAAATCGGCGACCACCGATCGCCCGGCCGGCGCGGGCCGTGGCGTCTTGCCACGCAACGATGTCCGGACCTGTTCCAGGGCCTCGATCCAGGGGGCGGTGGCGACCGTGGGTTCTACCATCCAGGTCTGCGGGCGGCCTTGCAGTCGCTCCGTAAAGGCACCGATCCGGGGGGCGACGATCGGCAGGCCGGACTCGATCGCGGTGGTCAGGGTGTAGCTGTAGGTCTCTGGAGCCATGCCGGGAAACCAGATGACATGCGGGCGGATCTTGGACAGCAGGTCGGGAAGATCGGCCTCGGCGTATTTCCCGGTCGCGACGATCCGTTCGGCGGCGGTTTTCGGGACGTCGTCCTCCACCGGGCCGATGAGGTGCACCTCGATATCGGCCGGATCGACCACCTGGGTCAGGGCATCGACGACATGCGCGCCCTTCAGGCGAGCGTAGACGCCCAGCATCGCGACCCGCAATGTCCGTCCGCGCAAGGCGGGGACTGTAACCGGCCAGTTGCCTTTGGTCACCGGTTGGTGCGGCGCCACGATGGCCCGCGCCCCGAGGCCGAACCGGGTCAGGCGCGCGCGGACATCCTCGCTGGGGCAGATGACCCGGTCGGCTTCCAGGTACTGCCACGATTTTTCCCGGCGCCAGGACAGGATTTCCTTGGCGCCATGCGATGGCAGCACGCTGATGCAGGCGTTGCAGGTGGCCGGCCCCGGTTCGCCGCAATAGGGGCCGGATGTCCAGGGCAGCATGTTCACCTGTGGGCACAGCGCGTAATAGTCATGCACCGTGACATCGAACGGCACATCCAGCTTCTGGATCAGCGCACGGATGTCCATGTCCATGCCGTCCAGGTGATGGATATGCACGCGCGTCACCGGCACCGAGCGCAACAGGGTGACCAAATCGTCCAGACGTTCGGCCGGCAGCGACATCTCCGGATGGTTTTCCACCGCCGGGACCGTCAGGGTCGCACCACGGTCGGTGGCCAGCAGCAACAGGAAGTTCGCCTGATCGGACAGTCGATCCACCATGCCATCGATGTGACGGTTCACGCCGCCGCCCAGGCCGTGACAGACCAACAGGATCGTCGGTTTGCCGGACTTTCGGAATAGTTCCAAGGTTATTGCGAAGCGGTACGGGCCCACCGCGTCCACCCCGATATGCATGGAGACCAGGGTCTCGTACTGCGGGTAGCGGGTCCGTAGCAGTTTGCCGGCGGATTGCTTCAGGATCTCGGTATCGGTTTTGAAGCTGACCGACCCCTCATGGTAGACGAACACGTCGCAGGCAAGCAGGTGGCGCCATCCCCGCTTCAACGCGCGCATGCAGAAGTCGTTTTCCTCGCCGTAGCCGCGGCCGAACCCTTCCTCGTCGAAATTGCCAAGATCGTTCAACGCCGCCCGTTGGATATACATGCAAAAGCCCACCGTCGTCGGCACCGACACCGCTCGGCCCGCATTCACGGTCCGGCAGGCGTCGTCCACTGTCGCCAACGGCAGGTCGAACAGGATCGGTCCGCCCTCATTGGTGGGATAGCTGCAAATCGTGGCGTTGTTGGACAGTGACGAAACCGACGCGACACGGGGCTGGGCGTAGGCATGCAGGGCCAGGCGCTTCAACCAGCCGTTCGGCACTTCGGTGTCGCTGTTGAGCAGCACGACGTCGTGGTCTCCCGCTTCCGCCATGCCGCGGTTGACGGACGCAACGAAACCCAGATTGCGACGGTTGTGTATCACCACGATGCCAGTCTTCTTGGCGATCCGGTCCAGCCAGGCGGGCAGCGCGGGTTCCGGCGACTTGTCGTCCACGACGATGATGCGCCCGGGTGGGCGTTCGGTGTCGGCGAGCACGGATTCGATACAGGCACGTGTCTGTTCGAGGCCGCGATAGACCGGGATGACGACGTCCACCCGCACGCGGCGCGGCAGTTTGGACAGGGTTTCGGTCGATGGCAGGTAGTCGTTTATATCGACGGTTTTTTCGGTGGCGTAGCCGCGGGCGGCGCCGGTGGTCAAATGGTAGACCAGGGGATTGCGGGCAGCCTCCGGATGCTGGGCGGCATACCAGGCGGCGTCGAACCTGGGATGCGGGTTGCGCATCTCCCCGGCGCCGCTGCGTAAGTAATGCAGCAGCGGATTGATGCCGCTGGCGCCCACATCAGGGTAATGATCGGCGTACCAGACGCTGTCGAACCATGCGTTCGGATCACGCCGCTCCGCCGCGCCGTAGTTGCTGAAATGCTGCAACGGGTCCAACCCGGCGGCGCCGACATCCGGGTAGCGTTGCAGATACCATTGTGGATCGACAATGGACCGGAGCGCCTGCAGCACCGATTCCTGGCCAGCGGGATCCGAATTGTTCGGCGGTGTTGCCATCAACAGGTCTCTGTCAGGGTCGTCCAACCTTGATGGCGGTAAAGCATGTGTGTCCCCGTCTGCGTGTGCGTCCGCGTCCTGGCCAGGCAGGTCGCCGCCGGTCGAATGGAATTCCAGGCGCGATGCCCGGGCGGCGGATAGCACACATCGGATGGGTGCCGCGAGTTGCAATCCGGCTGGATATTACACGCTATGGGGTGTTGCTCCTGACAGGCCGAGAAGCCGGGCCGACACGGCCGTGCGCGGGCGTGACTAGAGCGGTTTCACACTGACTGGAAACGGCAAACCGCTCTAGCGTCTTGTTTGATCGCATGATTCACGCGCTGTTACGTTCCGCTCAGCACGATCATGCTCTAATCCCCAGGTTATCGTCTTCCGGCATGGTTCGCGCACTGGTCGGGTGATCCCAGTCTGGTGCATGAACCGGCTGAGTGTAACCCTATCGCGTGTGAATCATACGTTAAATCAGGTCGTTAGAGATGTCCGCCAGTCAGCCGCCCATCACCAGGACGACGGCGGCGCCCATGGCCAGCAATGCGACGGGATGGATGTTTGTGTAGGCAAAGGCAATCGTGCTGGCGGCGGTGATGCCATACAGCGTGAACCCGTCCTCGGTTCCGCGGGCCAGGGCCAAGCCGCTGGCAAAGGTCAGGCCGACCGCAACCGGTGCCAGGGCCCGTTCCACGATCGCGCGCCAGGGCGCATCTGCCGCCCGGTGCCAGCCTCGGGCCACGAAATAGACCACCACGCAGGACGGCAGAAACATCGCCACGAAGGAAACCGCCGCGCCCGCCATCCCGGCCGCTTTCTGGCCGATCAGCACCACGATCAACGATCCCGGCCCAGGCGCGGCGCGGGAGATCGCGAACATGTCCAGGAATTCCCGCGCCGTCATCCATTGGTGTATGTCGACCGCGGCCCGCTGCATGTCCGGAATGACGCCGGCGCCGCCCCCGAACGCCAGCATCGACAGGCCGGCGAACAGCCATGCGAGATGCAGCAGGGTCACGATCATTTGTCGCGTCCCAGCCAGGCGAGCAACAGGCTGACCGGCATCATGACGGCCAGCACCTGCACCAACGGAAATCCCAGAATGCCGATCGCGACGGTGACCACCGCGACGATCCCGATGGGAATCGCGCCGCGGATATTGCGCCGAGCCAGGCGGATGCCGGTTCCAAGGTTCATGCCGATGGCGACCGCCCCCATGCCGGTCAGCGACGCACTGAACCAATGGCCGGCTGGCATGCCCTGGGAATAAAGGTAAAGCGCGCCCAGGGTGAGCACGATCACCAGCGGCACCGCCGTCAGACCCCAGAACGTGGCGAAAGCGCCGGGCAGGCCACGCAATTGTGCGCCGATGAAGACGGCCAGATTGACGTTGGTCGCGCCCGGGACCAGTTGCGACAGGGCGTAGCCGGACAGGAATTGCCGGTCGTCCAGCCATCCTCGTCGCTGCACGACCTCTCGCCGGGTCCAGGCCGCCAACCCACCCCCGAAGCTCATCAGACCAATACTGACGAAACCCGCGAACAATGATGCCAGGCTCGGCTGGCGCGTATCCCGATTCCCCATGCCGGTATTCAAGCCTCTCCGGTGTGGGCTGCCCAGGGGGTGTATGGGCAATGTCGGTGCGGGATATCGATGGGGATGCCAACCGGGAAGCTCTGTCGGTATGGTGACGGGCCGATAGAGGAGGCTGGTCGATGGAATATCGTTCGTTGGGGCGCAGCGGATTGAAGGTGTCGCCGTTGTGCCTGGGCACGATGATGTTCGGCGGTGCGGCGGACGAAGCCACCGCGACCGCGATCGTGGCCCGCGCCCGCGAGCAAGGGGTGAACTTCATCGATACCGCCGATGGCTACACTGGCGGCCGGTCCGAAGAAGTGGTCGGGCGCGCGATCAAAGCGGATCGATCCTGGTGGGTGTTGGCGACAAAATGCGCCAACCCGACAGGGAAGGGGCCAAACGCGCGGGGCCTGTCGCGCCGGCATGTGCAGCACGCGGTCGAGGCGAGCCTGCGGCGGCTGGATACCGACGTGATCGACCTATTGTATTTGCACAAGGAAGACCATGCGACTCCTCTGGCCGAAACCGTCCATGCCCTGGCCGATCTGATCCGGGCCGGGAAGATCCGCTATTTCGGCGTGTCCAACTACAAAAGCTGGCGGGTCGCCGAGATCTGCCGTCTGTGCGACGAAGCCGGTATCGACCGTCCCGTGGCCAGTCAGCCGCTCTATAACGCCCTGAACCGAGAAGTGGAGGTCGAGCATCTGCCGGCCTGCGATCACTTCGGCTTGGGGGTGGTGCCATACAGCCCGCTCGCACGGGGGATACTGACCGGGAAATACCAGCCGGATGTGCCCCCGCCGGCTGGCACCCGCGCCGGCCGGCAGGATCGGCGGATGCTGGAATCGGAATGGCGACCAGAGAGTCTGCATATCGCCCGCGATATCGCCGAACACGCCCGATCGCTGGGCGTGACGCCGGGGCAGTTCGCGATGGCGTGGGTGCTGAACAACCGCTTCGTCACCGCCGCGATCGGCGGGCCTCGCACGCTGGAACAATGGGATGACTATGTGGGTGCGTTGGCCTGTCGGCTGGGGCCGGAAGATGAGGCGCTGATCGATCGGCTGGTGACGCCGGGTCATCCGTCGACCCCGGGCTACAATGATCCGGCCTATCCGATCGAAGGCCGCACCCCACGGAACTGAGTGTGGGGTGTCAGCACAACGTCGCTGACACTCCCACCACTATACCTGATACGAAGCCACGTGCCGTTCATCCTTCCGTCGGAAGGATGAACGGGTTCTTATCGGCCGCTGCCGGGTCAGCTCTCTGGCCGGCGCAGCATGATGACCTGGGCCGAGACCGCATCGCGCAGGCGTTGCTGCTGGGTCGCGTCAAGCGGGACCAACCCGCGCTTGATCAGAAATCCCCCCGGTCCCATTGCCCCTGGCGAAACATAGAGGGTGAGATATTCCTTCAGCCCGGCAACGAAGGCGAAGTTGGGGCGCTTGACGTAGATGAACAGCGGACGTGCCAGTGGATAGCGGCCGGCCGCGATGTTGTCGGCGGTGGGAGCGACGCCTTCCAGGGACGCGCCGTTCAGCTTGTCGGCATGTTCATCCAGGAAGCTATATCCGAAAACGCCAAGCACACCGGCGGGCGAGGAGCCGATCCGGGCGACGATTTTCGCGTCGTCCTCGCCAGAGTCGACCCATTTTCCGTCCTCGCGAACCGTTGCGCAGACAGCGCGTCGCCGAGCAGCCTCTGTCAAGGCACGCACTTCGGCGAAGGTCTGGCAGGCTGCGTTCATCAGAAGGTCGGTGAAGCTGTCGCGCGTGCCGGATGTCGGCGGCGGGCCCAACACCAGGATGGGCCAATCGGGAAGCGCGCTGTCGATCTGGCGCCAGGTTGCATAGGGGTTGGGGACGAATGCGCCGTTGCGTGGCACTTCCTTGGCGACGGCCAGCCAGAACTGCGCGCGCGTCACACTGAATGACGCGGCGTCCTTACGCGTGGCGAGGACGATTCCGTCATGGCCGATCGGGATTTCCATGATCTCGTTCACGCCGTTCTTGGTGCACAGCGTGAATTCCAGACCATTCATGCGACGCGATGCATTCTGGATATCCGGGTACCGCGATCCGGCTCCCTGACAGAACAGATTGTATCCGCGGACCGTTCCGGTACTGTCGATCTTGGGCGCCTTGAACCCGCCCTCCGTCGTAAATCGTTCCGCCACCGATCGGCTGAACGGGTTTACGGTCGAACTGCCCGTGATCAGGATCGTATCGCGCTTTTGTGCCATCGCGGCGGAGCCCGCGAGCAATATCCCAGCCAGCGCCGTGGCGAAAATACCGATACGGCGTCGTTTCGTAGCCATGCGCAGTCCTCCTGTCGTGATTGTTCAGCCGAACCGGCCGGTCACATAGTCCTGGGTTCTGGATACTTTCGGCGCGGTGAAGATCGTCGCGGACGTGCCGTATTCGATCAGCCGACCCAGATACATGAAGGCGGTATTGTCGGACACGCGGGCGGCCTGCGCCATACTATGCGTGACCATGACGATGGTGTAACGCCCGCGCAGTTCATCGATCAGCTCTTCGATGCGGGCGGTTGCGATCGGGTCCAGCGCGCTGCATGGCTCGTCCATCAGCAGCACTTCTGGATCGCCGGCGATCGCCCGGGCGATGCAAAGGCGTTGCTGCTGGCCACCCGACAGGCCGAGCGCACTGTCTTTCAGGCGGTCTTTCGCTTCGTCCCAGAGCGCGGCGGCGCGCAGGCTACGTTCGACGGTTTCCGCGATCAGGTTCCGATCCCGTACGCCGTCGATCCGCATCGGATAGGCGACATTCTCGAACACGCTCATTGGAAACGGGTTCGGTTTCTGGAACACCATGCCCATACGCTTGCGCAACGCGATCACATCGGCGCCACGCGCATAGACATCGTCGCCGTTCAGGGTGATCGTGCCGGACACCCGCACGCCTTCGATCAGGTCGTTCATCCGATTGAAAGCGCGCAGCAGGGTGGATTTGCCGCAGCCGGACGGTCCGATCAGGGAGGTAACCAAGCCTTCCTCGATATCGAGCGTATTGTCGTACAGAGCCTGGGAGCGGCCGTACCAGAGGCTGAAACGATCGATCGACAGCACCGCCCCCTTGCCGCCGGGTTTGGGATGATAGACGGTCGGCCCCATATCCGAGGGGTTGGCGCCGAATGTCGCCGACGATGCGACGGCGGAAACAGCTTCCATCAGAACTGACTTCCTTGAAATTTCCGCTTCAGACGATTGCGGATGACGATGGTGCCGATACTCATAAGGAAGATCAGCGCGATCAGCAGTAATGTGGTCACGAAGACCATCGGCTTGCCGGCCTCGCTGTTTCGGCTCTGGAATCCCACGTCGTAAATATGAAACCCCAGATGCATGAAGCTGCGCTCCAGGTGCACGAACGGATAGAACCCGTCGATCGGCAGTTCCGGCGCCAGTTTCACCACGCCCACCAGCATCAACGGCGCCACCTCTCCGGCACCGCGCGCCATGGCCAGGATCAGGCCGGTCATGATGCCGGGCAGGGCGCGCGGCAGCACGATGCGGCGGATGGTCTGCCATTTCGACGCACCGCAGGCCAGCGAACCCTCCCGCATGCTGCGCGGCACGGCGGCGAGTGCCTCCTCTGTCGAAACGATCACCACTGGCACGGTCAGCAGAGCAAGCGTCAGCGAGGCCCAGAGCAGGCCGCCTGTGCCGAAGGTCGGGTTCGGCAGCCGTTCGGGGAAGAACAGCACGTCGATGTTGCCGCCCAGGATATAGGCGAAGAAGCCAAGCCCGAAGACGCCATAGACGATGGATGGCACACCGGCCAGGTTGTTCACGCTGATGCGAACCAGGGCGGTGATGCGGCCCTGGCGCGCGTATTCCCTCAGATAGAGCGCGGTGACGACGCCGAACGGCGCCACGACGATGACCAGCAACAGGGTCATCGCGAAGGTTCCGAAGATCGCCGGCATCACGCCGCCTTCGGTGTTTGCCTCACGCGGTTCGTCGGTCAGGAATTCCCACCAGCGGGAGCCATAGATCGAGACCTTCTGAAACGGCCCCAGATCATTCGCGGCATAGTACCGCACCAAGGACGAAAGCGGCAGTTCCACTGGCCGGCCGGTGATGTCATGCAGGAAAATCTTGTCGGTGGCGTTATCGGCACGAAGGCTTCGGGCCTGCTGAGCGAGCGCTTCGTATTTTGCTTTCAGCTTCGCTTCCGCGGCCGAGAACCGGGCTTCCGCCGCCGCGATCGCCGCCGGAGACGGATCATTCAGCAGGGCGCTTCGAAGTTCCAGCCGTTCCCGCTCCAGGTCGTGGTTGATCGCGCCGATCTCGGTGCGCTCGATACGCCGGATCGTCGCCCATCGTTGCCGAGCGGCATCACGCGCCGTCGCCAATGCAGGATCGTCCGGGGAGGTTACGTCCTTGCGCTGGCCCGCTTGTTCGAAGGCCGCGATCCGGCCGATGAACACGCCCCATTCAAGCCGTTCGATCAGCACCAGATCGCGCGGACGTTCGCGTGAGACGACCTGGAAATCCGCCACCCAGCGGAAATCGTCGCCGTACAGGTCGTAATTGCCAATTCGATACAGCGTGCGGTCCGCCGACCCACCGGACGCGGTAATGCGTGCCCGCATGTCGGGGGTCAGGGTCGCGAGCACTTCCGGCCCGGGCGTCCAGGTCGCCGTTCGCACGGGTTCACCGGCGATCACGGAACCGTCCGTCACGCGAACCATGTCGATCGGCTTCGGCCAGAACGTGACGGCACCGTTCCAGATCACCAGGATCAGCAGGCTGAGGACCATGACGATGCCCAGGGCGAGCGCGCCACCCAGGCACCACACCATCGGTTCGCCGTCGGCCTCCAGGTCTCCCAGTCGCGCCTTGCCTTGCGTCGCGAGGACGCGGCCCGACAATGCTTCGATCGTATCAGGCGCGGGGGGCGGGTTCACCGTGTCCATCACAGCGATGCCGCCCGGCGCCGGAAGCGTAACCGGATGATCTCGGCCAGGGTGTTCACCACGAAGGTCATCGCGAACAGGGTCAAGGCGGCCAGGAACAGCATGCGGTACAGCGTGCCGTCGCGCACGGCTTCGGGCAGTTCGACGGCGATATTCGCCGACAGGGCGCGCAGGCCGTTAAAGATGTTCCACTCCAGAACCGGTGTGTTGCCGGCTGCCATGACCACGATCATCGTCTCTCCCACCGCGCGGCCCATCCCTATCATCACGGCGGCGAACACGCCGGATGCCGCGGTGGGCAGGATAATCCGCGTCGCGGTCTGCCAGGGTGTCGCCCCGCAGGCCATGCTCGCCGCGCGCAGATGCTCGGGGACGCTGTTCAGGGCGTCCTCCGCGATCGTGTAGATGATCGGGATCACGGCGAATCCCATGGCGAAGCCGACGATCAGCGTATTCCGTTGCACATAGGTGCCGACGACCCCGCCGCGCGGGTCAAAGCCAATGGAAGCGAGCAGCCAGGAGACGGCGCCGGCCAACGCTATGGCCGACACGAAGATCACGATCCAGCGCAGCATTGCCACCATGGCGATCACCCCGCGGGCGCGGCTGCCCGTCATGATTTCGACCATCCGGCCCAGCACGGCGTTGAAGAAGACCGAGACGGCAACCGCCGATGCGGGCAGCAGGATGAAGGCGGTAAAGGCGATCCCCTGGCCGATATCGCCGTTCAACCACGCCTTGATATCGCCGGCGAACACAATGACCTCGAACGGACGGGCCAGAATTCGCGCCAGCGGCACAGACAGGAACAGCAGCAGGAAGACCAGCGCCAGCTTCGGCAACCCGCCTAGCCGCAAGGCCAGGGCGCGAGGCATGATCTGCCACGCATACCCGGCGGCGATCAGCATCATCGGCACCAGAATCAGCATGAAGAGGATCGCGGGAACCACATCCTCCACCATCGGCGCCAGGATCAGCGCCGCAATAAACCCCAGCACCACGCTCGGCAGGCTGGCCATCATTTCCATGGCGGGCTTGATGAATGCCCGCACCCGGCCGTGCACGAATTCGCTGGTGTAGATCGCCGCGAGCAGGGCGATCGGCACCGAGAACAGCAACGCGTAGATGGTCGCCTTCAAGGTCCCGAAAATCAGCGGCACCAGACTGAGCTTCGGTTCGAACTGGTCGGTCCCGGCGCTGGATTGCCATGTGAAGCCGGGCTCGGGATAGCCCTCGTACCAGACCGCGCCGAAGATCGTCGCCAGAGTCGTTTCCGGATGCGGCGCGTCGATGGTCCAGGCATGCACCTGTCCGTCGTTCGCCACGGCAATGACGCCGTCATCGCGGGGCGTGAGCGCGATCGCGGATCGCTGGCCGCTACCCTGCATCTTCAACATCGTCTGGCCGCTGGTCGAATGGCGCAGCCAGATGGCTCCGGATCGGTCCTCGGTCAGGAACATCTTGCCGCGCTGGCTGGCCGCCATGCTGTCGACGCCGTTGGCGTGGCGTTCCAGCACATGGGCGCGCACCAGATGGCGTCCGTCCGCCGTTCCATCGCCTCCGGGCAAGGTGAAGAAGACGTCGACTTCTCCGCGATCGCCGCCGGTGACCAGCGACTGTTCGCCGATCAGGAACGCCAGGCTGGACAGCCCTTCATTGCCCTCCGTGACCCGCCGGCGTTCGGCCAGCCTGGGCGCACGGAAATCGCGCGTGTCGTAGCGGAATACCTCACCGGTGGCAGAGCCGACCAGGACGGTGTCGGCCTTGTCGGTCATCAGCAGGGTGCGGATCTCGGTGCCCGCCGGCAGTGGCGGCAACTCGGCCGTATCGACCGTGGTCCGCATCTGGCGGGTCATGATATTGAGGCGGCTTTCCGCGCGCGATAGCCGGACCACGCCGGACGCATCCGCGGTGACGAAGGACAGGGTCGGGCGTTCGGCGGTGCCGCCGCGTCGGTAGTCCATCGCGACGATGGCAGAGCCGACGGGCGCGATCTGCTGCGGCGGATCGAGCCGGACCGCAACGTCAATCCGACGCGATTGGTTGCCAGGAATTTGGCTGAAGATCGACACGCCGTCGCTGCTGTCGCGAGCATCGAGCCGCTTCAGTCCCGCCGGCAGTTGGTCCGCCGAGAGGATGGTGGGCGGCAGCGTCACTGCGCCGAAGCGCACAGTGCCGTCCTCGAAGCCAAAGGCCACGTTGCTGCGATCGATCGTGTGCACGAACGCGCTGGCCTTCGCATCGCCCATATCGAAGCGCGGAACCCTGAGGGGATCGCCGGTGCCGAAATGCCAGGCGGTCAGGCCGCCGTCGCTGCCCAGGGCAATGCCGATGGTGCGATACTCGTCGGCGTTCACCATGCGGACCTGAGCCGGCAGGTTTGGGATCCGGTATTCGCGGGCGGTCTCGATCCTGGCCCCCGTGAACAGGGGTACGACGACCTGGACCAGGAAGACCATGATTGTCGCCACGGCCAGAATCACCAGCAAGCCACCGGCCGTGATCGTCCAATTGGCCACGCGGTCGATAATCTTGACGGAACGGCGCGTGACGCGGTTCTGCCGGCGAACGGGTTGTGCGGCGTCTGTCATTGGAAGGCGGCGGGGCGCGATCGGCCCCGCCATAACTCCGTCTAAATCACTCTCAGTTCGTGATGCCCTTGGCCTTCAGGTCTTCGATGGCGATCGCATTCGGGACCGGGAAGTAGCCGTCCTTCACCGTGGCCGACTGGCCCTGCTGTGAGTACACGAACTTCACGAATTCGCGGCGCAGCGGATCCAGCGGCTGGTTCGGGTTGACGTTCAGGTAGATATAAAGGAACCGGCTGATGGGATAGTCGCCCGCGTAGGCGTGTTGCGCCACCGCATCGTAGCACTTCTCCCCGGGCTTCGAGGCCAGCGGCACGCTGCGGACGTCCGCGGTCTTGTAGCCGACGCCCGAGTAGCCGATCGCGAATTTGTCGCTGGCAACGCCCTGGACCACGGTGGACGAACCCGGCTGCTCCTTCACGCTGTCGCGGTAGTCGCCGTTGAACAGAGCCACTTCCTTGAAGTAGCCGTAGGTGCCGGACGCGCTGTTGCGGCCATACAGGCTGATCGGGCGGTTCGCCCAGTCGCCGGTCATGCCCAACTGGCCCCAGGTGTTGATTTCGGCCGGAAGACCGCCACGACGGCCCTTGGAGAACACGGCATCAACTTGCTGCAAGGTCATGCAGGGGATGGGATTGTCCTTGTGCACATAGACCGCCAGGGCATCGACGGCGCCACGGATGGCGCGCGGCGGGTAGCCGAATTTCTGCTGGAAGGCGTCGATCTCACGCTGGTTCATCGGCCGGCTCATCGGGCCGAATTGCGCGGTGCCACCGATCAGGGCCGGCGGCGCGGTGCTGCTGCCCTTGCCCTCGATCTCGATCTTCACGTTCGGATAGGCGGCGGAGAAGCCTTCGGCCCACAGCGCCATCAGATTGTTCAGCGTGTCCGAGCCGATGGACTTCAGATTGCCGGAAATACCCGATACGGGCGCGTATTTCGGCAGCGCCGGGTCGACCTGGACGGCCTGCGCGAACACGCTTGCTGGCAGCGCGGCGAGCGCGACCGCGATCATCGTCATGTGCAATTTCATAAGATGTGCCCCTGTTTGGTCGTGCGCGACGAGAACCCAGGATCAGCTCATCCAGGCTCCGCTAGCGGACGCATTCCTAACAGATACGGACGGTTCGACTGTTGCAGAATTATGAAAGTTGCTAGCCGGAACGACATCGCGGCCCTGTCACCGTCGTGGGTGTCAGCCGCTTTTCGGAAACGCGAACGCATCTGCGCCCTCGGGCGGCCATCGGTTATCCGGCATGGGTGACTTTCAGACCGTCGTTTCGCCCCGCGACCGGTCGGCCCTGCGCCAGGGCCATGATTTCCGCCGCGATCTTCGACAGCGGACGCTCCGATTCCACGCCACCCAACAGCCTGGCCGCTTTCGGCATGCCGAAAATGACGCAACTGCCCTCGTCCTGGCCAAGTGTTCGCCCGCCGGCCCGGCGCATCGACAGCAACCCGCTGGCACCATCCTGACCCATGCCAGTCAGGATGACGCCTATCGCATTCCGTCCAGCCGCCCCGGCGACGGATTCGAACAGGACATCGACCGATGGCCGGTGGCCCGATACCGGAGGACCATCATGCACCAGGCATACGTAATGCGCGCCCGACCGTGCAAGGGCCAGGTGGTGGCCGCCGTTGGCGATGTAGATATGCCCCGGCATGACGCGCTGGCCGTGCCTTGCTTCGAAAACCGGCATCGCACAACGCTCGTTCAGCCGGCGAGCGAAGGACGTCGTGAAGCCAGGTGGCATGTGCTGGGTGATCAGAATCGCGGGCGCCGTGACGGGCAGCGCGGGCAGCAATTCCTGCAACGCCTCCACACCGCCGGTCGAGGCCCCAATGGCGACAATCCAACCCGCGGTGGACAGGGTCGGATCGAACACCAGCGGCTTCCCGGGGCTAGCCGACCGGTTGCGCCCCGCGGGCCTGCTGGCGGCGGCGGTCGTCACCTTCTCGACCAGTTCCTTGCGCAGCGCGGTCATGCCGGTGCGGATGTCTATCAGCGGCTTGGCGACGCAATCGATGGCGCCCAGTTCCAGCGCACGCACCGCCGCGTCTGTTCCCTTTTGGGTCAGCGTGGAAACCACAACGACCGGCGTCGGGCGCAGTGCCATCAGCTTTTCAAGAAAGCTAAGTCCATCCATCCGCGGCATCTCGATGTCGAGCGTTATGACATCGGGATTGAGCGCCTTGACCTGCGCCCGTGCGACAATGGGGTCTGGTGCGGTGCCGACGACTTCAATCTCTTGCTCCCCTCCCAGTAGTTCGGTCAGCAATTGACGCATCAGCGCCGAATCGTCGACAACCAGAACCCTGATTGGCATTGTGCGCTCCCGCTTAGTCGAACAGTTCGATCGACCCAGCGTCCGGTTCGCGGCGGAGGCTGGCAACATAGCTCAACTCGACTTTGGCAATACAAGACGCTTCACGTGGCAGTTCCAGCATGCGGACCCGTCCGGTGGCCGGGTGGTAGTGGATCCGCCGAGCATGCGCGCCGCGCAGGTCGGCGGCCGCGATGCGCAAGCCCTCGTCCCGTAGGTAGGATTCGACGAAATCCGCATTGCGTGGTCCGATCTGTGCGCCGTTGCCGATCATGTTGGCGCCTCCGAAGACCTTGATTTCCAGGTTGTGCCGCCGCCCGCCGCGACAAAGAATGTCGTTAATCAGACGTTCCATCGCGAAATTGCCGAAACGCAGGCTCGCGGATGCCGCCCCCCAGGCGCCGACATCGCTTTCGGGCAGCATGAAGTGGTTCATGCCCCCGACATGGGCGATCGGATCACGGATGCAGGCCGCGACGCAGGAGCCGAGAACGGTGACCAGCGTCTCATCGCCGCCGCGGCTGACATAATGGCCGCCGGGATTGATGCGGATCGTCTCCTGCCCGTGCTGGCCCGGATGACGCGTGAACGCTTCATCGTTTGATGCAGGAGCCATCATTGCAGCTTTCGGTACATTGTCCGACCGAGATGACGAAATCGATCGGATACGCGGAACAGGCTTTCGGAGTGACCGATGAACAGCCAACCGTCGGGCTTCAGGATATCGGCGTAGCGGTCGAACAGCGTGTGCTGGGTGTCCTTGTCGAAGTAGATCACGACATTCCGACAGAAGATGACGTCGAACTTGCCCCGCATCGGCCAGGGTTCCAGAAGATTGAGTGGTCTGAAGCGGATCATCTGCCGCAGCGCCGGCGCCATTTCCACCGTATCCGCACCGGCCCCTATCACGAATCGCCGTCGCAGATCCGCCGGCACAGGCTCTACCCTATCCGGATCATACACCCCCGCTCGGCAGGTCGCGATCATGTTGGTATCAATGTCCGTCGCGAGGACCAGCGCGTCCCAGTTCTGTGCCGTCGGCAGCGCCCGCTTCAGTGTCATCGCGATCGAGTAAGGCTCCTCGCCCGATGAACACCCCGCCGACCAGATGCGAAGCCGACGCTCCTGGGCGGGAGCCCTTAACAGTTCCGGCAAGACTTCGTCTTTCAGGGCGGCGAAGTGATGCGGCTCTCGAAAGAAACCGGTCAGGTTGGTGGTGATCGCGTTGATCATCGCCGACTGCTCGTCTTCTGCCTCCGGCCCGTCGAGCAGGGTCAGATAGTCGCTGAAGCTGCCACACCGCAGTGCCCGAAGACGACGCCCGAGCCGACCATAGACGAGATCCCGCTTGCTTTCGCCCAGAACGATGCCGGTGCGGTTCTTGACCCGTTGCGCGATGGCGTGAAAGTCGGCGCTGGTGAAGGCGAACTCCCGGCCAGGGTCATCCTGGCCGGATCGCGCGGACGTCATGGAAGCGAGAGCCATCGATCAGGTTCCGCTCCTGGGATCAGAATTCCTTCCAGTCATCGTCACCGGCGCCGACCATAGCCGGCTGACGCGCTGGGGCCGCCCTTCTTGCCACCGGGGCCGGTGCGGCCTTGGCGACCCGCGTGGCGGACGATTTCTGACGAGCGGAGGAGACGGGTGCCCCTGCCGTCATGCCGATCTTGAACGCGGCGACAATGCCGGACAACTCGTCGGTCTGCTCCTCCATCGACTTCGCCGCCGCCGCGGCCTGTTCGACCAGGGCCGCGTTCTGCTGCGTGATCTTGTCCATCTGTGCCACGGCTGTGTTGACCTGATCGATGCCGTTGCTCTGTTCGCGCGATGCGGCCGAAATCTCTGCCATGATGTCCGTGACGCGCTTCACCGATCCGACGATTTCTTCCATCGTCTGGCCGGCACTGGCGACCAGCTTCGATCCGGTCTCCACCTTGGTGCCGGAGTCGGAAATCAGCGCCTTGATCTCCTTTGCCGCATTGGCGCTGCGTTGGGCCAGATTGCGCACCTCGGCTGCCACCACCGCGAAGCCGCGGCCCTGTTCACCGGCGCGCGCTGCCTCGACGGCGGCATTCAGCGCCAGGATATTGGTCTGGAACGCGATTTCGTCGATCACCCCGATGATGTCGGAAATCTTGCGGCTGGAAGTGGTGATTTCGTCCATTGTCCGAACCACTTCGGATACGACCGTGGCGGGCACATCCGCGGCTTCGATCGTCAGGTCGCAGTCGTCGCCGACAAACTCGAACACGTCCTCGATAGCGGACCGGGGTTGCGTGGTCTCGACATGCAATGTCCAGGAAAGATAGGCGTCTTCGGGATCCAGATCGCTCAGCGCCGGCAGACGGGACAGGTCGGCGTCGATCCTGACCCGGCCGAGGCGTTTGAGCTCGCGGATGATCAACAGAGGCTCGTTGGCGCTTCTGAACAGGCTCGCCCTGGGGACGAAGCGCACGCGGTAGCTGGACGATACAGAGGCCACGGCGGCCGGTTTCGGTGCCGATCGGGACGGTTCCGGACCGATGTGGCCGGCGTCGGATGCCAGGTCGCGCAACGCGTCGATCAGGTCGGCTTCAAAACCGGCCGGCTTGTCCTGTTCGGCACGGGTCGCCGCGACCAGGTCGGCCAGCATATCCGTGCTCTTCAGCAACAGGGATCCGACCGCAGGGCTGTTGAATGCTCTATGCCTCGGTGCTGAAAGAGTGAGTCTGCGCCGCAACACAATGGGAAAATCGTATCGACGCGCGGGGCGGATGGCTTCCGGCGCGGCACAATGTCCGAATCTATGCATGGCAACCCAACCGCCCGGAGG
>CAMATI010000044.1 GCA_945861095.1 Asaia bogorensis | reverse complement strand
CAAGCAAAACCTCATCGAGGAAGTCGCCGCCTGGGAGGCCAGACGAAACAAACACCACGCCAAGGCGGATTGGCAATTCACCACTGCCGAGGCCCGCGTTAAGCTGAAGAGGCTTTACCCCACATTATGAACGACTCGGGGCACTAGGTTACCCATGAAGCTTTGTCGCCTCATCCCCCTGTGCTGCCGGCTGGCTGCCATCCTGCTGATGGCAGCGCTTATGCTTGCGCCCGGCGGGGCTTCGGCGCATCCGGGGCATGGCGAGGCGCACGGGCATGGCGAGGCGCGAGGGCATGGCGGGCTGATGGTGCCCGAGGCGTCCCCAAGCATTGCGTCGCACGCCATCCATGAAAACCTGGCGAACGCCTTGCTCCCTGTCGACGAGTCGCTGGGCTCGCATCCGGCAACCCTCGCTGCCCAGCCGGATGGCGAACGTGGCTGCGCCGGCTGGGCATGCTGTGGAAGCTGCCACGGATGCTGTATCGCCCTCCTGCCCGGTGGATACGATCCCATGCTACCGCGCACCGGCAGCAGGCTTACCATCGCGCTTGCCGGTGCGCCGCCGGGCATCGGCCCGCTCAGCCTGCCGGAGCCGCCCAGACCCTTCCGCTGATCCATTCCCCGCGCCGGGCCACGGCGCGGCGACCTGCCTTGGACAGCCGCAAGAGGTCTCCCCATGAACCGTGTTTGCTTGCCGGCCCTTTGGGCTGCCGCCTTGCTTGCCACCCTCGTTGCGCCAGCCGTCGCGCACGAGGGACACGACCACGATCCCCCGGCTGCGCCGCAGTCGACTGTCTCGGCCCCGCGGGCTGAGGCAGCGTCCGACACCGTCGAACTGGTGGTGATCGCCCGGGGCGACGCGCTCGAACTCTATATAGACGACTTCCGCTCCAATGTGCCGATCGAGGCGGCTTCGGTGGAGGTCGAAACCGCGGCCGGGCCCGATGTCGCCAAGCCAGAACCCGGTCGCCCCTATCGCCTGGCGGCCCCCTGGGCGCTCAAGCCGGGGCAGTATGATCTTATCGTCACGGTGACGCTCGGCACGATCCTGGAGGTCCTTCCGGTCACCCTGACGATCCCAGAACCAACGCCGGCGCCAACAGAAACCGTGCCGGGTTTCCTCGCGGTCGCGCAAGCCGCTGCCGGATCGTTGCAGGCGCGGCTGTCTGGCGGGCTGATCGCCGCAAGTACCGGGTTTGGCGTGGCCGGGGGGTTCGCCGCGGGTGCACTGATGGCGTGGCTGCTGCTGCGCCGCCGCGTGCGCTTGCCGGTGGCCGCCCTGGCGTTGCTTGCCGCCATCGCGCCGGCCCGCGCCCAGGACCGGCCGGCGGTGGTGGTGCGCGATCAGGCCCAGCGTCTGCCGGATGGCAGCCTGTTCGTGCCAAAGGCCAGCCAGCGCATTCTGGGACTGCGCACGGAGATGGTCGGGGCGGCACTGCATGCGCGAACCGTGGAGCTGCCCGGACGCATCATCCCGGACCCCAACGCCAACGGTTACGTTCAGGCGGCGATCAGTGGCCGCCTGGCGCCGCCGCCAGGCGGTTTCCCGCGGCTTGGTACCCAGGTGCGCGTGGGGGACGTCCTGGCGCTGGTCGCGCCGCCGTTCCAGGCCATCGATTCCTCGAACATCCGCCAGCAGGCCAGCGAGATCGACCAGCAAATCGCGATCGTCGAACGTCGCCTGACCCGCCTGCGCACCCTGCGCGAAATCGTGCCGCGCACCCAGGCAGAGGACGTAGACACCGAACTGCGCGGCCTGCGTGAACGACGCGCCAGCCTGGACCAGGTGCGCCGCGAGCCGGAACCGCTGGTTGCACCGATCGACGGCGTGGTCGCTACCAGCACCGCCGCGGCCGGGCGCATCGCCGATCCCAGCGCGGTCGTATTCCAGATTGTCGACCCGCGGTATTTGTGGGTCGAGGCGCTGCAGTTCGAGGCGCTGGGTCAACCGCGACAGGCAAGCGCGCGATTGCCGGACGGGCGCACGGCAACGCTGGAATTTCGTGGGTCCGGGCTGGCCGGGACGGGTCAGGCGATCCCGCAGCACTTCGCCATCACCGGCGATCTCGCCGGTTTGCGCGTGGGCCAACTGGTCACGGTCATGGCAGAAACCGAGGAGGCGCAGGAGGGCATCGCCCTGCCACGCTCCGCCGTGCTGCGCGGGCAGAGCGGAGTTGCCATCGTCTACGAACACAGCGCCGCAGAGCGGTTCCGCCCGCACGAGGTGCGGACCGCGACGTTGAGCGGCGATCGCGTGCTGATGGTGGCTGGGATTAAACCGGGCCTGCGCATCGTGACGCAGGGTGCCGAATTGCTGAACCAGATCCGCTGAGGCACAGACAATGTTCACGTTCCTGGTCACCCAGTCGCTGCGCAACCGTGTCCTGGTGCTGGCGATCGCCCTGGTGCTGCTTGGCTATGGCGGCTTCGTCGCCACCCGACTGCCGGTGGACGTCTTTCCTGACCTCAACCGCCCCACTGTGACGCTGATGACCGAGGCAGAGGGCCTGGCTCCGCCGGAAGTCGAGCAGCTCGTCACCTATCCGATCGAGACGCAGATGAACGGCCTGCCGGGCGTGTCGCGCGTGCGCTCGGTGTCCGGCGTCGGTCTCTCGATCGTGTATGTCGAGTTCGACTGGGGCACCGACATCTACCGCAACCGCCAGCAGATTGCCGAACGGCTGACCCTGGTGCGCGCCCAGTTGCCGGCCACCGCCGTGCCACAGATGGGCCCGATCTCCTCGATCATGGGCCAGATCGTGCTGGCCGCGGTCACCGCGCCCGACGGCGTCTCGCCGATGGAAGTGCGCGAGGTCGCTGATTTCATCATCCGTCCACGTCTTCTGACCATCCCCGGCGTGGCCCAGGTGATCCCGATCGGCGGCGAGGTGCGCCAGTTCCGCGTTGCCCCGAACCCCGCCGCCATGCGCGCCCTTGGCGTGACGCTGGAGCAGGTTGAGCGTGCGCTTGCGCAGTTCGGGACCAACACCGGCGGCGGCTACGCCGACCAGCACGCGCGCGAATACCTCATCCGCAATATCGGCCGCACGCTGAGCCTGGAGTCATTGCGCCAGCTTGTCGTGCGTAACGCGGAGGGCGGTCCGATCCATCTGCGCCAAGTGGCGGAGGTCGATTTTGCCGCGCGCCTCAAGCGCGGCGAGGCCGGATACATGGGCAAGCCCTCGGTAATCATCTCCGTCGAGAAGCAGCCAGACATCGACACACTGCACCTGACGCGCGAGGTCGAGGCCGCTCTCGCCGAGCTGTCTCAAACGCTGCCCTCGGGCATTCGAGCTGACAACATCCTGTTCCGCCAGGCAAATTTCATCGAGATCTCGATCGGCAACGTGCGCACCGTGCTGCTGGAGGCCACCGCGGTGGTCGCTGTGATCCTCTTCGCCTTCCTGCTGAACGTCCGCACGACGGTGATCTCGCTGACCGCGATCCCGGTATCGGTCCTGACCGCGGCGATCGTCTTCCACTTTGCCGGCCTGTCGATCAACACCATGACGCTGGGCGGGCTGGCCATCGCCATCGGCGAACTGGTCGACGACTCGGTGGTCGATGTCGAGAACATCTTTCGTCGTCTGCGCAGCAATCGCGCCTTGGCCGAACCCCTGCCGGTGTTCGATGTGGTGGTGGCCGCCAGCCAGGAGGTCCGCTCCGGCATCGTCTACGCGACCATGATCATCGTGCTGGTCTTTGTGCCGCTGTTCGCGCTGACCGGCATCGAGGGCCGGCTGTTCGTCCCGCTGGGACAGGCCTACATCATCTCGATCCTGGCCAGCCTGGTGGTCTCGATCACGCTCACCCCGGTGATGGCCTTCTACCTGCTGCCACACATGCGCCGGCTTGAAGAACACGAGGGCGCGCTGGTGCGGGTGCTGAAGCGCGGCAACGCGGCGATGCTGCGCTGGGCGCTGCCGCGTCCGCGGCGCCTGCTTGCGCTGGCCTGTATCGCCGTGGTTGCGGCCAGCGCGGGCGCGAGCCAATTGCCGCGGGCTTTCCTGCCCCCGTTCAACGAGGGCACGCTGACCATCAACACCCTGTTCAATCCTGGCATCTCGCTCGCTGAGTCCAACCGCGTAGGCCTGATTGCCGAGCGACTGATCATGGAGGTGCCGGAGGTCAAGGCCGTAGGCCGCCGCACCGGCCGCGCCGAGCTCGACGAGCACGCCGAAGGCGTCCATTCATCTGAGATCGAGGTGGAACTGCACGGCGAGGGCCGGGGCAAGGATGCCATCATCGCTGACATCCGCGACCGCCTGGCGGTGCTGCCGATGGCGATGAATGTCGGTCAGCCAATCTCGCACCGTCTGGACCACATGCTGTCGGGCGTGCGCGCCCAGATCGCGGTCAAGATCTTCGGCGAGAATCTCGATACGTTGCGCATCAGCGCCGAGAGGCTGCGCGCGCGCCTGGAAGCGGTCCCGGGCGTGGTCGATCTCCAGGTGGAGAAGCAGGTGCGCATCCCGCAGCTCGAAATCAGCATCGACTACGATCGCGCCGCCCTCTACGGGGTGCAGCCGGCCATGGTCACCGAGCAGTTGGAGCGCCTGTCCAACGGACGCCTGGTCTCGCGCCTGGTGGACGGCAACCGGCGCTTCGATGTGGTGGTCCGCCTGGCGGATGCGGTGCGAACAACCGAGGGCCTGGCCAACCTGCTGATCGAGACGCCGCATGGCTGGGTGCCTGTTCGCGCGATCGCCGATGTGCGCGAGACCGATGGCCCCAACCAGATCCTCCGCGAGAATGGCAAGCGCCGTCTGGTGGTCTTCGCCAACGCGGCCGGGGGCAGCGACATGGCCGCGATCATCGCCACGATCCGCGCGGAGCTGGCAGCCATGGGCCTGCCCGAGGGCGTCTTCGTCAGCCTGGAGGGGACATTCCAGGCGCAGGAGGAGGCAAGCCGCACCATCGCCGCGCTGTCGGTCGTATCGCTGCTGATGGTGTTCGCGATCCTATACAGCCGCTATCGCTCGGCCGTGCTGGCCATGATCATCATGGGCAGCGTGCCACTCGCCCTGATCGGCAGCATCGTCGCGCTGTGGCTGGCGGACCAGCCACTGTCGGTCGCCTCGATGATCGGCTTCATCACCCTCACCGGCATCGCGGCCCGCAACGGCATCCTGAAGATCAGCCACTACATCAACCTCGCGGTGCACGATGGGCTGCCGTTCGGTCCGGACCTCGTCCTCCGCGGCAGCTTGGAACGGATGACCCCGGTGCTGATGACGGCGCTGTCGGCCGGGGTGGCGCTGGTCCCGCTGATGATCGACGCCTCCGCGCCCGGCAAGGAGATTCTCCACCCGGTGGCCGTCACCATCTTCGGCGGGCTCGTCAGCGCCACGCTGCTCGACGCAATCCTCACGCCCGTGCTGTTTCTGCGCTATGGCGAGTCCGCCCTGCGCCGGCTGACTGAGGCGTCCGCGTCGATGCCGCCGGCGACCACCGCCCCGGCTGCCGCCAGTTTCTGACAACCACGGAGCGACCCATGTCACGACGCGCCTTGCTTGCCCTGTTTCTCCTTTTTCCCATGTCCGCCATTGCCCACGAGCCGCGCATTGGTCCGCGCGGCGGCGTGCTGGTCGATGCGGGCCCCTACCATGTGGAGGTTGTCGTAGCCGCCGCCACGCTCGATGTCTTCGTGAGCGACGCGCAAGATCGGCCGCTGCCGGCCGCCGGATTCCGAGGCACGGCGATCGTGGTTGCGAACGGCAAGCAACATCGGATCCCGCTGACCGCGATACATCCCGACCGGCTCTCGGGCCAAGCGAGCCTGGTTCGGGGCCAGGCCCTGAAGGGCGCCATCCAGTTGAGCGACCCTGACGGCAAGACGGCCGTCGCCAAGCTGGAGTAACGATAGAATGACTAATCCCTACTCCATCGCTTGCTGTTTTTGGTTGCCTCGACACGAGGATGCGGGGATTGCCTCGTTGCATGGCCTCCTGGTTCCGGGCGCTGCGGATCGGATGCCTTTTCTGTCGGGACGCGGAACGTCACGCCGCCTTCGTCCGTTGCCGCGGCGGACCGAGACATTCTCGCGCTAAAAGCTCGATCTCACCCGCGTCACGATGTGAGCGTTGGGTCCGGCGCCACGCGGACCAAAGTCTTGCCAAAGTTCTCGCCGCGCAGCATCTCGGTGAAGGCGGTGGGAATGACCTCAAATCCCTCTCGGATATATTCGCGGTAACGGACCTCGCCAGAAGCAACCCAGGGGGCCATCTCGGCCAGGAACGCGTCGTGCCAATCCGCCACATACGTGCCGACGGAGAGGTTCCGCACGCGCACCTGCCGGGCTTCGGCTCGGCTGCGCTCCTGGATTTTGGCATCTTCCCCGGGCGCATCGCCGTAATGCGCGATCAACCCGCAAATCGTCATCCGCGCACCCGGGTTGAACAGCGGCAGCACCGCGTCAAACACAGGCCCGCCGACATTCTCGAAATAAATATCGATGCCGTCCGGGCAGGCGGCCTTCAGGTCCTGAACAAAACTGGGCGACAGGCGCGAGATACACGCGTCGAAGCCGAGCTCCTCCACCACATATCGGCACTTTTCCTCATGTCCGGCGATGCCCACCACGCGACAACCCTTCAACCGCGCAATCTGGCCGGCAATCTGACCCACACCGCCGGACGCCGCCGACACGACTGCCGTATCGCCCGGCTTCGGCTCGCACTGCAAGACCATGCCGGCATAGGCGGTGAGGCCGAGCATTCCGAGAACGCCGACGGCGTGGCTGATTTTGCCATGGGCTGGATCGAGCTTGCGGGGGATCATGTAGCCCGGCCGGGGGACCCCGTCCCCCATCAGGCCGTACTCGGACCAGCCGTTGGTGTTGAATACGAAATCCCCTGCCACGAGGCCCTCGATCCGGCTTTCCACGACCTGCGACACGGTGCGGGCGTGGCAGGGCGTCCCCTCCGGCTCCTCGCCGCGGCGCTTGTAGCCCCACTGATAGGGGTCGAGGGAGACGTAGATTGTCCGTGTGAGCGCCTGGCCAGGGCCGGGTGCCGGAACCGGCGCTTCCTGCAGCGCGAAGGTGGCCTCATCGGGCCAGGGCGGAGGAGGTCGTTTGGCAAGCGTCCAGTAGCGTGAGTTCACGGCGCCCTCCCAACAATCATCCGTGCTTATTGCCAGCCGCCGAGGGCGGCGTCCACCACCACGGTCCCGGAGATAGCGTCCGCTCAGGCCGCCTCCGTCCGATCCGGGCGGTTCATAATCTCGGTCCATGTTCCATCGCAGTCGTTAGTACACCGGTCTGACGGCGCGGTTGGCAGAGGGCCTCCGTCAAAATAAGCGGTCGACATCGTTCACGTTCGTGGGGTCCCACTACAGGTTGCTGCCCGCCGCGCGCGAGCCGCGCCACACCTGGATGTTCGAGGGGATCGAGGGTGACATCCTGGGCGATTTCGGCCTGTCAGACGGCGGCGCGGCCGGGTTCGAACTGGATTGCGCCGACACCCACCTCGCCCCCCACGCCGCCGTGATCCTGGCCAGGTCAGAGGACCCGCCGCGGTCTTTCGTCACCATACAAGAGGAGGTGCTGGACAAGAGGAGGTGCTGGACAAGAGGAGGTGCTGGCCGGGCGGCGCACGATGACGGACGAGACGCTGGAATCACTGCTCCGGGCGGAGAGCGTGTATTTTGAGACCGGCGGCGGCGGGAAGGTGTTCTCGGTGGGATCGATCACGTTCCTGGGCAGACTGTGCCATGGCGATTGGCAAAGCCCGGTATTCAAGCAGCGCGAGAATCTGGTGCGACGGTTGTCCCGCTCCGTGACATGTGGCGTTCGTGGGCGGCCGCCCGTCGTGTTCCCCGCAGGCGCGGGGATGAACTGGCCGCGATTTTCACGCCAAGATGAACGGCCGTGTGTTCCCAGCAGGCGCGGGGATGAACTGGCGTGGCGGCGATCGAGCGGTTCATCACCACCACCAGCGCCGGACCAACCGATACCGATCGCAGCCTTCGGGCCACCGAGGTTCTCACTCCCAACAACCGGTCCCCGCACAGGAATAGCCCACAGGACGCCAGGATCGTGGACCGAGCCACCGGCTATAAGGTCGGGCAGAAGCGCCTGATTGGATCGAGTCATGAACTCAATTTGAGAACATACACAGAACAACGGCACGGATTTGGCACAGCTTTGCGGTGCTTTGCGATACATGTTCTTGCAATGTTCACGTTGGAGGCGCAGCGGCCGGCCGCCGCCCCTTTCGGAAAATCTCAAACATTATCAGGGGTTACGGCCGGAAGGGGTGGTGCTGCTGGAGGGGATTGAACTCTCGACCTCTCCCTTACCAAGGGAGTGCTCTACCACTGAGCTACAGCAGCGCCGGACGCCAACGGGCCGCGCGGTATAACCGTGCTCGCCCATCAGATGCAAGCCACATCCGGACAATCCATCACGGAACCCGTGCAACACCGGTTTCAAGCGGCCTGCACATGCCCCGAAATCAGGCCCATCCCGCTTGACGCAGGCCCCCGGCCGACGATGTTTATGCCATGGACGATCCCCAATCCCCGCAATCCCCCGCGCCAGAACCCGACCAGACTACGGATAAACCGATCAGCCCCGCCCAGCGGCAACGTCTGCGGCGAGAGGCAGAGGCGTTGCGCGCCAATCTGCGCAAGCGAAAGGATCAGGCCAGACAGCGCGCGACGACAGGCGATCCGCCCGGGAAGGATTGAGCATGGCGAGTCGCCATGATCCGATCGCGCGGCCTAATGACCGGACCATCATGCATTATGCCCACGACGTGGACGGCTCGATCCTGACCCGCATCATCCGCGGCGGCCCCGTGACCGTGGAGCCGCCGGGGATCACACACGCGATCCAATTCCGCTCAGGATCTGACCGCGGCGGCGGCAAAGGGCGGCACGTCCTTGCGCCGATCCAGCCATTTCGCGAACAGCAGCAGTGAAAAGCAGCCCGCCGCCAGCAGGATTGGGTCCAGCCACCACGCCATCCCCGGCAGCAGGCGGAACGCCACGGTGACACCCCAGGCCAGGAACAACCCCAAGCAGAAGATTTGCAGGCTATAGCGCCCGCCGGTCGCCAGCCACCGCCCCGCCAACCCATGCATCCACGGCCGATCCCGCGGCACCAGACAGGACACCAGCCAAGCCAACGCCAACGCGTGCAGCAGGCGCAGCGGTGCCAGCTCATTCTTGTTCCAGATGACGTCCAGGTTCGGTAACGGCGCGTCCCACGGCAGAAATCCGTACCATCCCAGCCGCAGCCACAGCGCGAACAGCACAAACACGACGGCGGCAACGGTCAGCCAGCGCATCTCCGGCAGGGCCTGGCCGAACATCAAGGTCCGCCGTCCCAGCCAGGCACCGAACAGGAACAGAATCTGCCAGGCGAACGGGTTGAAGCCCAGCCCCATGTCGGGCGAGGGACTCGGCAGCGCCAGGCCGAACAACCAAACCGAGGCATAAAGCCCGCCCGGCACCGCGAGCGACCACGCGCCGTAACGCGACTCCAACCAGGCAAACAGCGGCAGCGCCGCCATGCACCACACGAAGACGGGCAGGATGTTGACGAATTCCGGCAGATACAGTGTCGCCAGCGCCGCCGGGATGGCGCGCAGCGGGTCCGCCATCATGTAGCCCCAGCCGAGGCGTTGCAGTTCGCCGGGAAGCACGCCCGACTTGCATACCAAGGCGATCATCACGCCGAACAGGCAGAACACCAGCAGATGGGTCCGGTACAGATCGAGCGCCCGCTTCAACATGTCCCGCGTCGCCGGCCACCAGCCCTGAAGCACGAATTTGCGGGCAAACACGCTGCCCAGCATGAAGCCGGACAGGAACAGGAACTGCTCCGAACTGTCCGACAGACCCCAGGCCTTGTGGATCAGCCACGCGCCGATCAGGGATCCCTCGGCATGGCTGGCGAAGATCGTCAGTTGCAGGATGCCGCGAACGATATCGACGCGCGTATCGCGCGGCGGACGGGCAAGAACAGGCGGAGGCGGCTGGGTCATGACGGGTCCGTGGTTGTCGGCGTGTCTGAAGGGTCTGTCTCCGGCCGAGCGGGCGCGTTACAGCATCGGGTGCCATCATGTTTCGTTGCCACCCGCCCCCGGGTTACATCGACCATCGCCCCGCAACGCCGGCGCCTCACGGACGGCCGACCGGCCCGAACCGCCGGTCCGGCCGGGACACGACCAAACCAACGCAGCGTTTGCGGCGGCGCGGCGGTTCGGGCTAGACGATGGGCTTCCCCGCCGCACTGGAGTCCTTCCCCGACATGCCCGTCCTCTCCGATCGCTGGATCCGCCAGATGGCACAGGAGCACGGCATGATCGAGCCATTTGTCGAATCGCAAAAACGTGAGGGCGTCATCAGCTACGGCCTCTCCAGCTACGGCTATGACGCCCGCATCGCCGATGAGTTCAAGATTTTCACCAATATCGACTCGGCCGTCGTCGACCCCAAGGCCTTCGCGCCCACCAGCTTCGTCGACCGCAAGACCGATATCTGCATCATCCCGCCCAACAGCTTCGCCCTGGGCCACACGGTCGAGTATTTCCGAATCCCCCGCGACGTGCTCGTGATCTGCCTGGGCAAGAGCACCTATGCCCGCTGCGGCATCATCGTGAACGTCACCCCGCTGGAGCCCGAATGGGAAGGCCAGGTGACGATCGAAATCTCCAACACCACCCCCCTGCCCGCGCGCATCCACGCGCATGAGGGGATCTGCCAGTTCCTTTTCCTGCAGGGCAACGAACCCTGCGAAATCAGCTACGCCGACAAGGCGGGCAAATACATGGGACAGCGCGGCGTCGCGCTGCCGAGGATGTAGCATATGGACCGGATTCGCATCCGCGGCGGCCAGCCTCTGTCTGGCGAAATCGCCATCGGTGGCGCCAAGAACGCCGCCCTGCCGTTGATGGCGGCCGGCCTGCTGACCGAGGACCGCCTGGTCCTGTCGAACGTGCCGCGCCTGGCCGACATCCAGACCATGTCCCAGTTGCTGGCCCAGCACGGCATCGCGGTCGAACCCGTCGGCAACGCCGGACGGCAGTTGTCCCTCGGCGGCCCCATCACCAACACCGAAGCCCCCTACGACATCGTCCGAAAAATGCGTGCCTCCGTCCTCGTGCTCGGCCCCCTTCTGGCCCGCGTGGGAGAGGCTAGGGTGTCGCTGCCCGGCGGCTGCGCCATCGGCACCCGACCCGTCGATCTGCACCTGAAGGGCCTGGAGCAGATGGGCGCCCGCTTCAACCTGGACAGCGGCTACATCGATGGCCGCGTGGACGGCAGGCTGCGCGGCGCCGCGATCGTCTTCCCCTTCGTGTCCGTGGGCGCGACCGAGAACCTGCTGATGGCCGCCGCCCTCGCCGATGGCCGCACCGTGCTGTCCAACGCCGCGCGGGAGCCGGAGATTGGCGACCTCGCCACATGCCTGGTCGCCATGGGCGCGCGGATCGAGGGCATCGGCGGCGATACCCTGACGATTGATGGCGTGGACCGCCTGCATGGTGCCGAACACGCCATCATCCCCGACCGGATCGAGACCGGCAGCTACGCCTGCGCCGCCGCCATCTCCGGCGGGTCCGTATTCCTGCGCCATGCTCGCCTGGACCACCTGGGAGCCACGGTGCGCATATTGCGAGAGGCCGGGGTGGAAATCCTGGAGCAGGACGACGGCCTGATGGTGAAGCGGCTCAACGGTCTGCATGGCGCCGATGTGATGACCGAGCCCTATCCGGGCTTTCCGACCGACATGCAGGCGCAGTTCATGGCACTGATGTCGGTGGCCGAGGGCGCGTCCATGGTCACCGAAACCATCTTCGAGAACCGCTTCATGCATGTCCCGGAACTCAACCGGATGGGTGCGCGGATCAACGTGCACGGGTCGTCAGCCATCGTGCGCGGCGTGCCGTCGCTGTCCGGCGCCCCGGTGATGGCAACCGACCTGCGGGCGTCGCTGTCGCTGATCCTGGCCGGTCTGGCGGCGAAGGGGGACACGGTGGTGAACCGGGTCTATCACCTCGATCGCGGATATGAGGCGGTGGAGCAGAAGCTGGCGGCATGTGGGGCGGATATTGAGCGGATTGGGGGGTAGGCCATCCATCGTCAGGGGTGGGGTACGACCGATTGGCAATTGGGAAACCATAAAGACGCGTTCATCCGGGGGATTATGCTTCAAGCAAGAGATACGATATTATCGCTGCCGATAGACCGGCATCGCTGCCCCTAGGTGATCGGATCGAAGCCCCGTGCTGACTGCACTGACCGTTGAGAACTGGAAAAGCTACGAGAAGGCGACGCTTAACATCGACGCCCTGACCGTGTTGATTGGCACCAATTCAAGCGGGAAGTCCAACCTCCTGGACGCACTTGCCTTTCTGACCCGGATCGCCAACGGGACAATGCTTACGGCAGCCCTGCAGGGCGATGGCGCGGTGTCTCCGCTGAGGGGCGGGGTTGAGTGGGCAGCCCGCAAGCCGGAAACCCAATTTGCGATATGCGTAACGTTCCGTTCAAGCGCGGCAAGAGACTTTGAATACCGCATCGAATGTGCCGTCAGCCATAACAGATGCGACCTCCTCGCCGAGCAACTGGATCGGATGAGTTATCGGCTTGACGGTAACGGAGAGCGGCGACCCGGGAACGTTCGACGGCTCCACCTGTTCACAACGGATCCTGTTATCCAGGCAGCACCAACAGTGGTAGCCCGATTGTACAATGAAAAGAGGGGAACCCCGCGACAACTGGGTCGATCAAATGCTATTTTGTTTCAACTCTTCGGGCAAAAATATCGCATGGAGATTCAGGAGGGAGTCGATGCTGTTATCAACTCCCTCAGGAACGTTTTTATCCTGGATCCGATTCCGTCTCATATGCGCAATTTCTCGCCGCTTTCGGATCGACTGGAAATGGACGGGGGGAATATTGCGGGTGTGATAGCCGCCCTGCCGCAGGATGCACAGAAGCGGATCGAAGCAACCCTTACGGAGTACGCGTCGAAACTACCGGAACGCGACGTGACACGCGTCTACGCTGAGACGGTTGGTAAGTTCGCTACTGACGCCATGCTCTACTGCGAGGAACAATTCAAGGATAAAGGCGAGCATTCCACGGTAGACGCTCGCGGAATGTCTGATGGAACGTTGCGGTTTCTGGCAATTCTAACCGCTTTTCTGACCCGTCCGCGGTCCAGTTTACTTGTTATCGAAGAGGTCGACAACGGGCTTCATCCGTCCCGTTCCCAATTGCTGCTGGACATGCTTCAAACGGTGGGACAGGATCGCGGTGTCGACATTATGGTTACAACCCACAACCCTGCACTGCTGGACGCAATGGGTACGGGGATGGTACAGTTCATCACCGTTGCCCACCGTGATCCAGCAAGCGGAACAAGCCGCCTTACATTGCTTGAGGACATCCAACAGTTGCCAAAGCTGCTGGCACAAGGACGTGTTGGGCGCCTTTCCAGCGAAGGCATGATCGAGCAGGCGTTGAAGACACAGGCTGACAGAGCAGCGTGATGCCTGGCCGGGTCTTGATCTTTGATACGTCGATCCTCTGCTGTCTGCTCCAAGTCCCTGGCAAGGACACCGCCGGTCCGATCGACGATCGGTGGGACCACGACAGAGTCCAACAACTGATTACCACGGCAACCGCGGAGGCAAGCACGTTCGTGCTGCCGTTGGCCAGCATCATCGAAACCGGTAACCACGTATCACAGGTGTCCGGCAATCGATTTTCATTGGCCATCGCTCTCGCGAAACTGATTGCCGATGCAGCCAACGCAGCAACACCCTGGGCGGCATTTGCGGACCAGACCGATCTTTGGGGAAGCACGCAACTCCGCATATTGGCTGCCACCTGGCCAGAGCTGGCAAAGAGTGGCATGTCAATCGGCGACGCCACCATCAAGGATGTTGCCGAGTATTATGCTCGCGCCGGGTTCACTGTTGAGATTTTGACCGGAGATGCTGGCTTGAAGGCTTATCAACCCGCCGCGCCCGCCCCAATTCCTCGCCGGCGCCGCTAACAGGGCGCTTGGCGGTTCTTGGCTGGGGCCGATTGGGTCGGAACCGCCCGTTGCATAGCACACCACGAACCAACACAATGTGCTATTACCTGGGCCGAACGCAGTCCACCCCGGAGCCCCCCATGCGCATCGACGCCATCGCCATTGGCAAGAACCCACCAGAAGACGTCAACGTCATCATTGAGGTCGCCATCGGCGGGGAGCCGGTCAAGTACGAAATGGACAAGGCCGCCGGCACCCTGGTGGTCGACCGGTTCCTCTATACCCCGATGCGCTACCCGGGAAATTACGGCTTCGTCCCCCACACGTTGTCCGACGATGGCGACCCGATCGACGTGCTGGTGGCGAATACGCGCCCGATCATCCCTGGTGCGGTCATCAATGTCCGCCCCGTCGGCGTGCTGAAGATGGACGATGAGGGCGGCGGGGATGAGAAAATCATCGCGGTCCCCTCGCCCAAACTGACCCAGCGCTATGTCAACGTGCACAACTATACGGACCTGCCAAAGATCACGCTGGAACAGATCCAGCATTTCTTTGAGCACTACAAGGACCTGGAACCCGGCAAATGGGTCAAGGTGATCGGCTGGGGAGACGCCGCCGAAGCGCGCGCCATGATTGTCGCCGCGATCGAGCGGCAAGCGCGCGCACCGGCCAAGGGCTGATCACGGACATCGGCCACCCGGTCTGGCCAGACCCGGCGGACCCGTCTATGCAGGGCCATGAGATCAGCCCATCGGGCCGTGCCTCACGCGGGAAAAGGCCTTAAAATGACCGACGCCCTGCCGGACCTGCATCGGCGTAAGATGCTGATGCTGTTGGGAAGCCTGCCGTTGGCAGGCCCAGCGGGCGCAGCATTGGCAAATACTGCCGAAGCGCCGATGGACGCGGCGACCATGTTGGTTGCCGGCCCCGATGGGGGAAATCTGGACCGATGGGGACGGTTGATGCAACCGGCGCTTGCCCAAGGTCTGCCACCGGCCGCCATCCTCCGGCTTAATACCCTGGGCGCCGCCGACGGCGTCACCGGCGCCAATCAATTCCTGGCCCGGGGAGAACCGGACGGCCGAACCGTGCTGCTCGCCCCCGGTGACGCGGCGATCTCCTGGCTGGTCGGCGAGTCCCGCGCCCAATACGATGTCGGTCAATGGGTGCCGATCATGGCCGCGGTCGACCCGGCGACCCTGATTGTCCGCACCGGCGCATTCGCCCCCAATCACCCGATCAGACTGGCCGCGTCCGGACCGGCCAGCATCGACCTGCCGGCGATCCTGGGCATCGATCTGCTAGGCGCGCGCGCCATGCTGGTGCCGCCGCGGCCGCTGGAAGCGCAGATCGCCAGCTTCGCACGCGGGGACATCGATGCGATCTTCCTGCGCGGACACCGGGTGGCCGACCGGGCGGCGTCGCTGGTGGGGATGGGGGGCGTGCCTCTGTTCAGCCTGGGCGCGCGGGATGAAACCGGAAAGCCGATCCGCTGCCAGACCTTCGCCGATGTGCCGACCCTGGCGGAAGCCCATGCCGCCACGCGCGGCCCCATTGCCGGACCGCTTTACGACGCCTGGCTGACCGCGGCCGTCGCCGCGCAACTGGAATTCATGCTGGTCCTGCCGCACCTGACCCCGGCCGCCGCGGTCGCCTTGTGGCGACGGGCCGGGGCCGAGGCCATGGCGTCGCTGGATGTCCAGGCAGTGGCGCTGTCGTTGGGCGTGCGGGTAATCAGCGGGGCGGAGGCCAGTGCAACCGGCGCCGCCATCGCCTCCGGCCAGGCGGCCCGCATGGATCTTCGGCGATGGTTGGGAACCCGCTTCAACTGGCGTCCGGCCTGATCGCTCGCCATGCCAGCCGGTCGCGGCATTCCGGTTCGGCCAGCCGCCCCCAACCATCGACCGGCTGACCCAACCAAACGTAACCGCCCCATGGGAGGCCCTTGGGATGTCTCCCTCGGGGGAAATCGTCAACCGACCCGGAACACGTGACAGGAGCAGGATCGTGACGTTCAACGAAACCGATATCGAGGCCGCGGCCCGTGTGCTGATCGCGCATCGCGACCATGGGACACCGCATCCGGTGACGAGCATCCGGTTCGTGCCGCCCGACCTAGCGACGGCCTACCGGATCCAATCGGCGTTCGAGACCATCCTGGTCAAGGAGCGTGGCGACCGCGCGATCGGCTACAAGATCGGTGCGACCAATCAGGCGGCGCGGACGCATCTGAATATCCAGGCCCCGTTCTTCGGCCGCCTGTATCGGTCGATCACCAGTGCCTCACCGGTTCGGTTGGCGAACGCGCCCGGCTTCTTCCGCGCCCATGAACCCGAGATCGCGCTACAGATCGATCGCGACCTGCCGCCCGCGCGGGCACCCTACACCGCCGAACAGATAGCCGCCGCGACGCGGGCGGTGCTGCCGGTGATAGAGGTCGTCGGGTCCTGCTTCACCCCCTGGGCCGAGGCCGGCGCGCCCAACCTTGCCGCCGACAATGCGGCGCATGGCTATTGGGTGACAGGGACGCCGACGACCGACTTCGCCGATCTCGACCTGCTGTCGATCGCGGTTTCGCTGTCGGTGAACGGCTCCATGGTGGCGACGGGTGAAGGCCGAGCGGTGGATGGCGGGCCGTTTGGGGCGGCGGCGTGGCTGGCGAACGCTTTGGCCGCAATGGGCCGCGGATTGAAGGCCGGCGACTTCATCAGCACCGGCACCGTCATGCCGCCCTACCCGACCGAGGCCGGCCAGGACGTCGTGGCGGATTTCGGGCCATTGGGTCAGGTCGCGCTGCGGATCGACGGTTGATCGCGGACGACGCGGCCGTTTTCCTCGTCTGACGCCAGGGGGCTGATGCCAGGGGACTGACGCCAGGGGACTGACAGGGGGGGCTGACAGCGGGGGGCTCACGGCGAGAGGCGGTGACGGAATGCCGCTCCCGCGGGCATCCGCCATGCCGTCTGCTACCCCATCACCACCACGCCCGACACTGCCATGTCCGCGATCTCTGCTTCGGAGTAACCGTGTTCCGCCAGGATCGCCGCCGTGTGTTCTCCCTTGCCGGGCGCGATCGTGCGCGCCGCCCCATCGGCAAAGGGCGGCATGCCGATCAGGTTCGCCATCGGAATTTGCCGCGGCACATGCGGATGGCTGGTCCAGGCGACGGCTCCGCTTTCCGCGACATGCGGCTGCTTCAGGAAATCGCCGTAGCTGTTCAGCCTCTCATGCATCACCCGGTTCGCCGCCAGTTTGGCCGACCAGTCCGCCGTCGGCGCGGACTCCAGCAGCGGTCGCAGGAACGCGTCGAGTTCGGTCGTATGCGGCTCCCGCCCGGCCGAGGTCAGGTAACGCTCGTCTGCCGCCAGATGCTCCTGGCCAACAGCCTTGCAGTAGCCCTCCCACTCCCACTGGCGCACGACAGTGATGTTGATCCAGCCATCCGCGGTCTTGTAGATCCCACTGGGCGGGATGGACGGGCGAGCGGCGCCGCCATCCAGGTAGGAGCCCATCATGCGCACCACCTGCAAACCGGCGGCGCCCTGCATCAGGCTGGCCTCGATATGGCGGCCGCGTGGCTCGTCGCGACGGGCATGCAAGGCGGCGGCGACGGCGGTGAAGCTGAAAATCGCCGTGCTCATGTCGATGGAGATGATCGGGATCCGATGCGGGATGCCGTCCTGGCCGACATTTTCCGCCATCAGCCCGGTATAGGCCTGCAACACCGGGTCCATCGCCGGCCGTTCGGCCAACGGCCCCCTCTGGCCAAACCCGGACACAGACACGTAAAGCAGCCTCGGCTCCCGGCCCGAGACCGCGTCGTAGCCGAAACCCAGCCGCTCGATCACGCCTGGACGGAACCCTTGCAGGAACACATCGGCGCCCTGGATCAGCCGCCAGACGATTTCCTGGCCTCGGTCGCTTTTCAGATCCACGGCGATGGACCGCTTGCCGATATTCGCGGGAATCGAATAGGCGGTGTGGTCGCCATAGATCGTGCCCAGCCCACGGGACCAGTCGCCGGTGTCGGTCGGTTCCACCTTGATGACATTCGCGCCATACTGAGCCAGCATCATCCCGCAATACGGGCCGGCGACCCCTTGGCTGAGATCAACCACCTTCAGACCCGCATAGGGCGTCTCATAGCTCATGGCTTCGTTTCCTCGATCGTTTGACGCATCATACACAAGCGGCGCGCCCGTCTCTTGTCTACCCGGCCGATTTCGGTCGGGATTGCACATCGAGGCGGACGCGACCCGATCCAACCACGTTCGACGGCACGCCGCGTGCCACCGGACGGAATGCAGACACCAACCAAGGAGCAGACACCATGATCCACGTCCTGGCTTTCATCACCGCCAAACCGGGCAAGCGCGCGGAAATCCTGGCGGCCTTCCATGCCAACATCCCCGCCGTGCATGCCGAAGCCGGCTGCATCGAGTATGGCCCGGCGATCGATGCCGATGGCTCCCCCACGAAGTATGGCGACGACACGTTCGTCGTGATCGAAAAGTGGGAGACCCCGGATCACCTGAAGGCACACGCGGCATCCCCGCACATGGCCGCCTATGGGGCGAAGACACGGGAGATGGTGGCGGCTCGCGTCATCCACATCCTGCAACCGGGCTGCGTTGCGCCGACCGGCGCCTTTCCAAATCGGGAAGGCGCCGGGTCGGAGTAACAGGTCGAACCGCCACCCCGGCCGCGCTGGTGTCGGAGCCAACGGGGTCGGAGGCGCCGTGGTCTGGGTCGGCGAGGTTTGGGTCAACCAGGATAGGTCGCGGGCGGTGACGATACCGGAACCGGGCCTACTTCCGCCCGCGCCCCAGCCATTCGACCTGAACGTCGGATCGCGGACGTGCCCGACAGGCGAGGATTTTGCCGCTCGTTTTCTGGTCGGCACTGAGCGCCCCATCGCCGTGCGCCAGCATCGACACGTCCCCCGCCTTCAGCTCGGAAATGCACATCGCACAGTTTCCTGACGCGCAGGCATAGGGGTAGTCGATCCCGGCATGGATCGCGGCATGCAGGATGGGCAGGTCCGACGGACAGGCGATCGTTTCGCCGGTATTGGCGATGGTGACCTTGAAGCTCATTGCGCGGCCTCCACCGGACGGCGACTGGGGGACGCACGCGTGCTGGAAAACGCCGGATGGAACCAGACGACCGATGGGAAACGGACCAGCGCGTAGCCATAGAGTGCCAGGCCGATGGCGGGTTCATCGCCCACCACAACCGTGTCGTGGATCGCGTGATCGGTCATGACCATGCCGAGGCCGGGTGCCACCAGCGACTGGCCGATTTCTTCGACCATCGCGCGCCCGGGCCTACTGGCATCGTCGGTGCGGCGGTAGAATTTGTGCAGTTCCTTGCCGGAGATGGCGGCGTTCACGCACCAAATGCCGTGGTCGTGCGGTGCGGCTTCCTTGCCGGGCAACGCGATGGTCAGATACAGGCCCATGCCGTCGCCGTCTTCCAGCGCCAGGACATGGTTACGGCCCTGCGCATCCGGCATCGGGAAATCGGCCGTCGGGAACAGGGCCGTTCCCTGCCCCGCCAGATCGACCAGCAATGTCTTGAGCTTCTGAAGCGCGGCCTCACCAGACCCTTCGGTGTCGATGATGGCGCGGGCTTGCAGGAGGAGGGTTTGGCAGGCCCCGTCGCGCTTCTTTGCGATGGCACCGGTTTTGGGTTTGGTGGCGGTGGATGACTGCGCCATGATGGGCCCTCTGATATTTGTTGTTGGCGAGCATGAGCGCCGACCCGCCACCGGCCGTCCGTGTCTTCCTGGTTCAGAGCACATGTTGCCGGACCGCGCCAAGTCACCCCCTTTTGGCGTCCGCCACGGACCGCGCTACAATCCCTCCAACCAGACCAGGAGGAAACCATGGACCTAGCCCTGTCCGAGGAATACCAGGCTCTACAAGCCGAAATCCGCGCCTTCATCACCACCCACGGTCACAAATCGCCCAAAGTCGGCGGCGGGCGGAAACGCCCCGACCAGAAGACCCTGGACTGGCAGAAGCTCCTCGTCGAGCACGGCTATGCCGGCCGCACCATCCCCCAGGAATACGGCGGCTTCGGCGCCAGGCCCGACGTCATGGCGTCCGCCGTCATCGCCGGAGAGTTCGGGCGTGCCAATGTCTATGCCGGGCTCACCAACCAGGGCATTTCCATGCTGGTGCCGACCCTGCTGGAAGTCGGCACCGATGAGCAGAAGAAAGCCTATGTCGGCCCCACCATCCGCGGCGACATCATCTGGTGCCAGGGCTACAGCGAACCCGGCAATGGCTCGGACCTCGCCAACGCGCAGACCAAGGCGGAGCTGAAAGACGGATCGTGGGTGGTGAACGGGCAGAAGATCTGGACCAGTTCCGCTCATTACGCCGACATGATGTTTCTGCTGTGCCGGACCGAGCCTGAAAAATCCAAGCATGAAGGCCTGTCCTACCTGCTGTTGTCGATGAACAGCCCGGGCCTGGATCGTCGTCCGTTGAAGACCATGACCGGACGCAGTGAATTCAACGAAGTATTCTTCACCGACGTCAAAGTCCCCGAAACCCAGATTGTGCTTGGCCGCGGCAAGGGCTGGTATGTCGCCAACGTCACCCTGAAGCATGAACGCCTCATGATCGGTGACGCCGGCAAAATGACCGCGCGCCTGGAACAACTGATCAACCTGCTGCAAAAATCGGAAATCGACGGCGTTCCGCTGATCCGCATTTCCGAATACCGCGACCGTCTGCTCCGCCTGCAGGGCGAGGTCATTGCCTGGAAAGCCCACAACCTGCGCCTGCTGACGGAAGCCGCCCAGGGGGTCGATTCCGGCGTGAAACGGATGATCGTCAAATACGGCGGCACCATGCTGGGCTTCCGCCTCTCCTCCCTGGCCGTCGACGCGCTGGGCGCGGCCGGCCTGCCCTACGAATCCGCCGGGGAAGACGCGGAAGACGACGATGCCACCACCTGGAACATCGACTATATGTACGATGTCGGACTGATGATCGGCGGCGGGTCGAACAACATCCAGAAGAACATCATCGGCGAACGCGGCCTGGACCTGCCACGCGAACCCAAGGTGCAAGGCACCGTCGCGATCGGGAGGGGCTGATGGAATTCGGGCTTTCCCTGGAACAGCGCCAGTTCGACGATTCGCTGCGCTCCTTCCTGAAGGACCGCCTGCCGATGGACCGGCTGCGGGCGCTCGCCGAACCCGGCGTCGGCTTCGATGATTCATTGTGGAACGGACTGGCGGAACTCGGCCTGCATGGCCTGGTCGTGCCGGAACGTTTCGGCGGTGCCGGCCTCGGCATCCTGGACGCCGCCGTGGCGGCCGAGGCGCTCGGCAACGCCGCTGCCCCGCTGCCGTTTGCCGGCAGCCTGGTGATGGCGCCGCTGGCGTTCATGCACAGTGCCACCGAGGCCCAGCAGGATGAATATCTGCCCGGCGTCGCCAGCGGCGAAATCCGCATGGCCGTTGCGTTTGCGGGCTTCGCCGGGCAGACCGGTGCGGCAAGCGCGTCGCTGGCGGATGGGCGCCTGTCCGGACGCATCACCGGCGTGATGGACGCCGCATCCGCCACGCATTTCCTGGTCTATCTGCCGGACGGTCATGCCGCCGTGGTGACGGCTGACGCAACCGGTGTATCGACAAAGGTCAACCGCAGCATCGATCGCACCCGCCCGATGACGGATGTCACGTTCGATTCGGCACAAGCGGAACGGCTCGGCGCGGCCAACGCCCCGCTTGTGGCCGCACAGACCGTGCTGGACGCCGGGCGCGTGATCCTGGCCGCCGACACGATGGGCGCCGCACAGCACATGCTGGATGCCGCCGTCGCCTTCGCCAAGGAGCGCGTTCAGTTCGGCCGCGTCATCGGCAGCTTCCAAGGGGTGAAATACATGCTGGCCGACTGCGTCACCGTGCTGGAACCCTGCCGCGGCATGGTCTGGTACGCGGCCCATGCCCAGGACGCGATCCCCGACGAAGCCCGCCTGACCGCCTGCCATACCAAGGCGCATCTGGCCGAAATCGCCCGCGACGTCGCCCGCATCACCACCGAGGCGCATGGCGGCATGGGTTTTACCGACCTGCTCGGTCTTCATTACTGGTTCAAACGGATCATGTTCAACCGCCAGGTCCTGGGCGGACCGGAGCGCTGCCGCGAGGAAGCCGCGCAACTGCAAGGATGGGCCCTCCATGTCTGACGCACCCTCAACCGAAATCGACATCGAACCGATCCGCGCGCAACTCGGCCGCAAGGTGGAAGACCGCGATCTGGCCACGGCCGCCCCGTTGCGCGGCATGGTGGTCACGTTCGATCGCAACGAAACCGCTCCGGCAGAAGGTGAACCCATCCCACCCGGCTGGCATCTGGCCTATTTCGCCGAGGCCAGCCGTCTGTCGGCCCTGGGCGCCGATGGGCTGCCGCTGGAACGCGGCGGGCTGCCGAAGATGCCATTGCCCCGGCGCATGTATGCCGGTGCGTCGCTGACGTTTCACGCCCCGATCCTGGTCGGCGACCCGTTGCGTCGGGAAACCGAATTCAGCGACGTGCAACTGCGCAAGGGCTCGACCGGCACCCTGATCGTCGCCACCCAGACACGGCGTATCTACACCCCGCGCGGCCTGGCCCTGACGGAAGACGCCACCAGCGTCTTCCGCGAAGCCGTGGCCCCCGGCACCCAATCCGGCATTCCCAAGAACGATCCACCGCCCGCCGGCCAGGCCTGGACCCGCACCGTCACCCCCGATCCGGTGTCGCTGTTCCGCTACTCGGCGCTGACCTTCAACCCGCATCGCATCCACTACGATCGTCCCTACGCGATGAATGTGGAGGGCTACCCGGGCCTCGTCGTGCACGGCCCGTTCTCCCAGCAATGCCTGCTGGACCTGATACGCGACAACACCAGCCGTCCGCTGCTGAAATTCGTCATGCGCGCCCGGGCGCCGATCTTCGACGTCGCACCGTTCACCCTCGCCGGCGGGATGGTCAACGACAACGAGGCCGATCTGTTCGCGATGGGTCCTGGCGGCGGGATTTCCATGCAGGCACGGGCGACTTTGGGATGAGCCGTACTGCCACGCCCTGCTCACGGTCTGTCTACACGCAGGTCATGGGCTGGGAGATGCACCACACCGAATGGGGGCAGCCGGATGCGCCGCCCTTGGTGCTGTGGCACGGGCTGGCCCGCACGGGCCGGGATTTCGACGATCTCGCCGCCGCCCTGGCGGACACCTATCGGGTCATCTGTCCCGACACGATCGGGCGTGGCATGTCGCAATGGACCAACGATCCCGACCGCGACTACTGCTTTGCCGCCTATGCGCAACAGGCGGCGGCGTTCGCCGACGCGCTCGGTCTCGGCCAGTTCCGCTTCCTCGGCACATCCATGGGCGGCGCGCTGGGCATTGCCGCCGGTGCGACCACGTTGCGAGGGCGGATCAGCCGCATGATCCTGAACGATATCGGCCCGACCTTTCCGCAACAATCCTTCGAGCGGATCCGCACCTATATCGGTGCCCCGCCCGATTTCGCCACGGTCACCGAGCTGGAAGCCTATTTCCGCACGATCTACACGCCATTCGGCGCCCATACCGACGCGCAGTGGCGCCGGATGGCGGAAACCGGCATGCGGCGGCTGCCGAACGGGCGCGTAACCACCCATTACGATCCCGCCATCGCCCGTCAGTTCTTCGCCCATCCCCGGGATTTCGAGCAATGGGATGCCTATGACGCGCTGACCATGCCGATTTTGGTCCTGCGCGGCGTCAACTCCGACCTGTTGCTGCCGGATGTCGCCAAGGCGATGGCCCAACGCGGTCCGCAAGCGGAAATAGCGGAGGTCCCGGGCTGCGGCCATGCACCCGCGTTGAACGTGGCCAGCCAGATCGAGACGGTGCGGCAATTCCTGGCGCGCGAAGGATAGATCGCGTCGGTCTCGCGCGCCGGGGTGCAACCGGCCATGACATGAACCGCACGCGAATCGAGCCGCTTGATCCCAGCGTCCAGCGCCTGGTGCAGGGGAATGCCGCCGATCCCCCGCGCCATCGGCGGGTATTGGTGGATGCCGCGCACCATCGAGGTCAGCCCTTCCTGGCGCAGAACGCGTCCAACATCGCGGTTTCCTTGTTGGGTCCGTCAAAGTCCGCGGCGATCCGCTCGTACAGAAGAGCGGCGGCGTGGTAGAATTGGGCACCGGCCGGGTCTTCCCCGACAAAGGTCGAGATTTCTTCCATTTCCGCCACCCAGCGATAGGCCTTGGAGTGCATGCGTGGCATGGAGCGCGTCAACCAGCCCAACAACGCCGGCTGGCTGATCGCCATTTCGGCATACAGCGCATCGGCGGTCCCGGCACGGGTCGCGGCCAGCATCATGGCGCAGCCCAGAGCGGTGAAGCCCTTGGTGATGCCGGCATAGGACATCTTCATGGCCGAAGCCGCCCCGATCGGTCCCGGCTGGATCGGCATGCTCAGCCCGTATTGGGTCAGCACCGCGGCTTTGGGTGCGTCCGGCCCGGACAGATAGATGCGGGTATTCTTCGAATCCGGGTCCGGCGGCGGGCCGATGATGCCGCCATCGACGAAGACCGACCCGGTTTCCTCGATCACCCGCGCGACGTGCAGGACCGTTTCCGGGGCGATGGCGTTGCAGTCCACGTAGACCGGCTTTTTGGCGGCCGCACGCAAGGCGGGTGCCAGACGTTCGGCCAATGCCAGGGCATCGCCGGGCGGCAGGATCGAAAGGATTATGTCGGACTCGGCGATCTGGGTGTCGGACGCATCGACCATGCCGGCCGCCCTGGCACGGTCCACCGTGGCGGCACTGCGTCCGGTGAGGGACGTGCGGACCTCTATTCCGTTGTCGGTCAGGCGTTTGGCGACGACGCTGCCCATCATGCCGGGCGCGATCACGGCGACGATCGGTTTCATGCTTCCGCTCCCCTGAATTCTGCCCTGGATGGGCGTGGCCTATCATGCCGGTTCGGCGGTACTCCGCAATCGGGCAAGTCATTCGGGGCCAATGCCCTGGAAACTCGCATCCGAAACGGGTCGGCCGGTTCGTGGCCATTCCGGGGACGACCAGGCGGCGACAACCAGTCCGCACCATCAATCGCGTGGGACACTGGTCCGGTGACCGCCTGCGCATGCAGCGCTTCGGTATGTGTCCCGCGACCGGATGGGCGGTCGCCTACCGGAATCGCCGTTCGCCGTTTTCCCTCGTTCCCGTGAAGCCCCCCGGCTGGGGTACCAGCATCGCCGCGACTCTCCTGGCATCCGCCGCTCGCCCTCCCCAGTTTGGCCGGTCCGGCGATCTCCCGCCCGATTTTCGCCTGTCGCTGTGCGGATTTGGCGCGCCGATCAGGGCCTGCATGGTGGTGGAACGGGTGACGAAGGCACGTAACAGCGAGCATGGATGGGTTGTCCCGAGCCGAGAATTTGCTTTCAGTGCTAGGTCAGTGGCCATGTTCGCGGCAAGACAAAACCAATAAACCCCGGCTTTCGGCCGCTTTTGGGCGGAAACTCCCGCTCGATCGACGCGCAAGCCAACATTAACCATCATGGTTAACAAATTTGCGTCATTATTGATACGCGCCCAGGCCGTGATTTCCGCGCAACCGCCGATGTTGCCGACATGTCTGAGATATACCCTGCTCACGCAAGAATCCGAAAATCCGTAGGATCGATGATCCTGAAATTATCGGTGACCTCATCGCAGTAGGTCTGCCATTTTTCGGGCACTTCATCGCGCAAGAAAGTCAGCATCGCGCGGCCGAAATCCGTGAAATTG
>CAMATI010000043.1 GCA_945861095.1 Asaia bogorensis | reverse complement strand
CCGCCATTTGCAACCGGAAGCTGGGCCAGCTGACCGGGTCACACCCCGAGTCACGTAACCCAGCCTGATACAAAAAGCGGTGTCCAGGAGAGTCGCGGCCCGCTTGGACATAGTAATGCAGGAGTCAAAAATGAGGGGAGTCATGAGGGTCGCGATCCATAACGAAGACCAGGAACTGGTCGAAAAACTGACCGCCGAAGCCCGTGCCGCTGCCCGCACCGACCCGATCATGCATGCCCGGACCCGTCCCGCCTTGGCCGAATCGATGGCCGACCTCGAAATCTTCGAGATGGCGCTGGAGACCGGCGCGCATGTGCATATCGCGCATTCCTCGATCGCGCGCGGCTTCGAACTGGCGGAAGCGTTCCGGGGGATGGGCGCCACGACGACCGGCGAGGCCTGCATCCAGTATCTGTGCATGACCGAGGACGACCTGATCCGCCTGAAGGGGTTCGGCAAGTGCAACCCGCCCTTCCGCACCGCCGCGGAAGTGGAGCGGATGTGGCAATGCCTGGTGGCTGACAAGATCGCCTACATCTCCACCGACCACGCCCCCTGGCCGATCGAGCGCAAGCAGTTCGACGACATCTTCGCCTGCGGGGCCGGGTTGACGGGGTTGCAGAGTTTCGCGCCGCTGATGTTCACCTTGCTGGATGAACGCGGCCTGTCGCCCACCCTGATGGCGACCTACTGCGCCGAACGGTCCGCGCAATTGCACGGCATCTGGCCCAAGAAGGGTGCGATCCGGGTCGGGTCGGACGCGGATTTGCTGGTTCTGGAGCGGGGCGACTTCGTGTTCGATCAGGCCATGATCGTGGATCAGCCGGAAATGCGCTGGTCCGCCTATCACGGGCGCCCGATGCGCGCGCGTGTGGCCTCGACCTATCTGCGGGGGCGGCTGATCTGGGACGGCACGACGGTGCTGGCCCAGCCCGGCGATGGCTCCTTTGTGCGACGGGGTTAAAGCCCGATCCGAACGACGGGAACAAAAGATGCTTCCGCGGTCTATGCCCTTCAAACCTATGCGGGTTTTGGACGCGGCCGGCTCCATGCCCGCGGGCCTTAAGCTTTGGGCTTGATTTGCTTAACAATTCACTGAAATCCAGGCCGGATCGTGGAGCCCCGGCGTGGGTTAATCCGCCCCCTCACCCGCCCATATCCGCCCTATTCCGGCGTTGCGCGGCCCCGGAAATATTGGAACCAAACGGGTCCGCCTTAAGACTCGGTTAACTTTCGCCTGCCATGGTCCCGCTCGGTCGGCACCGATGCCGGTCTGAAACGGGAGACTTCGTCATGAGCGGAATCGGCGGCGTTGCGGGTAGCGCATTTGCGGCGGCAGCCCAGATCGAGAAACCAGCCCCGAGGCGGGTGGAACCCGATCATGGCCGGGATCGGTCCTCTGAAACGACGGCGGAGGTCCAGAAGTCCGACAAGCAGGAACAAAAGCGCAGACTGGACATCACTGTCTGAGTGCACTCCCGCAACCGGACGCCGATCGCTACCCGACGGTCGAAGCCGCGACGTTCGGCGCCGACAGAGCCAGCCCAACGGCCAACGATGCGGCGGCCTGACAGGGTTCGATCACCGGCAATCCAACGGCCGCCTCGATAGACGCCCGATGGTGCGCCATGCCAGTGCACCCCAATATGATCGTCTCGGCCCCCGCCGACGCCAGTTCATGAGCGGCCTCGATCAACCGCTTGCGGGCAGAGTCGGGCTCCAGCAGGGTTTCCATGCTGACGTTCAGCGCCACCTCCGCGGCCAGCCGGTCGTCCAGACCCATGGCGCGCAGCGCCAGACGATGCCGGCCCTTGGACGCCTCCACGATCGCGATCACGCCGAATCGTTCCGCGCGCGCCACCGCGGTTGCCACGGCGGAGCGGAAAACACCCAGGACGGGGCGCGACGTCGTGGCGCGGGCGGCTTCGATCCCGGGATCGGACGCGCAGGCAATCACGTAGATATCGGCTTGAGTGCGTCCGATCAGCCGGCACATGGGATCCACCACCCCGTGCCAGTCACGCCAGCCATAGATCGCCGGCGGCCCCTCCACCAAGGTCACGACATCCAGACTCGGTCCGCCAGGGAAGCGAAACGGCGCGACCGCGTCGGAGATGCCTTGGGTGCAATCCGTCGAGCAGTTTGGGTTGATGATCAGAATACGTGCCATGCGGATAGTGTCCCGCGCCCGGCACGGGCTCGCAAGCCCGCGTTTCCCCAACGCAACGCCCCGAGGACAGGCACACGCCCCGATCCCACTCCCCGCCGGCCGGTCCCCGCGGGACAAGATATGTGGTGTTGCGGTGCACCATAGCCTATCCTGCATCGACGAAAGACGAACTGGCCCGCAAGGATCCACCATGGCCCCCACCCAATGGCAGCCCAACCGCGCGATCGACCCGCCGACCGAACCGCCGCCATCCCTTTCAACAGCCGTCGGCCGCGGCCTGCTCGGTCGTTGCCCGTCATGCGGCAAAAGTCACATGTTCAACGGTTTCCTGCGCGTGGTCGCCACCTGCCAGAACTGTGCAGCCCCGCTCGGCCTGGCCCGCGCCGACGACTTTCCGCCCTATCTCACGATCCTGGTCGTCGGACATATCGTCATCCCGCTGATGATGTTCGTCGACAGGGCGCACCAGCCCTCGACCTTCAATATGGCGGCGATCTTCCTGCCGCTGACGCTGTTCCTGAGCCTGGCCCTGCTACGCCCCATCAAGGGCGGCACGGTGGGCCTGATGGTGACCCTGAACATGCTGAAAAGCGACCCCACCGGGGCATGATGCAAACGCGCTCCCTCCTCCCCAAGGCGGCCCCCGAGGCGGTCCCCATTCTGGTGGCACCGAACGTGGAACCCCCGTCAGCCACCCCGTCAGCCACCCCGTCCCTCGCGCGCCTGGCACGCGTGGTCCTAGCCAATGAGGCCGCGGCCGCCCTGTCCCGCTTCATCGAAGCGGACCGGGAGCAGGCGGTGACCGACCTCGCCGCGGCCAATCACTTCATGCCGCTGACGGCCATTTCGGTGCCCGGACCCTATGTGCTGCATCTGTCGATCCGCGATGGGCGCCTGGTCTTCGACATCCACGACCGCGACGACACCCCAATCATCGCCATCGGCCTCGTGCTCGGCCCGTTCCGCAGGCTGGTGAAAGACTACCAACTGCTGGTGGACAGCCACATCAAGGCCGTCGAAGAAGGGCGGGAAGCGCGCATCCAGGCCATCGACATGGGCCGCCGGGGCTTGCACAACGAGGGCGCGGAACTGATGAAACAGCGCCTCGCGGGGAAGATCGAGATCGATTTCGATACCGCGCGCCGGCTGTTCACCCTGGTCTGTGTGCTGCATCAGAAGGTCTCGGCGCGATGAAAGTTGACGGAACCGCCTATCGTGGCGTCTGGATCGACCCCCAGGACGGTATCTCGATCCAGATCATCGATCAGACCCGCCTGCCCTGGGCGCTGGAGATCCTGCGCCTGACGGAACGCGACCAGGTGGCCCATGCCATCCGCTCCATGCAGGTGCGTGGGGCGCCGTTGATCGGCGCGGTGGCCGCCTATGGCCTGTGCCTGGCGTTGCGGGTCGATGCCTCGACCGCTTCGATGGAACGCGACGCCGCCCTGCTGGCCGAAACCCGCCCGACCGCGATCAATCTGCGCTGGGCGATCGACCGGATGCTGACCCGGCTGCGCAACACTCCGGCCGACCAACGCGTGACCGTCGCCTACCAGGAGGCCGCCGCGATCGCCGATGAAGACGCGGCCCAGAATGAGGCGATCGGCCGGCACGGATTGGCGTTGATCGAACAGGCCGTGAAACCCGGCCAGCGGGTCAACCTGCTGACCCATTGCAATGCCGGCTGGTTGGCAACCGTCGACTGGGGCACCGCTCTGGCACCGATCTACATGGCGCATGACGCCGGGATCGACCTGCATGTCTGGGTGGATGAGACCCGTCCGCGCAACCAGGGCGCGTCCCTGACGGCGTGGGAGCTTGGCAAGCATGGCGTCCCCCACACCGTGATCGCCGACAATGCCGGCGGGCACCTGATGCAGCACGGCCAGGTGGACCTGGCCATCGTCGGCACCGACCGCGTGACCCGGACCGGCGATGTCGCCAACAAGATCGGCACTTATCTGAAGGCACTCGCCGCGCGGGACAACAACGTCCCGTTCTGGGTCGCCCTGCCGTCGTCCACCATCGATTGGACCGTCGCGGACGGACTGCGGGAAATCCCGATCGAGGAACGCTCGCAAGCCGAGGTCACCGACATGACCGGGCTGCTGCCAGACGGCACCATCGCCACGATGCGGATCGCCGCAACCGGCAGTCCCGCCGCCAACCCCGCCTTCGACGTCACCCCCGCTCGGCTGGTCACCGGCCTGATCACCGAGCGTGGGCGCTGCGATGCCAGCGCCCCCGGTCTGCTTGCATTGTTTCCAGAGCGCGCCTGAGCCAGAGTTGCCGCCCTGCCTGCTTTGGTCTGTTCGCAACCACGTCCGGCGGCAGCCTCGCCAGGTTGACCGCGCCCTACCAGGAGGCCATTCCCATGTCGCTTCGACGTTGCCTGCTCGCCGCCGCGTTCGGCCTGCTGACCATCCCCGCCTTCGCCCAGCCGCAGGCGCCGTTTCGGACCGGCGTCGATGGGACGTTCGCGCCACACGCCATGCCCAAACTCGGCGGCGGGATCGAGGGATTCCAGATCGATTTGTTCAACGACGTCGCACGCCGGCTGAATCGTGGGATCGTCATTGAATCCGCCAGCTTCTCCGGCCTGATCCCCGCCTTGCAGTCCGGGCGCTACGACTTCCTGACGGCACCCACCACCGTCACACCCGAACGGGCGGACGCGCTGTTGTTCACCCAGGGCTATATCTGGACCGCCTACCAGTTCGGCATCAAGAAGGGCGCGGCCTCGATCAAGGATTGGGCCGACCTGAAAGGCAAGGTCGTCGCGGTCAACAAGGGCACGCCATACGAAAATCTCGCCAAGAAGATGGGGGAACAGCACGGGTTCACGGTGCAGACCTTCGACACCAACCCCGACGCCGTGCAGGCCGTGGTATCCGGCCACGCCTATGCCAACCTCGCCGGCAATACCGTCGTCCGCTATGCCGCCCGCCGCAATCCGATGTTCGTCGCCGACTGGACGCTCACGGACACAAGGGCGCATTGGGCCACGCCGTTCCGCAAGGATTCCGCCGTTCTGCGCGGGCAGGTCGAGGACGTGCTGAAATGCATGAAAAAGGACGGCACGATCGCCGCCCTGTCCGAGAAATGGTTCGGGGCTAAACCCGCCGCCGACGATCTGGAAAATGTCGCAGCCCCGGGTCATGGCATCCCCGGCCTGCCGGGGTATGAGCCGAACGCCCCGGACCCGGACTGTGCCATCTACAAGTAGCGCGCCGCCGGGGGAGGCGGCGACCAGGCTCGCCCGCCCGGATGAAGCGCCGGCCGTGCGGGCCCTGGTCGAAGCCGCCTATCACCCCTACATCGCCCGGATCGGTAAACCGCCCGGGCCGATGCTGGATGACTACGCACGCAGGATCGCGAACGAGCAGGCCTGGGTGCTGGAACAGGACGGCCAGATCCGTGCCATCCTGGTGTTGGAGACGCGGGACGGCGATCTTCTGCTCGATAACGTCGCGGTTGCGCCAGAATGGCAGGGCAAGGGTCTCGGCCGGGTGCTGATCGCATTCGCCGCCAAAGAGGCTCGACGCCGCGGCTACACCGTGCTGCGGCTCTATACCCATGTCCTTATGACCGAGAATATCGCGCTGTATCGGCGGGTCGGATTTGTAGAAACCCATCGGGTCCATGAGAAAGGCTTCGAACGGGTCTACATGCGCCTGAACCTGAACGATTAGGGGACGCGCACAAATGATCGCTATGACCGAGGCACTGCCCCTCGCCCCAGCCCCCTTTGGCGTTGAAGCGCAGGTCGTCGGGTGGAACCAGGCAAAGACCATGAGGGGTGGTGCGCCCACCACCTTTAGCAAGTATTCGTAAAGGTCGCCGTAGCACCCGCAACCAACCGAGCAGGGCGGCTGCGAGAACCGCGCGCCCCGGGCGCCGTGAAAGGTTTCTACCTTCAAGCCGGCGAAAGCAGGCGTGGTCGGCCGCGACGCCACGGCCGCGACACCATGGCCGCGACGCCATCTGGGCAGCACGGGCGCGGTCAATTATCATGGTGTGCGGTCGACCTCCATCCGGGATTGGCGGCTGAAGGCGATACCGTAAACCGCGGACGAACCGCCCATGGATGCTGCATCACGAATGACCGAACCACCGAACCATTGCCCCGGATCGATCGCCGCCAGGCGACCCAAAGCGGGCATGGCGCCAGGGTTTTCCGTCGATGCCCTCGCCGATACCCGGAACCGCTGTGTCGTTGTACCGGCGGAGCGGCGTGGGACCGATCCCGCCGTTGCCGCCGCGACCGACGTAAAGGACATGCCGCGATGAACACCCCACGCCAACCGCATCCGGACATGCAGGTGCTGACGGACGCTCAGAAGCTCGCCTATGGCGGCACCACGGTCGCCGAACAACGCGCCGGTTGGACCGCCTATACACGCAGCATCGCTCCGCCGCGCCCCAACACCATCGCCGTCCGTGATGTTCACATCCCCACCGCGGACTGTGAGGTCCCGGTGCGACTCTATCGCCCGACCGATGCCGCCGGCGCACTTCCTTGCATCGTCTACATGCATGGTGGCGGGTTCATGAAAGGCGATCTGGACAGCTCCGACCCGATCGCCTGGGGCTTCACCCAGGAGGTCGGTGTCGCAACCATCAGCGTCGATTACCGCCTGACCCCGGAATACCCCTATCCGGCCGCGTTCAACGACTGCTTCGGCGTATTGGCCTATCTGGCGGACCATGCGCGAGAGTTTGGGATCAACCCGATGCGCATCGCGCTGGTGGGAGACAGCGCGGGCGGGCACCTGGCCGCCTCCCTCTGCCTGGCCGCGCGGGATCGGGGCGGTCCGCGGATCGCCGCCCAGGCCGTGGTCTACACCGTGATCGGGACCGAGATGACCGGCGGGTCCTATATCGACAATGCCGAGGGCTATGGGCTGACCACGGCTGCCTGCCACGCCTATCTGAAGCTGCTGTTACCCGACCCCGCCAATCTGTCCGACCCCTATGCGCGCCCGGCGGTCGCCACCGATTTCTCCGCCCTGCCGCCAGCCTACGTGGTGTCGGCCGAACTGGACCCGGTGCGCGACGATGGGCGGTTCTATGCGGCGAAACTGGCCGAGGCCGGAGTCGATGTGACCTACCGAGAGGCGCGGGGCATGATTCACGGCTTCATGCGCGCCCGTTTTACCGGGGCGGCCGCGAAGGCGGAATACGACCGCATCTGCGCCTTTCTCCGCCAGCATCTGCTACCGGGCGGTCAACGCATCACTTCTTGATGTCTTTCTCCCGATCTCGGAGCTTCCCAATCGGTTCCTGCAGGAAGGCGGCATAATCGTAGACGGTCTCGTCTTCCTGGTTCCAGCAGACATAGCCGCGGCAATCGCTGGGACGAGCGTCATAAACCCCGCATAGCCGGTCGGGCGTCAGGAACTGGCATGTCTTGAAGCCTTCCTTGATCCGCTTCTCGCCCTTCTTGGTGATTTCGACGATGTGCCGTTTTTCAAAATCGGACACCGTCAGCTTCAGGTGCTTGGCCAGCCTGCGGATGTCCTCTCGCCCGACGCGCACATAGCCGGCCATGCGACAACACAGTGCCGGGCATTGCATGCAGTCCAGACGTTCGTGGGAAACCATCCCGTAGCATCAGTATCTCCGGCCCCCAACGCAAGAGCATCCAATCCAGGATCGGAGGGACCCGCCGCTCAGGCCGGGCGGCACCGGATGAGGTTCAACGGCCGCAACGTCATGACGACCTCATCGTTCTGATTGCTGACCTCGACCAGCCCCTGGACCATGCCGCGATCCGGCTTGGACCGCGACCGGCGCGCTTCATGGATGGTGATCCTGACCCGCAACGTATCGCCCGGGCGCACCGGACGCAGCCAACGCACCTCATCGATCCCCGGCCCCGCGAGACCGTTCTTCGGCAGAAAATTGGCGACGAACAGCCGCATCATCAGCCCGATCGTCTGCCATCCGCTGGCGATGATCTCACCGAACGGTCCCTCGGCCGCCAGGGTCCGGTCCATATGCATGTCCTGAGGATCGTAAAGGCGCGCGAAGTCGATGATCTCCTGCTCCGTCATCGAAAACGAGCCGAGATCGAAGGTGGCGCCGACGGCATAATCCTCGAAAAAGCGCTGCGTGGGATCGGCGGGCAGAAGGCTTGCCATGGCGGTAACCGGTCTGTTGCGGGGCGTTCAGCTACCATGCGATATCGCGGGCGACAACGCGCGCCAATCCACGCCCACCCGTCCACGCCCCCCCGTCCACGCCCCCCGCAACGCTTCCAGCAACCGAGGAGCCTTCCACCATGCTGTCCATGTCACGCCGCAGGGCGCTCTCCACGCTCGCCCTGTCCACACTGGCCGGTGCCACCTCGGCCGGGATCCTGGCGCGCCCCGCGATCGCCCAGGGTGCCCCGTTGAAGGTCGGGTTGATGTTGCCGTTTTCCGGCACCTTCGCCGTGCTGGGCGAGAATATCGCCGCCGCTTTCGACCTCTGCCTGAAGGAGTTGGGCGGCAAGTTCGGCGGCCGCGACGTGACGTTGGTGCGGCTGGACGACGAATCCGATCCATCCAAAGCCCCTGCCAACGTCAACCGCCTGTTGGGACGCGACAATGTCGATGTGCTGGTCGGCACCGTCCATTCCGGCGTGGTGATGGCGCTGGTGCAGGCCGCGCGGGAAAAAGAGGTGCCGCTGATCATCCCGAACGCCGGCAATGTCGCGGCGACACGCGATTTGTGCTCCCCATACGTGTTCCGGTCATCATTCAGCAACTGGCAGCCGGCCTATGGCATGGGCAAGGCGCTGGCCGCGAAGGGCGTGAAGAAGGCGGCGTGGGTTACCTGGGATTATGCGGCCGGAAGGGAATCCGGCGATGGATTCCGCGACGGATTGCGTTCGGGCGGCGGCGAGTTGACGAAAATCCTGACCCTGCCCTTCCCGGAGACCAATTTTCAGCCGTTGCTGGCCCAGTTGCCCGATCTTGGGGTTGAAGCGGTCGGGTCGTTCTTTGCCGGTGGCGGCGCGGTGCAGTTCGTGAAGGACTATGCGGCGGCGGGGCTGCGGGAAAAGCTGCCGCTCTGCGGGTCCGGCTTCCTGACCGAAGGCGTGCTGAAGGCCCAGGGCGCGGCGGCGGAGGGCATTCAGACCGCGCTACACTACGGCGATGGCCTGACGAACCCGAAAAACGTGACGTTCCGGACCGCGTTCAAGGTCGTGACCAGCCGAGACGCCGACGTCTATGCCGTGCAGGGTTACGATGCCGCGCAGATGCTGGCGGTCGGGCTGGCGGCAACCAAGGGAGACGCCGCCGCGATCAAGCCGCTGGCCGCCGCGATCCGCGCCGCCAAGATCGACAGCCCGCGTGGAGCCTTCACTCTGTCGGCGTCACATAATCCGATCCAGACGATCTGGCTGCGGGAAGCGAAAGGCGGCGAGAACGTGGTGGTCGGGCCCGCGGCGGAAGCCCTGGCCGACCCTGGCACCGGCTGCAAAATGCCGGCCTGATCCCCGGGTTGGGTCGGTCGGTCGCGGTCAGCCACGCGCTGCGCCCGAACCTTCCGACCCCGACCCCGCCACGCCGCACCCGTCCGCCTGGGCCGGATCAGGTATTGCTGTAGCGGTCGCTGAAAAAGATATCCGGCGAAACCTCGTCCACGGTGTTGCAACCGGTATAGGCCATGGTCTTGTCCATCTCGGTTTGGATGATGCCCAACGCCTTGAACGCGCCGTCTTCGCCGCCGACCGCCGTGCCATACAAGGTCGCTCGCCCGGTCAGCACGCATCTGGCGCCGAGCGCGAGGGCCTTGACGATGTCGGAGCCGCGGCGGACGCCGGAATCGAGGATGACGGTCAGCTTGTCGCCGACGGCCTCGGCGATCTCGGGCAGGACCTCCAGGGTTGCCGCGGCGCTGTCCATGTTCCGCCCGCCATGGTTGGACACGACCAGCCCGTCCACCCCGTAGCTGACGGCTTTCAAGGCGTCATCGACCCGATTGACGCCTTTCAGCATCAGGATACCCGGCCATTTGTCGCGAAATATCGCGATATCATCCCAATTCAGCGAATCCCGATCCATCCCATCATTCTTTTCGGCGCCGCCACCGCTGGTGATGGTGCCCTGAAACTGGTCCGGGTAGTTCTCGTGCTTCGGCATGCCGATCGTGGTCAGGTACCGTCCCATCACGCCCAGGGTCCAGGACGGGTGCAGGGCGATGTCGGCCATGAACCGAGGCGTCGGGTTGAACGGCAGGCCGAACCCGTTGCGCGCATTGTATTCGCGGTTGGGCGAGACGGCGGAATCGACCGTGACGATCAGCGCCTCATAACCGGCCTTCTTCGCGCGTTCGATGATCTGATAGGAAAGATCCCGCCGCTTCCACACATAAAGCTGGAACCACAGCCGCCCCCCGGCCTGGTCGGCGATCGTCTCCATCGCGGTCATGGACGCGGTGGACAGGGTCAGCGGAATATTGGCCTTCGCGGCGGCCTTCGCCAAAGCCAGTTCGCCGCGATACCAGCACAAACCCGCCGCCCCGGTCGGCGCGATCGCCACCGGAAACGCGGCGGGCTTGCCAAACAGCGTCGTGGCGGTCGAGCGGCCGGAAACATCGGTCAAAGCCCGATGTCGCAGCTTGATATCCTGGAACGCGGATCGATTGCCGGCGACCGCCAGGTGATCCTCGGTGGCGCGGTCCACGAACTCAAACACGCCGCGCGGCAGGCGGCGCTTCGCGGCTTCCCGGAGATCGAAGATGTTATAGCAGTTGTCGAGTGCTGACATTCAGCACGTCTCCCCAAATTCATTGGACGGTCCATGGGGCCGCTGCCCGCGCCGTCGATGGTGGCGAAACACTAGATCGGTTTCATCCTGGCTGGAAACGCCAAACCGCACTGCCGCTTGGTTTGGTCCCACGAATCACCCACCACTCCGGTCCGCTCAGCCTGATCATCGCCGAACCCCGCGTCGCATGACGGAGAAAGACCGACCGGCGCGACCGCGTCAGGCCCCATCCGCATCGGGACGCATGCTTGCGATCGGACCAGCATCGCCACCGCGCGGTTCATCCAACACCAACGCGGCAACCGGGTTGTCCATAACCGCCCGCGCCGCCATGACGGCAAATCCGTTGTCTCGTCTTGGGACCGCGGCCGGTCCGATATTGTTGTAGATGTAGTGTCCGGCCACATCCTTCCCCGTCGTGGCGAACGTTTCCAGACACAGCATGTTCGCAAAGGTCGAGCGAGTCAGACCAAAGAACCGCTCGCAGGAGCGCGCGATTTCAAAATCGATCAGCGATTGATCGACCGATGTCAGCGTCCGGAGTTCGGCCTCGCCCAGAAAGTCGCTTTTCCAGACCAGATCGATGTCGAAGCGGCTGCGCGCCAGGGCCCTTATCTCCTGCTTCGGTGTGGGCAGCGCGCCTTCGTCGCAGGTGACGTAGGCGATCCGAAGGTCAGGACGCGCCGCCTTGACCTTCGACAGAATGCCCACGAAATCAAGATCGAGGTCTTCGTTATGGTCGCCAACCTGTGATCGCAGATACGGCGCATACTCGATCCAGTCATGCTCGATCCGGAGCTGAATGGCGGCCCGAATCCCCAACGCCGTGTGAACGTGGTTACGCAGCCGCTCAAACAGCGCGTGGGTGGCAATGCGCGGGCGAAGGCAGGCGACGGCTTGCAGGACTGTCATGACGACCATCCGGCTCGAATTGGTCGCCAGAAGCTCGGAGAAACCGCGCAAATAAGTCCACTCGCTACGGTCGTCGACCGGGGGTTCGTCGGCCAGCGCAATATGCATCTGTTCGGCGAAGCGTCGCACCGGTTCGGGCGCGAAAATATTGGCGAACGGGGTCAGGAAATCGCCGCCACGCACCTGATCCCAGAGGAAAATATAGGGCAGACAGACCCGTTGGCGCCTCGCGAGGGCCGTCAGGAGCAAACCGGCAATCGCCATCTTCTGATTGTTCACGCCGCCCTTGTAGTAAAGGAACCCCAACGCTCCGGATTCAACGGGCGCACGTGGTGCCTGCGAGGCATCGATGGTCTCGTAGAGCAGCATTCAGACTGACCCGGTTTCATGGAAGCCCACGGGTTCTTATAGGGGGCTTCTCGCCTGGCCGAAACAAGACCGCCGTAGGGGGTGCGATTCAACATTGTGCGGAGCAATATCGACGTCTCTAACCATGGACCGATAGACCCGGACAGACGAACTGGGCAGGCGGCGTCGTTGGGCCTGGCTACCCGAGCATGCCGGCGGCGAAATCAGTCGCGGAGCGGCGTCCGATCACAAGGCTCGTCGGGTCCGTCCAGGCCCTAGCCGGACCGGTGCGCCGTCGTGCCCGTGCCAACAGGGATTGGTCGCCGGAATGGGCCTGCATCCAGTCGTTCGCGGCCTGTATCGCTTCCTCCCGACGGCCCAGCTCCGCCAGCATCGCAACCTCGGCGTAGGCGATGTCGCGTTGGTTGGGATGCAGGCGTGTCAGGCGTCGCACGAAGGACAGCGCGAGTGTCGCGTCGCCGCTTGCCATCGCAAGGAACAGCGCCGCCGCCAGGCCCGCGTATTCGCCGCGATCGCCCGATGCATCGATCAGTGCGTCAACCAGTTGTCGAGCCAGTGCGGGCGAAGGCGGTTCCGGTGCCAGCAGCGCGCGATACATGTCACCGCTGACGCCAGGTGCCGCGATAGCGATGGGCTGGTCGTCCAGCGTGTCATCGATGAACCGGACAATGGTCTGCTCACACGCCTGGAACACCGCGTCGGCCAGCACGTCGCGATGCAGCACCCCGTGCACGTCCACCGTCCGCGGCACCAGGTCGGGCCATGTCCATTCGCGAACGAGGTCGCGCGACTGCGACTGAAAGCGTCCCGCCGGAGCGCAGTGGATCAACAGAATCCTCGCCGGTGGTATCGAGGACGGCGCTGGCAGGATCTCGGCGAGGTGGCTGGCTGACGCCGGATCGACCGCCTGCACGGCGCCACCATCGAGGTTGATGATCGGTATGGGTGCCAGCCCCGCGCCAACGCACAGCCGATCGATAACCCAGGCCGCCCAGCCGCCAACCGAAAAGCCGACCAAAGCGCGCGGTCGAGGCATCTTTCCCGAGACGATCATCTCCGCGATGGCTGGCAGCGTGTTACGCCACACGGCCAGATCGGTGATACGGTGCCCTTGCAGGTCGGCCAACAGATACCCCAGTCCGAACCGGCCCAAACCCGCGCTCAGCCACCGTTCGGATCGGCTACCGCCGCCACCGGCCCCCGGTACGCACAGGATGTGGCCGTCTCCGCTGTCGGGCCGCGTCAGACGTACCGTGATGCCGACGAACGGCGACGATGAGGCCGGCTTTCCGGGCAGCCTTTGCCGGCGCGCTGTCAGCAGGTCGGCTTGCGCGCGGATGGTGGGATAGTCGGCCAGTTCCTGCTCGGTAATGGGGACGTCCAGAGCCGAGCTGATCTGTTCCGCGATCGCCATTAGATCGAGCGATGTGACACCCAGATCATGGACGTCGTCATCCGGCCCGATCACGGCGGATGCGTCATGGGTCAAGGCCAGCACGTTCCGCCAGATCGCCGCGATGCGTTCCTCGATGGGGCAGCGCCAGACCACCGGTGCGGTCTCGGCCACGGCGTTCGGCGTGGACGAAATCTCCGCGGCGATGGCTTCACGATCCAGCTTGTCGGACATGCCCAAAGGCATATGGTCCCGCACCAGAACGCGGGACGGGACGGCCGCGCGAGGCAACCAGGAACGACAGGCTGACAGGACGGCCGCGATCAACGCCTCCGCGGTCGGGCGGGTCGCATCCGGTGTGACCACGGCCACGATCCGGGCGGCCATGCTCCGCCCCATCACCAACGCCATTGCATCGCCCACGCCGGGCACGGCCCCTATCACGCCTTCGATGCCATCCAGTTCGATCCGCACACCCCGCAGCTTGACCTGCCGGTCCGCGCGGCCGCCGTAACGCAACCAGTTCTCGGCATCGACCCAGGCCAGATCGCCCGACCGGTAGACGCTGCGCGCCGATCCGTCGGGGGCGGCGATGAACCGTTCGGCTGTGCGCGCGTCATCGTGGTAGCCCAGCGCCGGGACCGGGCAGGCGATCAACAACTCCCCGGGCCAGTGACGGGGCAGAGGCTCCAGGGTCAGCGGATCCGCGACCAGCGCGGAATACCCTGGCAGGACCCGGCCGATCGGGATGTGATCCGGCGCCGGTCCTTCGGACACCCAGGCGGTCGTCAGGATCGCCATCTCGGATGGCCCGTAACCGTTCACGATGCGGGTCGTCGGGCAGATTGCTTGCAGTTGCCGGACGAGCGGGGCCGGCAAGGCCTCTCCCACCAGTTCCAAGACGGACAGACCCACCAAACACGCCGGATCGCTCCGAACCAGTACAGCCGCAACGCTCGGCGACAGGCTGATGATCTGCGCACCGAGCGCGCGGGCTTCACGGATGACGGTTGGGGTTCGCCGTTCGGTGGCGACCAGCACGACGGGTTGTCCGTGGTTCCATGCCATCCAGACATCGGCAATCGCCTGGTCGAAGCCGATATTCGGCCCCATCAGCCAGGGGGCCGCGGGCATGATCGCGGTATCGGTCAACCCGGCCAGGAACCCCACCAGCATCGCGTGGCTGAGACGTATGACTTTCGGCAACCCGGTGGAGCCGCTGGTTGTCAGCACGACCGCCGTGCCCGCGGGCATCGCGGGCGCCGGCGGCGCGTCGGGGCCAGCGATGAACCAGCGCGCGTCGGGACAAAGCGCCGGCCGGGCGCCGGACCAAACCGTCATCCATGCGGGGGTCACATCGCCGTCACCGGCCCCATCCAGCAGCGCCCGTGCCGCGACGGTGTCCATGATCTGGCGTGCCATCGCGGGCGGGCATTGCTGACCCAGCGGCAGGACCGCGCAGCCGACCCGATACGCGGCCAGTTGGGTTGCAAGATACAGGATCCGCGCGCGCGCGTCCGTTTCTCGTGCCAGGCGATAGCCGATCACCCCACCGGCCTGGATACCCATCGCCTGGATCGCCCCCGCGATCTCCCCCGCCGCGGCGTCGAGTTCGGCAAACGTGACCACGCCACCGACCCAGCGTATGGCGGGCCGGTGAGGGCCCGCCCGGAGAACGATCGCAAACAAAGCCGCCAGATCCGCGGGGCCGTCCGACAATGCACCAGCGGGCGCGTGCGTGGCTCTGGGCCATTCCGGCGCGTGGTGAAACCGTTCGGCGAGCCGCAGCGATCGAAGCGGGATCGACGGGTCGGCGCGAACCTGGTGCAAAACCAACATGAACGCATCGCGGAAGGACTGGGCGCGTGCCTGATCAGTCGGGCCTGTTGTTGACGGAATCGCAATGACACCGCTGTCTGTCACGGCGAGACATGGCTGCCAGAGTCCCAATCCGTCCACGATCGACGGCGGGTCGTTTTCCAGGAAGCAGAAGCCAGGGTCGTTGGGATCGGGGACGTTGCCGGATTCGGCACGCGCATAGGCATCCGCGACCGCGTTGGCGAAACGATTGAACGGCATCGCCGGATCCGCCGGAAGCACCAGGCGGACCAGCCGGCGGGCAGCCGGAAGATCACGGTTCCGGGTCAAAGTCCAGACCGTCGCGGTATCGCGGGACAGGCGGACGACCAAGGTCGCGAAGGCGGCGAGTGCAAACGAGTCGTCTTGATGTCCGGTCACCATCAACTCGTCTTCGGTCGTGGAATCGACATCCCGCATGGGGTGCGTTTACAACGATTAACGTGACGTTGTCGATCCGGAAGGGGCCGGTTCGGCATCGCGGTCACGCTGGCAAGATAGTGGGCTCGCCATGTTCCGCGGCCCTCCACGGCCGACGCATTGCATGGCGCGCGCGTCGCGCTCCCGATGACCGCGTCGGGGAGATCACGAAGACCGCCGACAAGACGTCGGTCCCCCTTCCGGTCCAGGTAAGGATCATCCGGCGGATACGTCCGCGCGTTCCCCGCTTTTATCTGCTCGCGTCTCCCCGCCAGTCTTTGCCCCCTCGTCATCCCCCCTGGTATCTGCCCCCTCGGCATCCCCCTCATCATCCCCCCTGGGCATCCCCCTCGGCATCCCCCCTGGGCATCCGCCGAAGCCTGCGGTAATCCGGCGGGGTATGCGGGATTCGGAACAACTCAGAACGGCCGCGCGGGCCTGGATCACAGACGAGCAGCGCCGGTCCTGGCGTATCGCTCGCCCGGCTGTGTTGCTGGGTCTGGGGTCGATCCTGTTGGCAATCGGCCAGGCCTATTTTGCCGCCGAGATGTTGGCCGCGCTGCTGAGCGGTGTCGCGCGGTCGTTGATCCAGCCGGCGGCAGGGTTCGCGGTTCTGGCTTTGCTGCGCGCCGGCTTGAATCATGCAGCCGAGCGGTCCGCGTTCGCGGCTGGGGCGGCGGCTCGGCGGCGGCTGCGGACGGATACCTTGACCCGATTGCTGGCGGCCGGCCCGGCGATGCTGCGATCGCATCATTCCGGAGATCTGACCACCATCGTCGTCGACCGCATCGAGGCATTGGACGGTCTTTACGCGCGCTGGCTGCCCGCCGCGACCCTTGCACTGGGCGGACCGGCTTTGGTGGTTCTGGCAACCGCGCTGGTCGACCCTCGGGCCGCGTTGATCTTTTTGGGATGCGGGGCGCTGGTGCCGTTGGCCATGGGGTCGGCCGGGATCGGCGCGGCGGCGGCGGCCCGCGGGCAGTTCCTGGCGTTGTCGCGGCTGCAGGCCCGCTTCCTCGACCGCGTGCGCGGTATCGCCACCATCGTCATGCATGGGCGCGCGGACTCGGAAGCCGAAGCGCTCGGCACGGCCGCCAGTGAACTGCGCGTGCGCACCATGCGCGTGTTGCGAGTCGCGTTTCTGTCGTCAGCCGCGCTCGACCTGGCCGCCGCGCTGTGTCTGGTCATCGTGGCGGTGCATTACGCTCACCTGTTTCAGACCGATGGCCTGCCAGCCGGTGGACTTGGACAGGCCGGTCAGGCGCTTTTCGTGCTGCTGCTGGTGCCGGAGTTCTTCGCGCCAATCCGCGCCTTCGCCGCCGCCTATCAGGATCGGCTGCATGCCACCGGGGCGGCCGCGGCGATGTTGGATATTCCGCCTTTGCCGGCTCCCTCACCGCCGCTGGCGGTGCGCACGGTCGAAGCACAAGGGGTCACGGTTGCCTTCGAGGCGGTGCGCCTGACCTGGGACACTGCGCGCGGCCCCGCGCTGGACGGGTTGTCGTTCCGGGTCCCGGCCGGCGAGACCCTGATCCTGACTGGCCCATCCGGCTCGGGAAAATCCTCGGTGCTGGAAATACTGTTGGGCTTCGTCCGACCCGATGCCGGGCGGGTGACGATCAACGGCGCCGATATTGCCGATCTGGTTCCCCAGGCGCTGTCGCGGCTGACCGCCTGGATCGGCCAGCGGCCGGTGCTGTTTGCCGGAACGATCCGCGACAACATCCGCTTCGCCCGCCCGGAGGCGACGGATAGCGAGGTCGACGACGCCGCCCGCGCCGCTCGGGTCGATCGATTTGCGACGGAATTGCCCGCCGGCCTGGATACCCATGTTGGGGAGGGCGGCTACGGCCTGTCCGGTGGGCAAGCCCAACGCGTGGCCATTGCGCGGGCTTTCCTGAAAAACGCCCCTCTGCTGCTGCTGGATGAACCGACGGCCCACCTCGATCCAACGACCGAAGCCGAGGTGCTGGACAGCCTGCGCCGCCTTGCGCTGGGTCGGACGGTCATCCTGGCCAGCCATGCCGCCGCGGCGCATGCGTTCGGGGGCCGGCGCCTGGACCTGCGCGCGGGAAAAGCCGAGGCAACACGCGGCGCGGCGTAACGCTGGCCGCCGGAAAGGCCGATCGTTCGGCCGGTTAGGCAACGCGCAAAAACAAGCGCTCCAGTTGCCGCGTCGCCTGCCTACTCCGTCATGGCGGGCGCAGGCCCACCATCCACGGCTTCGTCTGGACCGGCTCCGCAAGTCATGGATGGCGGGCCTGCGCCCACGATCACGTGGAGAGACTGGCGTCCAACACCAAATGGAGCAGTTAACTTTGCGCATCGCCTTAATATCAGTCCGGGTCGACACCGGGCGACCAACGGATCGCCCAGAAGAATACCGACAAGGAAACTCAGGCGGCGGCAGGCTCCTGCACCTGCTTCCGGGTTTTCTCGGACCCCGCGCAGCAGGTTGGGGCACAGCAGCTCTCCGGTGTCGTCGCGCCCGGTGCAGCTTCGGGTGCAGCATCGGGTGCAACAACGCCCACCGCGTCGGCTGCCGCGTCACGCGCCGCTTCCGGTCCACAGCAGCTCGGTGCGCAGCAGGCCCCCGTATCCGCTGCCCCCGTGTCCGCTGCGATCGGGCCCACCGCCGCCATGCCCACCACCCGCGTCTCCACCACCGAAGCAACAGGCTCGACCTGCGGACCGCAACACGCAACCGCGGCGACTGGCACTTCAACCCGCGGACCACAGCACGACACCGCTGACTCGACGACCGCCACCGATCCGCCACCGGCCGGACCACAGCATGATGCCGCCGCGCCGATCCCCGCCTCCATTGTCCCCGCCTCCGCGGCGTCCGGCAGACTGCATACGCCCGTCTGTGGCAGATCGAGCCGCACGTCATCGGCAGCGACCCAATCTCCGGCCAGGGCCGCTACGATCGAGCGCACCTGCTCATACCCCGTCGCCATCAAGAACGTCGGCGCTCGGCCGTAACTCTTGATGCCGGCGATGTAGAGTCCGGTATCCGGCTGCGCCAGTTCGCGATGTCCGTGGGGACGGACCGTGCCGCAGGAATGCAGGTTCGGGTCGATCAGGGGCGCCAGCACACGCGGGCTCTCAACGGCGGGATCGAGGTCCAACCGGACCTCCCGCAGCATATCCAGCGACGGCCGCTGCCCAGTCGCGACAATGACACGATCGACCAGCAATGACGTGCGCAGGCCGTTTTCGCGCATCTCCACACGCAGCCCGTCTTCGTCCGGGCGCAGGGCGGTCACCTGCGTGCCGAGCTTCAGGGTAAGGCGGTTGGCCCGAACGGCAAGTTCGATCGCCTGGCCGAGCGCGCCGCGCGCCGCCAATCCGTCCGCCGCACCGCCGCCGAACAAGCGCTTCAGGTCCCGGCCCCGCACGGACCAGACGATCCGTGTTTCGGGCACGCGTTCCGCCAGGGCCACGAGGTCCAGCAACGCGTTCGCCGCTGAATGGCCGGCGCCGATGACCAGCACCACCTGGCCCGCATAGATGTCGGCCTGGGCCCGGACGTCAGGGATGCCATAGGTGATGCGACCGACGGCCGCCCGTTCGCCCGGAACCGGCAGGCCATCCGTCCCGATCGGGTTGGGGGATCCCCAGGTGCCGCTGCAATCGATCACGGCGCGCGCCATGTCCCGGCGTTCGGCGCCGTCCCGATTGCGCACCAGCAAGACGAACGGCGCCCCGTCACGCCCCTCGGACTTCATCTTGTCGAACCCGTCGCGGCTGACCGCCGACACCGTGGTGCCGGTTTCGATCACCGCCGCCAGAGCCGGTATCGCGGCCAAGGGCTGCAAATAGGCGGCATAAAGTTCGGCCCCGGTCGGATGATCCGCCAGCGAAGGCGCGGTCCAGCCGGTCTGATCCAGCAGGGCAGTCGCCGCCGCGTCCAGATTGTAGCGCCAGGGGGAGAACAGCCGGACATGGCCCCAATCCCGCACATGCGCGGCGACTGTCTCGGCGGCCTCATAGACCCGCACCTTCAGGCCCCGTTGCAACAAATGCGCGGCGGCGGCGAGGCCGACCGGACCCGCGCCAATCACGGCGACCGGCAGATTGCCGAAAGAAGGGGAGATTGCGTTCATGATCGGCTCCTGGAACGGTTGGCACACGATGGTCGGTCGCCGATGGGTCAGAGATCGCCCAGCAGACCGCGCAAGCGGCCCAAAGCTTCGGTGTTGATGCAGTAACAGGGACGCGGCCCGTCTACGTCGCCCTTCACGAACCCGGCATCCTTCAGGATGGCCAGGTGCTGCGAGGCGGTGGACGGCGCGACCGGCAGCAAATCGGCAAGTTTGCCGAAATAGCAGGCGCCGACTCGGATCAGGCTGCGAAGGATCAGAATGCGCACCGGATGGCCAAGGGCCTTGGCGAGCGCGGCAAGCTCCTGGTCGTTTTCGGTGACCTGCGGCGGTTCGGCGTGGGTGTCGCCAAGCTGGTCGAGGGAGCAGGTGGACATGGCACCATTCATTCGTCGTTCGGCGAATAACATATGTCCGTGCGATCTGGAGTCAAGGTCCGTCTCTTCAGGGGGACGGCCGGCGAGTGGTGGGTTGCGCGCCCGTCAACCGTCGCCCCGAATCGATTTCGGGGACGCGCCTGCCATCCGCCGCATGGGATCCGTTTGGAAAACCACAATGTATCCCTGGACGGATTCCTAACGCATGAAGCGGCGCGCGAAGCGGACCAGGTTCGGCATGGTCGTCGGGCGGCGCAGTCGCGGGTCATAGCCGGCGAAGCGGCGATCGTTCTCCGCAAGGCACAGCTCCATCAGCGCCTGCGTGCTGATATCGACATCGGCCACGGCCTTGCCGCCGGTGACCGTAAAGTTGTTGTCCTCGGGCTTCGCCTTGCCCATGCCTCGCGCCAGGCCGATCCGTTCCCAGGCCAGGAAGGCCCACACCGCGGCCACGCGCAGTTCGAACCTCGCCCGCCGCCACGCCGACATCCGCCACCAGGGCATGCGTGCGCGGTGCCAGGCCAGCCAGTTGGCGAACAGCAGGATATGGCGGCATTCCTCCTGCATCACCGGCTCAAACGTTTCAACCAGTTCGGGTGGGAAGAACGCCGAGCGTTCGGCGAGGGCGAAGAGGCCGAAGGCGAAGAAACTGTCGATGCACTCACTGAACCCGGTGACCAGATAGGCCCATTCCGTGTCGGTCGGCTCTTCGTATGTCGGCTCCGGTTCCAGGGCGATGCCGTAGGTCTGGACGAGGTTCGCGAGGACCTCCTTGTGCCGGCCCTCCTCCCACCCGTTCAGGCCGATCGCGTCGCGCCATTCCGGATCGGCTAGGCTTTGCGCGTAGGCCATCATGCGCAGCCGCGCCCGCCCCTCCGTCCGGACCGCGATATCCCAGATCGGCAGGTTGACCAGCCTATCCCGCGCGTCCGGCGTCAATTGCGGCCAGGCGATGATCGATGGCTTGTACGGGTTGAAGGTTTCACGGAACATGCGACAGACGGCGCGCCGGTGCGCGTCCCCTCCGACGGGCAACGGCCCTGGTTCGTCCGCGGTCCAATGGCGCGCGGCAAAGTCCGCCGCGGCGTAGTCTACGCCAGTCATACGTCAGTCCTCACGGTCCAAAGACGGGGACCCACTCCCGGGCGAGCGTGGCACGCCCGGGCGTGGCGGTATCGCGATCAGTGGCTGTGCTGCCCCGCTGGTCGCGGTGCACCGGCGGCTTCGACCATGACTTCCACCGTTACCGGGCCGGCGCGCTCGAAGGTCAGGGTAAGCGGGATTTTCGTCCCCTGGGCCAGAGGCTGCGACAACCCGATCAGCATCACATGCAACCCACCGGGCTTCAGTTCCGCGGTGCCGCCGGCCGGCACGTCGATGGACGGAACCTGGCGCATGCGCATGACATCCCCGTCCTTGATCGTCGAGTGCAGTTCGGTGGTGCGCGATACCGGAGAACTCGCGGCAACCAGCTTGTCCGGCTGCGTGCCGGCGTTGCGCAGGGTCAAGAAGACGCCGCCCACACCGCCTTGCTGGGCGACGCGGGTCCAAGGCTTGTCGACGGCCATGGTGGTGGTCTGCGCCAGGGCGGCGGAAAGGGGAGAAACAGCGAGCAGAGCGGCCGCGAACAGCGCGGCATGACGACGGGTGATCATGAACTGATTCCTGAAAACAGGGTCTGTGGGGCCATGGCCGCCGGTAAGGACGGCACTGGCCCGCGGGGAGCGAAGCGGTGCGTCACGCGACGACCGGCGGCGCCCGTGGTTGCAGTGGGGAGATCAGTGCTGACAGCGCACGGGTCTGTGCCTCCATCCGCATCACCGTCACCGGCGCATATGCGACCACGGTCGAGCGCAGCGTGACACCTGGCGAGAGGACAGGGTCGGACCCTGGGCAGACCCAGCAACAGGCTTCCCCCATCATCGACGCGGGCGCCGGTCCCAAGGGCAGCGTCTCGGGCGATGCGGAACCGGCCGAACAGATCGACGCCATGTCGGCTGCGCCGATCCGATGGCCTGGACGCGCGCCAGGGGGCGGCCCGGCGGTCCACTGCAACAGCAGCAGGCTTAGCACGACAAGCGGGAACGAGGCCGATCGGCGGAACATACGCCTGCTTGTAGGGGATCGCGCCGCCGCCGTCACGCGTTAGAGCGCGGCCACGCCACGATACGGGATCCCGACGCCGGCAGGGTCGGATTGTCCCACCCGACCTCCTCCCCGTGGGTCGCTTCGCCGGCCACGCATCGGGCCGTGGTGTATGCGGGGCTTGCCGGAACCCACCCCCTCCCCTTGAATGCCGCCCGATTTGCAACAGGGGGATACGCCGGTGGGAAAACTTGATGGAAAGATCGCCTGGGTCACCGGCGCCGGCTCCGGCATCGGGGAAGCCGCCGCGTTGGCCCTGGCCGAGGAAGGGGCCACCATCATCCTGACCGGGCGCCGCCTGGCACCGCTGGAAAGCGTCGCCGCCCGCATCCGCCAAACCGGAACCGCCCATGTCCAGCAGGCCGACCTGACCGACGCCGACCAGGTCCGCCGCGTCGGCGATTTCATCCGCACCGAGATCGGCCGTCTGGACATCCTGGTCAACAACGCCGGCGTGAACATCGTCGATCGCAACTGGGACAAGCTGACTCCCGAGAGCATCCACTACATGGTCAGCGGCAACCTGATCGCGCCGATGTATTGCGTGACCGTCGCCCTGCCCTTCATGCGCGCGCAGCAGGACGGGGTGCTGATCCACACCGCATCGATGGCCGGGCGGTTCATCGGCGGCGTGTCCGGGCCAATCTATGTCTCCGCCAAGCATGGCATGGTCGCCATGAGCCATGGGTTGAACATGCAGGAGTGTGTGAACGGCATCCGCTCCACCGTGTTCCTGCCGGGCGAGGTCGCAACGCCCATCCTGGACCTGCGCCCCAACCCGGTCGGTCCCGAGGTGCGCGCGCGGATGGTCCAGCCGGCTGATTGCGGCGACCTGATCCGCTACATCGCCTGCCTGCCCAAACATGTTGTGATGAACGAGGTGCATCTGGCGCCAACCTGGAATCGCGGCTACGTCGCCAACCTCGAACGCAAGCTCTAAAAGGGGAACGCCCGCCATGGCCACCAACAAACGCAAGGTGCTGCTGCCGCACACGATGTCGAAATCCGGCATCGACCTGGTGCGCGCGCGCGACGATATCGAGATGGTGATCTACCCCGCCGGCATCGCCCAGGCGGAGTTCCTGCCGCTGTTGACCGATTGCGCGGGCGTCGCGCTGTCCGGCACGCCCTACAAGCAGACCGAGATGGATGCCTCCCCCGCCATGCAGGTCGTGGCCCGCATCGGCGTCGGCTATGACGCGGTCGAGGTCCCTGCCCTGACCGCTCGCCGCGTGCCGCTGATGGTGGCGGGCACCGCGAACTCCACCTCCGTCGCCGAACAGGCGTTCCATCTGATCATCGCGCTGGCGAAAATGAACCGGCACATGGATGCGCTGGTCCGCGACGGGAAGTGGAACGATCGTCACCACGCGCCGCCGATGGAACTGGCCGGCAAGACCGTGCTGATCGTTGGGTTTGGCCGCATCGGCACCCGATCCGCTCGCCGTTGCGCCGCGTTCGACATGAACGTGCTGATCTATGACCCGTTCATCGATCAGAGCGCGATCACCTCCGCCGGCTACACCGCCGTGCCGAACCTGGACGCGGTGCTGGGCAGTGTCGATATCGTCTGCATCCACTGCCCCAAGAGCCCGCAAACCATCGACCTGTTTGATGCCAAACGGTTGGGAGCGCTGAAGAAAGGCGCCTTCATCGTCAACACCGCGCGCGGCGGCATCATCAACGAGCCCGCTCTGTATGACGCGCTGAAGTCCGGCCACATCGCCGGTGCCGGCCTGGATGTGTTCGACGTGGAGCCCGCCCCGCCGACCCATCCGCTGCTGACCCTGCCGAACGTGATTTCATCGCCTCACATGGCCGGTGTGACGGTCGAGGCGATGGATGCGATGGGCCTGGTCACCGCGCAGAACATCCTGGGCGTGCTGGACGGCACGCCGAACCGCGGCAACGCGATCAACCCCGAAGTCCTGGACTGACCCCTCCCATGCCCCAGCCCGACCACATCTCCAAGCTCGGCGTTCCCGATCCCGCTGGCCTGGAGGACGACCTCCAGGTCATCTGGAAGAAATGCGTGGAAAAGCTGGGGTTCGTGCCGAATGTCTTCAGCACGTATAGCCTGAAGCCGAAACGATTGCGCAACTTCATGGCGATGTACAACGACATCATGCTCTCGCCCAGCGGCCTGTCGAAGCTGGAGCGGGAGATGGTGGCGGTTGTCGTTTCGTCGGCCAACCGTTGCTATTACTGTCTGGTGGCGCATGGCGCGGCGGTGCGGCAGTTGTCGGGCGACCCGGAGTTGGGGGAGATGATGGCGCTGAACTATCGGGTGGCGGCGCTGGATGCTCGCCAGCGGGCGATGCTGGACTATGCGTGGAAGCTGACGACGACGCCGCATCTGGTGGATGATGCGGATCGGGCGGGGTTGAAGGCTGTGGGGCTGTCGGAGGAGGATGTGTTTGATCTGTCGGAGACGGTGGCTTTCTTTAATTTGTCGAACCGGATGGCTTCGGCGACGGATATGATGCCGAATAGGGAGTATCATCGGGTGGATCGGGGTTAGGCGGCAGCGGTCGGTTTATGCCTTGGATAGCGAGTGAGGGAACAGAAATAACGAATAACACTGGCCGGCACGGGGCTGGGAAATTGGAATATCAGAGCACACATCGGGGGCTGCGTTCATTCTACCAGCTCTCACAACCCTGCAAGACACTCGAACTTGGCGGCCAATGAGGTGATCCCGCAAGGTATCGTTCACTCTGCAGAACCACCACATGCCAGTCCATTTTGCGGCGCCTGTCCGGTCGCCGCTATGATGGCCGCCGATCTCTGCTCGGGAGTGATTACATCCCGTTCTGGGACGGTGCCTATTCGTTTCCTGATGAAGCATAATTGACTGTCGTTTGAGCCCCAGACGAACTCCCTTGCTTGGGTAACAACGGTTCTGTTCATCTGCTTCACCGTCTCAGTGTGATCCCTTTTGGATATTGAATCCGCCAATTCTTTGCTATTGGCGGCAAGAAAGAGCACTCTCGGCGCGACCGGTAGTGCGATATAGGCCCTCGGATCATCAAGCCCGAACGGCCGAGCAATGGGTCGGTCTGAACAGAGCAGTTCCACGTTCGCTTTCGGAAGCGGAATACGGGACCAATGCATTTGGAAGATGGTCGGGCCGACCCGGTCATTGTCGATGACCTGCATCAGCAGGTTCGCTGCACCGATCTGTCAGGGCTGTTGAATGCTCTATGCCTCGGTGCTGAAAGAGTGAGTCTGCGCCGCAACACAATGGGAAAATCGTATCGACGCGCGGGGCGGATGGCTTCCGGCGCGGCACAATGTCCGAATCTATGCACGGCAACCCAACCGCCCGGAGG
>CAMATI010000042.1 GCA_945861095.1 Asaia bogorensis | reverse complement strand
AGGCGCGTCCGCTCCGCGCGCCGCCGCCGGAAGCGACCGATCGCGCCCGCCTTGGCCCGCGCCTCGATCTTGGGGTGCGGGCGCTGAATTGCTTCACCACCTGCCGGCAAGGTCAGAGGCTGGGGCTGTTCGCCGGGTCCGGCGTCGGCAAGTCCACATTGCTGGCCATGCTCGCCAGGCAGACCGACTGCGATGTCGCGGTGCTGGCCCTGGTCGGCGAACGGGGTCGCGAGGTCCGCGAATTCATCGAGGACGATCTGGGACCCGACGGCCTCGCGCGGTCGGTCGTGGTGGTGGCGACGTCCGACGCACCACCTTTGATGCGGCGTCAGGCCGGCCATACCGCCATGACCATCGCGGAGCATTACCGGGACCAGGGCAAATCCGTGCTCCTGCTTATGGACAGCGTCACCCGGTTCTGCCTGGCGCAGCGGGAGATCGGGTTGTCCGCCGGAGAGCCCCCCGCGACTCGCGGTTACCCGCCCAGCGTCTTCGCCGAATTGCCGCGCCTGCTGGAACGCGCCGGCCCGGGGATCGAGCAACCGGACGGGTCCGCCGGCCATGTCACCGCGCTGTTCACCGTCCTGGTCGAAGGCGACGACCATAACGAGCCGATCGCCGACGCCGTCCGCGGCATTCTCGATGGCCACGTGATCCTGGATCGGCGGATCGGCGAGGCCGGCCGTTACCCGGCTATCGATATATTACGGTCACTGTCTCGCGCCGCCACGAGTTGCATGTCCGCCGAGGAAATCGCCCTGGTCCGCAAGTCGCGCCAGATCCTCGCGCTGCATGGCGACATGGCGGACATGGTGCGCCTCGGCGCCTACCAGGCCGGCACCGATCCCGCGGTGGATGAAGCGCTGGCGATCGCCCCTCGGATAGAGGCGGTGCTGCGCCAGGAACGCGACGAGCGCACCGACGGCGAGCAGGCATTCGATCTGCTTCGCACAGCCCTGAAAGGATAACCCATGCCGCGCGATCCGATGACCGTCCTCCTTCGCCTGCGCCGCATGACAGCCGACGAGGCACAACGCGCGCTGGCCGAGTGCCTGCGCGCCGAAACGGCGTCCGCCGCGGCGGTCCGGCTGATCGAGACGGAAATCGAGCAGGAGACCGAGACGGTCTGCGCCATTGAGACCGACGATCGCGCGGTGGAGGAATTCGGCGCCTGGTTTCGCCGCATCCGCAAGGAACAGCAGGCCGCCGCGTTCGCCATGCAGCAGGCTGAAGGCCGCACCCATGAGGCTCGGACCGTGCTGGCGGCCAGCCGAGCGGCTTTGCAGGCGGTGGAAGAGGTCATGGCGAAGCGGGAGGCGGAGCGTCAGGCGGCGGAGGCTCGGGCCGAACAACGCCAGTTGGATGAGATGGCCAGCATCCGGAATGCTTGATGTCGAAGACCCCGGCGATAGGGGGGCGGGCCGGGCCGGGCATGGACGTGACGCGTGCTCTTACCGATCGCGGAAGGTCTCGGCTGGTATGCCAGCCCCACAACCTGCTGGAATCCAGCGCGCCATTGTGCTGAATGCTGCTCAATCTCGCTAAAGGATACAGAATCGTGCGTATCGCGATGATCGGCGGCGGCTATGTCGGCCTGGTTTCTGGCGCCTGTTTCGCCGAATTCGGAACCGACGTCACCCTTGTGGAGGCGGACGGCGACAAGCTGACCGCGCTGATGGAAGGCCGGATTCCGATCTTCGAACCCGGGCTGAACACCTTGGTGGAAGGCAACGTGAAGGCGGGGCGCCTGACGTTTACCGGCAACCTGAAGGAAGCCCTGAAGGACGTGGAGGCGGTGTTCATCGCCGTCGGCACGCCGACACGCCGCGGCGACGGGCATGCCGACCTGACTTATGTCTACGCCGCGGCCGAACAGGTCGCGCTGGCCTTGAGCGGCTATGCGGTGATTGTCACCAAATCGACCGTTCCGGTCGGCACCGGGCGGCGGATCGCCGAAATCGTCCGCGCCGCCCGTCCGGATTTGGACTTCGACGTTGCCTCGAACCCCGAATTCCTGCGCGAAGGCAACGCCATCGGCGACTTCATGCGCCCGGACCGGGTGGTTATCGGCGCGGAATCCGAACGCGCGCGAGAGGTGCTGCGCCGCCTGTATCGGCCGCTGTATCTGATCGAGGCGCCGATCGTGTTCACCGGAATCGAAACCGCGGAACTGACCAAATACGCGGCCAACGCCTTTCTGGCGATGAAGGTCACCTTCATCAACGAAATGGCGGATCTGTGCGAGAAAGTCGGCGCCGATGTGCACGACGTTGCCCGCGGCATCGGCCTGGACGGGCGGATCGGGCGGAAATTCCTGCATCCCGGACCGGGCTACGGCGGGTCCTGCTTCCCCAAGGACACGCTGGCGTTGGTCCGCACCGCACAGGACTACGGGGCGCCGTCCAGGCTGGTGGAGGCCACCGTGGCGGTGAACGATGCTCGCAAATCGAGCATGGCCATGCGGGTGATCGCGGCCTGCGGCGGGTCCGTGCGCGGCAAGACCATCGCGGTGCTGGGCCTGACCTTCAAGCCCGAAACCGACGACATGCGCGATGCGCCGTCGCTGTCCATCGTGTCCCGCCTGGCCGGTGACGGCGCGGTCATCCGGGCCTTCGATCCGGAGGGCATGGATCAGGCTCGTCCCCTGCTGCCGGATAGCCTGATCTATTGCCGGGATGCGATGGATGCGGTCAGCGGCGCCGACGCCCTGGTCCTGATCACCGAATGGAATGAGTTCCGGGCACTGGCGCCCGAACGCCTGCGGACCGCCATGCGCGGCAAGGTGATGGTCGATTTGCGGAACGTCTATGACCCGGTGGCGATGCGTGCCGCCGGCTTTGAATACCATGGCGTTGGGCGACCGGGCTAAGGCGCTTTTTTTGCTGCCCGGTTCACACCCCACATGGCGGGAGGTGCCACGGAAATGAGGCCTCCCCCGCGCCAATCGGGCAGGAGGCCGCGGGGATAGCGCAGTCCCCCATCTCCCGCTGGGGGACTGGATGTCTTCGGCCGTGCCGACACGATCTGGATGACGACCGCGCCGTTCCGTCTTAAGCGTTCGTCAACATGCGCAGCGTATGGTTGACGCATGGATATCACCGTCTGCATCTGCACGCATGACCGGCCGGACTATGTGCGCGACTGTCTGGCCGGCCTTCGCGCCCAGACGGCCGCGGCGGACCGCTTCGACACCCTTATCGTCGACAGCGCGTCTTGCGAACCGGCCGCGGCCATCCTTGCCACCCTGGCCCAAGATCACGGCGCCACGCTGATCCGCGTGGACCAACCCGGCGTGAGCCTTGCCCGGAACAGTGGCGCCCAGGCCGCTCGCACCCCCTACATCGCCTATATCGACGACGATGCCATCCCGGCAGCGGACTGGATCGCGGCCATCCAATGCGCTCTGGCCGAACCCGGTCCTGCGCCGGCGGTCCTGGGCGGACGCATCCTCCCACGCTGGGAAGCGCCACTGCCGGCCTGGTGGCCGCCATCGCTGCTCGGCGTGCTGTCAATCATCGAATACGAGGGCCGCGGCGAATACCGTTCCCCCCAGGTGCCGGCCAAACTGGAACCCTACGCGGCGAACATGGTGGTGTCGGTCGCGGCCCTGCGCGCGGTCGGCGGCTTCCCCACAACGGCTGGACGCTACGGCACTGTCCTGCTGTCGGACGAGGAAGTGCAACTCGCCTGGACGTTGCAGAACATGGGCCGCTCGGTCCGCTACGACAGCCGCATCGTGGTGCGGCATCAGATCCAGGCCAGCCGCTTCACCCCGAAATGGCTGCTGTCCCGGCTTTACTGGCAGGGCGCATCGACGGTCGTCACCCGACGCCTGACCGGCCGTCCGGCCGCCATCTGGCGAGAAGTGCCGCGACGGTGCCTGGTCGCCCTGCTGTTCGCCCCGCTGCGTCTGGTTCCCGCCCGCTCTGTCCGATGGCTGGAAGCGCGCTGGCGGCTGGCCTATGCCACCGGCTTTCTCCGGGCGGCGCTTGGTTGGGAGGCATGGGCCTCCGCCCAGGCAATGGCGGCCCCGCACCGATCCGCCAGGGCGGGCGATGCGCCATGATGCTATATCAGTGGCGCGGGGCCACACCGAATTTCGGCGACGAATTGAACAGTCTGCTCTGGCCGCGCCTATTGCCGGACTTCTTCGACTCGGACCCGGGCACGCGGTTCCTGGGCATCGGATCGATCCTGGACGACCGTCACGGCGGCGCGCGGATCAAGCTGGTCGCCGGTTCGGGCTATGGCGGTTACGAGCGGCGCGTGGCGCTCGATCGGAGTTGGATCATCCACTGGGTACGCGGCCCCTGGACCGCTCGCCAACTCGGGCTGTCCCCAGCCCTGGGGCTTGGCGACCCGGCCACGCTGCTGCCCGTGGTGGGCTTTCCCGAACCAGGATTGCTCGACGTGGAATCACCCCAGGCGGGATTTCCCCAGGCGGGATCACCCCAGGCGGGATCACCCCAGGCGGGACTACCCCAGGCGGGACTACCCAAGGCGGGATTACCCGGCTCGGCCCCGGGGAATGAGATCGGTTTCATGCCGCACTTCGAGACCATGGCCTATGGCGCCTGGCAGCAGGCCGCCCCTCTGGCCGGCGTAACCCTGATCGACCCCAGGGACGATCCCGCCACGGTGCTGGCCGCCATCGGCCGCTGCCGCACCCTGATCAGTGAGGCACTCCACGGCGTGATCGTTGCCGACGCCATGCGCGTGCCATGGATCGCAGTCCAACCATTGGCCCGTATCCATCGCGCCAAATGGTGGGACTGGGCGGCCACCCAGGACATCAGGCTGACGTTCCGCCACCTTCCAGCCTCGTCGCTTCGGGCCTGGGCGGCGGCGTCCGGCCTGGCGGGGCTGCATCGCGGCAGAGCGCTGCTGGATCGCCAGGACAAGCGGCTGCGAGCGGCGGCCGCGGCAGCCTTTACCGGCCGGGCAGCCGCGGCGTTGCGGCGGGTCGCAACCGCCCAGCCACAGCTTTCGGATGACGTGGCGTTGGATCGCTGCCAGACTCGAATGCAAGAACAGATCGACATTCTGAGACAACACCCTTATCGAGGGTCCGCTATTGCAACGTCATTGCCGACCCGCCCCTGGCGCCTGGACCGGTACGACGGATCCGCATTCAATCTGGGATCGATCGGCTGACAGCCTGTCGACACCACCCCGCCCCATTTCCGCCGGAGCGATCGTTGCCGATGCCGCCTGAACCCCTGGCTCCCGTGACCGACCTCCTTCAACGGATTCCGCTATCCGCGCGAAGCGTTCTGGATGTCTCCTGCGGACGCGGCGATCTTTTGGCCACCTACCGCCTGATGAATCCCACCGCTCGGCTTTTGGGCATCGAAAGCAACCCCACGCTTGCCAACCTCGCCAGACAGCATTTGTCCGAAGTGGCCGTGGTGGATATTGAGGCAGACCCCATGCCGTTCGATATCCCGGGCGGGCTCGACTGCATCATCTACAGCACCAGCCTGGAGCATATGCGTGACCCGTGGGGGCTGTTGCGACGACACGCCGAGATGTTGTCTCCCGACGGTATGATGTTGATTTGTCTACCGAATATAGAGCATTGGAGCTTCGCCGAGCGGCTGATGCGGGGGAATTGGGATTATGAGGCTTCGGGGTTGCTGGACCGCAGCCATCTGCGCTGGTTCAGCCTGGAAAGCACGCGGCGCGGCCTGACCGACGCGGGGCTGATGCTTTGCGACGTGCACCCCCGGGTGTTCGACCAGGAACAGTCGGAACGCTTCGCGACCGCGATGGAACCCGCGCTGACGGCGCTGGGCATTGATCCGGTGGCCTTCAAGCGCCGATCCGCGGCACTGCAATATGTGTGGCGCGTGCGGCGGGAGCAGCGTCAGCGCATGACGGTCGCGGGTAATATGCTGGCCCCGGTCGGCGGCGTGTCACATGTCCGGGTGGTCCACCCGCTGCAGGCAATCGGCACAGACCCCGTGGTCGAGGTGCGCTTGACCGATCGGCTGCTGGCCAACCCGCCCGACGACGGACGTGCGCGCATCTTCGTCCTGCATCGCCCGGATATGTCCGGCGCGGACGGCCGAAAAATGCTCCGGGCAATCCGGGATGCGGGCTGGCTGGTTGTCACGGAATTCGACGATCATCCCGATTTCATGCGTGGCATGCGGGATACCGAGCAATTGGGATTCTACGGCGTCCACGCCATCCAAACCAGCACCCGCCCGTTGGCGGATGTGCTGCGGGCGCGCAACCCGGAGGTCGCGATCTTCCCCAACGCGCTGGTTGCCCTGCCGCCGGTTACCAACTTCGCCGACCCTCGGTCGATGACATTCTTCTTCGGCGCCTTGAACCGAGAGCCCGACTGGCGGCACCTGGTGCCCGCGATCAACGATGTCGCCGCCAAGGTCGGCGCTCGGCTCCGCTTCCAGGTCGTCCATGATCGTGGCTTCTTCGACGCGCTGGAATCGCCCCACAAGACATTCATGCCGACCTGCGACTACGACACCTACATGAAGCTGCTCGGGCGGTCCGAGATCTCGTTCATGCCGCTCGACGATAACGGCTTCAACCGCGCCAAGTCGGACCTGAAATTCATCGAAGCCGGCGCCTGCCGCGTCGCGCCGCTGGCCAGCACCGTGGTTTATAGCGGCAGCATCGTCCATGAGCGCACCGGCCTGCTGTTCCGCGACGTCGCCGAATTTCGCTCCCACCTGATGCGCCTGGTCGCGATGCCGGACCTTGCGCGCCAGATCGGCGACGCCGCCCGTCGGTATGTGACCGAGGAGCGTATGCTGGCCTATCAGGTGGAACCAAGGATCGCGTGGTACCGATCGCTGTGGGAACGGCGGGAAAGCCTGACCGCGGCGTTGGACGCACGCATGGCCGTGCTCGACGCCAGGGCCGCGGCATAGATCGATGATGCCTTGGGGCGAGAGACTGGAACTGGCGTTGGCTGGCGTGGCGTGCGACGAAGACCCATCCTGACCTGAGCCCTGCGATTTGTGGTCTCAGGCCCTGAACGTGAACAGCGGAATCCAGTCCATGACCGACCGCCTCGCCCTGCTCGAAGATCTGATCGCCCGTGCCAAGGCCGCGGGGGCCGACGCCGCTGATGCCGTGCTTGTGGCCGGCACCTCCGTATCGGTGCAACGCCGCCTGGGCAAAACCGAGCATGTGGAACGGTCCGAGGGCCAGGACCTGGGATTGCGCGTTTTCCTGGGCAAGCAGGCCGCGATTGTGTCCGCGTCATCCGTCGATCCGTCCGGATTCGCGATGCTGGCGGAACGCGCGGTGGCGATGGCACGCGTCGTGCCGGAAGATCCGTTCACCGGCCTGGCCGACACCGCCCGCACGCCCGACATCGATAACCTGGACCTCGACGATCCGTCCGAACCGTCGGTCGAAGCGCTGATCGCGCGTGCTTCGGCTGCGGAGGAGGCTGCGCTGGCGGTCAAGGGCATCAACAACTCCGAAGGTGCCGAGGCCGGCTACGGCCGCACCGAGATATTCCTGGTGACCTCCGCGGGGTTCGCGGGACGACGCGCCGGCACCAGCCATTCGGTCTCGGCGACGGCCTTGGCCGGGACCGGCACCGACATGCAGCGGGACTACGACTATCACAGTTGCGTGCATCTGACCGATCTGGACGATCCCGCCGAGATCGGCCGCAGCGCCGGCGAGCGGGCAATTCGCCGGCTCAACCCCACCCGCGCCAAGACGGCCCGGGTGCCCGTCGTGTTCGACCCCCGGGTCGCTGGCAGCCTGCTGGGCCATTTGACCGGCGCGATCAACGGCGCCAGCGTGGCACGCGGCACCAGCTTCCTGCGCGACAAGCTGGGGCAGCGCATCTTTGCCGCCGGAATCAACGTGCTCGACGACCCGCGCCGGAATCGCGGCCTCCGTTCCCGCGTATTCGACGGGGAAGGCACGCCGACCGTCGCCCGCGCGCTGATCGAGGATGGCGTATTGACCACCTGGCTGCTCGATTCCCGGTCGGCCCGCCAGCTTGGCCTTGCATCCACCGGTCATGCCGCGCGCGGGACCAGCGGTCCGCCGTCGCCATCGGCAACCAATCTCTATCTGGCGGCCGGCCCTCTGGACCCGGCATCGCTGATGGCGGACATCAAGCTCGGGCTCTACGTCACGGAGATGATTGGTATGGGCGTCAACGGTGTGACCGGCGATTACAGCCGGGGCGCGGCCGGATTCATGATCCGCGATGGCGTGCTGGCGGAGCCGGTGGCGGAAATCACGGTCGCAGGTAACTTAATCGACATGTTTGCGCGCTTGACGCCTGCCAGTGACTTGAGGTTTCGTCGCGGTACAGACGCTCCTACCGTGCGGTTGGAGGGAATGACGTTGGCGGGTGCCTGAACAAGGTCCTCAGCGGTCGCCCTCTGGACGTATCAACGCCGAACCACCATATCGTTTTCATTCACAAGCAAGAGCGAGATCCCATGCGCCGTACCAGTTTCCTCTTCGCATCCGTCGCGGTCCTTTCGTTGGCCCTCGCACCCGGCCTCGCGCATGCGCGGGCGGGTGGCGGGACATCCTCCGGCAGCCGCGGAAGCCAGACCCACTCGGCCCCGCCGGCGACAAATACCGCGCCGACCGCCGCCCAACCGATGCAGCGGACCGTGACGCCGAATACGCCGGCGGCGGCCAGCCCTGCTGGGATGGCCTCACCCGCGCGCAGCGGGCTGATGGCCGGCCTGGCGGGTGGCCTGCTGGGTGTGGGCCTTGCCGGCCTCTTCATGGGCAGCGGCTTCTTCGGCGGCGGCATGGGCGGCATCGGCATGCTCGGTATGCTGCTGCAGATCGCCCTGCTGGGTGGGGCAATTTGGTTCGTGGTGCGCTTGATCCGGCGGCGGCAGCAACCGGCCCTGGCCACTGGCCCGGACATGATGGCCCGTGGCATGGACGGCACCCAGAACCCGATGAACCGCATGGGCGGCAGCGCCGGTGGACCGCCTCCGGTCGCGCCACTGACCATCACCCCGGCGGACTTCACCGCGTTCGAACGTCTGTTGCAGGCCGTGCAAGGCGCCTGGAGCAATCAGGACGAAGGGGCCCTGCGCGGGATGACCACCCCGGAAATGGCCAGCTACTTCGGTGAGCAGCTGATGGAACAGCGCCATCGCGGAATGCAGAACACGATCACCGATGTCCGCCTGGAATCTGGCGACCTGTCGCAGGCATGGTCGGAGAATGGCAGCGATTACGCCACCGTGGCGATGCGCTTCTCGATGCTCGACGTGACCCGCGACCAGACGGGCCGGGTTGTCGCCGGCGACGAGACGGCCCGCGACATGGCCACCGAGCTGTGGACGTTCGTCCGCCCGACCGGCGACCGCTGGGTTCTGTCGGCGATCCAGCAGACCCGATAACCAACGCAATCGGCGGGAGGTCTTCCCGCCGCCAAGCCTGCAAGCTCCCGCTGTCAGAAATGGCAGCGGGAGTTTTCATGTCAGCGACAACGCACCGCCGCAACACTCCGCCGTTGCCAGCATCCGGAACACGCGATAGCTGATCCCGGCCGAACGGGAGATCGCCGCCATGACCGTGCCAGCCCCACTCCATTACGCCGACGCCAAGCTCCGCCGCATCCTGTCGACGGTGCGCACGATTGCCATGGTGGGCGCCAGTTCCAACTGGAACCGCCCCAGCTACTTCGTGATGAAATATCTGCAGGGGAAGGGCTACCGCGTCATTCCGGTCAACCCGACCACCGCCGGGAAGGACCAACTGGGCGAGAAAATCTACGCGTCCCTGCGCGACATCCCCGAGAAGATCGACATGGTCGATGTCTTCCGCGCATCCGACCAGGTCGGCCCCGTCGTGGAAGACGCCATCGCCATCGGCGCCAAGGTGGTCTGGATGCAGCTCGGCGTTCGCAACGACGAAGCGGGCGCACGCGCCGAGGCCGCGGGTCTGGACGTGGTGATGAACCGCTGCCCGAAGATCGAATTCGGCCGTCTGGGCGGTGAATTGTCCTGGAGCGGGGTCAATTCCGGCATCATCCGCAACCGCGCCGCGTCGCCTCCGACAGAACGCGCCCGCAAGCCACGTCCGCTGCCGGAAACCAATGTCACCTATGGGTTCGAGACTCTGGCCGTGCACGCGGGCGCCGCGCCGGACCCGACAACTGGGGCGCGGTCCACGCCGATCTACCAAACGACGGCCTATGTGTTCGACGACGTCGATCACGCCGCGTCTTTGTTCAACCTGCATAATTTCGGCTACATCTACTCCCGCCTGACCAATCCGACGGTGGCGGTGCTAGAGGAGCGTGTCGCCAGCCTGGAGGGCGGCCGAGCGGCGGTTGCGGCGGCATCGGGGCATGCGGCGCAGTTCCTGGTGTTCGCGACGATGCTGGAACCCGGCGACGAATTCCTGGCGTCGCGCGCTCTGTATGGCGGGTCCCTGACGCAGTTCGGATTGTCGTTCAAGAAGCTGGGCTGGCATTGCCATTTCGTGGACCCGTCCGATCCGGAAAATTTTCGGCGCGCGCTGACTCCCAAATGCAAGGCGATCTTCGTCGAAAGCCTGGCCAATCCCGGCGGCGTGATCGTCGATCTGGAAGCCATCGCCAAGGTCGCGCATGACGCCGGCCTGCCGCTGATTGTCGACAACACGTTGGCGACTCCGTTCCTGTGCCGGCCGTTCGAGTGGGGGGCGGATATCGTCACCCACTCCACCACGAAGTTCCTGGGCGGTCACGGCAACTCGATGGGCGGGATCGTGGTGGAGTCGGGAAAATTCGACTGGGCGCAGGGCGGCAAGTTCCCGTCGATGACAGAGCCGGAGCCGGCCTATCACGGGTTGCGTTTTTACGAGAATTTCGGGGATTTTGCCTTTACCACCAAGGCGCGGGCGGTGGCGCTGCGGGATTACGGGCCGACCATGGCGCCGATGAACGCGTTCCTGACCATCACCGGCGTGGAAACCCTGCATCTGCGGATGGAGCGGCATTGCGCGAACGCCCAGACGGTGGCGGAATTCCTGGCCGACCACCCGAAAGTCGCCTGGGTTTCCTATGCAGGGCTGGAATCAAGCCCTTACCGGGCACTGGCGCGCAAATACCTGCCGAAAGGCGCCGGATCGGTGTTCACCTTTGGCGTCAAAGGCGGCTACGAGGCGGGCATCAAGCTGGTCGAAAGCGTGGGCCTGTTTTCCCATCTGGCGAATGTTGGCGACACCCGCAGCCTGATCCTGCACCCGGCGTCCACCACGCATCGGCAGTTGACCGAGGAGCAGCGAATCGCCGCCGGCGCCGGCCCGGACGTCATCCGGCTGTCGATCGGGTTGGAGACTGCCGCGGACCTGATCCGGGATCTGGATCAGGCGATGGGGGGCCGGTAGGCGGGCCAACAGGCGACGCCCCTATCCAGTCACGATCTGGATAGGCCCCGCCGCATCGACGACCGACATCGGCGTATAGCCGCCGAAGTCGCCGTCCGTCTGGATCGGCAGCCGCTGGTTGCCGACGATGCTGATGGTCGCGGCCCGAAGATGTCGCACGCCCGGGGCCTTGCCCAACAGGTTCAGCGGCAACGCGGCACCATACATCAGCGCCGCCCCCGGTCCCGCGTGATCGAACAGCACGACCGAAAACCCCGGTTCGCCCGACCGCGCATTCGGGGCCAGGCGGAAATTACCGCCATACAGGCGCCCCTTGGACACGATCACACTGGCGGTCTGGGTTTCCAGTCCGTCGATGCGAAGATGAATGGCCGGAAACGGATACCGCACCATTTCTCGCAGCGATTGCAGCACGTAGGCGCCTTTGCCGAGCAGCTTTTTGAGCGAAAAGGGGAGGTGGCGAACCACCTGGGCATCGAAGCCGACGCCGACCATCTGAACGAACAGCCGCTCTCCATCGGCGCCCTTGGCGATACCGGGCCATAGCGTGGTCGTGCGACCGAAAGCGAGCGCGGCGGCGACCGCGCGTGGTCCGAAGGGAAGTCCCAGTTCATGCGCCAGCACGTTCGCCGTGCCCAGCGGGATGACACCGAGCCGTGTGTTGGAACCGATCAAGCCATTGGCAACTTCGGCGATCGTCCCGTCCCCTCCCGCCGCGACGACCATCTCGGCGCCGCGCCGCACGGCATCACGGGCCAGCGCTTCGGCATGGCCAGGCCGCGTGGTTTCCGCCAGATGCAGCCGGACGCCATTGGCGACCAGGACATCCAGCACCCGCCAGAGCAGAGAGGCGCGTCGGCGGCCGGCAACGGGGTTGAAGACAATTACCATGGTGGGGCCGTTTCGCGGTTACGGTGAGGGCGAATCGCACGGAATCCAGACCAAAGAGCCATTACTGCCCACGGATGATGTCAGATAAATGACAGTGATTTGACTAATAGATTACTTTCATTACCGACTGGAAATTGTTGATTCGTCATCGAAGTTTCACCCCACACCCCATTCGGTTTCGTTAAATCCTTTCTAAACATGAACACAATGTCATCATCCTTTGCACGCCCTGCCTATCGGAGCGTCTTTATCTCGGACACGCATCTCGGCACGCGTGGCTGCCGAAGTGGGTTCCTCGCCGATTTTCTGGCACAAACTTCCTGCCAGCATCTCTTTCTTGTTGGCGACATCATCGACGGATGGCGCCTTCGCAAATCATGGTACTGGGATGCAACCCATGACGACGTGCTTCGCCAGATCGTGCGCCATGCGCGCGCCGGGGCGAACGTCACCTACATTCCGGGCAACCACGACGAAATGTTCCGTTCATGGCTTCCGATCGGCCTGGAAATCTGCGGCATCAAGCTGTGCCGGGAATCGGAACACATCACCGCGGACGGCAAACGCCTGCTGATCCTGCATGGCGATGAATTCGACAGCGTCGTGCGATACGCAAAGTTTCTCGCGCTGCTGGGCGACTGGGCCTATACGGCCGCCCTGTCGATGAACCGCTGGTTCAACGTCGTGCGGCGCCTGTTGGGCTATCCATACTGGTCGCTGTCCGCCTGGTTGAAGCGCCAGGTGAAGGAAGCCGTCAAAGCCATCGATCGTTTTGAAATCGCAGTGGCGGAGGAAGCCCGCCGGCGCGGCTTCGACGGCGTCGTATGCGGCCACATCCACCACGCCGAAATGCGAGACCTGAACGGCATCCTCTATATGAACGACGGCGACTGGGTCGAAAGCTGCACCGCGCTGGTGGAACACCATGACGGTCGCTTCGAACTGATCGACTGGGCCGAATTGAACCGACTGTCATTCTTTGAAGCGCAGCAGGCACGAGTGCCTCAAACTGCTTGATTCCCTTCCCTTCTTTGAAGAAGCAGGCGACGACATCATGCTGCCGCCCGCCCCATCCCATCGTATCCTGATCGTTACGGATGCCTGGAAACCCCAGGTCAATGGCGTCGTGCGCACATTGACCACTGTCGCCGGCGAATTGCAGGCCATGGGCCATGTGGTGGAAGTGATCGGTCCCGACCGGTTTCGCACCTTCCCATGCCCGACCTACCCGGACATCTCTTTGTCCTTCATGCCGAGCCGCCGGCTGATCGCGATGATCGAGGCGTTCAAGCCGGATGCCTTGCATATCGCGACCGAGGGTCCGCTGGGTCTCGCGGCCCGGCGCTGGGCGCGCGGCACCGGCTTCAAGTTCACCACCGCGTTCCACACCCGATTCGCGGAGTATGTGAAGGCGCGCACCGGCCTGCCCGTGCGACCGATCTATGCCTGGATGCGGCGCTTCCATGGGGCCGGCCAGGGGACGATGGTCGCTACCCAGTCCTTGCGTGATGAACTGGCGGCGCGCGGCTTCAGCAATATCCGATCCTGGTCGCGCGGCGTCGACCTGGACCTGTTCAAGCCGGAACCGCGAGAGATCTGGGACCTGCCGCGCCCGATCTTCATCCATGTCGGCCGGGTCGCGGTTGAAAAGAACATCGGAGCGTTCCTGGACCTCGACCTGCCAGGATCGAAAGTCGTGGTCGGTGGCGGCCCGCAACTGGCGGCATTGCGGCGGGCCTATCCGAATGTGACGTTCACCGGCCCGCGTCATGGGGACTCCCTGGCGCGCGCCTATGCCAGCGCGGATGTGTTCGTGTTTCCCAGCCTGACCGACACGTTCGGGTTGGTCATCCTGGAGTCCCTGGCATGCGGCACGCCGGTTGCCGCGTTCCCGGTGACCGGACCCAAGGACGTGTTGGCGGATGCGGTCGGCAAGATCGGCTCGGTAAATGCCGACCTGCGCGTCGCGGCCCTCGACGCCCTGACAGCGGATAGGCGAGCGTGCAGGGCCCATGCGGAGCGGTATTCGTGGAGGGCGTGCGCGGAGACGTTCCTGTCCCATCTGGTGCCCTTGATGGACCCCGCCTGAGACCCACCGACCAACGCAATGCCCCGCGGCGCCGCCTCCCCGTCATGGCGGCCCCACGGGTCAAGCCCGAGGACAGGCTCCGGGCCGGCATCCACGACTTTCCCAGACTGCAACCGCGCAAGACGCGGATGACGGCCTCCGCCGGCATGACGGGTTGGGGCTGACCGGTACGTCGACCTTTCCGCCGGCTGGTACAATGCGCCCCTTCAACCCGCGGTCACTCGCACAGATTTCCCGCGCGCCCGATTCGCGTATAGGGTGTGACACCACGTCTTAACCCTGTTGGCCCGGAAAGCGTCCTATCCATGGATTTCAACCTCACCGACAATCAAGTCCAAATCCGCGACGAAATTCAGCGGCTGTGCAAGCGGTTCGACGACACCTACTGGCTGGAGCGAGAAACCACCGCCACCTTCCCGCACGCCTTCTTCGACGCCCTCGCCGAGGGCAATTGGCTCGGCATTGCCATGCCGGAAGCCTATGGCGGCGCCGGGCTGGGCATCGTCGAAGCGTCGCTGATGATGCAGGCCATCGCCGAATCCGGCGCGGCCATGAGCGGGGCGAGCGCCGTCCACATCAATATCTTCGGCCTGAACCCGGTGGTGGTGCACGGCACGGAGGCGCAGAAGCAGCGCATGCTGCCGCCATTGATCGCCGGCAAGGACAAGGCGTGTTTCGGCGTGACGGAGCCGAATGCCGGCCTCAACACGATGGCAATGACGACCCGCGCGGACCGGCATGGCGACCACTACCGGATCAACGGCTCCAAGATATGGACATCAACAGCGCAGGTCGCGAACAAGATTTTGCTGCTGGCGCGGACCACGCCGTTGGACAAGGTCCAGCGCAAGTCGCACGGGCTGACCCTGTTCTACACCGACCTCGACCGCACCCATGCGGATGTGCGGCTGATCCACAAGATGGGCCGGCACGCGGTGGATTCGAACATGGTGTTCTTTGAGGACATGCGGGTGCCGGTGGAAGACCGCATCGGGGAGGAAGGTGAAGGCTTCCGCGCCATCATCCACGGGCTGAATCCCGAACGCGTGCTGGTCGCGGCCGAGGCGATTGGGATCGGCCGAGCGGCACTGTCGCGGGCAGCAAAGTATGCGCGGGAACGGGTGGTGTTCGGTCGGCCGATCGGACAGAACCAGGGAATCCAGCATCCTCTGGCGCGCAACTGGGCGGAACTGGAAGCGGCGGATCTGCTGGTGTTCAAGGCCGCCTGGAAATACGACCAGGGGATGGAATGCGGGGCAGAGGCCAATGCCGCCAAATATCTGGCGGCCGAGGCCGGCTATCGCGCGGCGGAACAGGCCGTGTTGACCCATGGCGGGATGGGCTACGCTCAGGAATTCCATGTGGAACGGCTGTTCCGCGAAAGCATGCTGCCCCGCATCGCGCCAGTCAGCCGGGAGTTGGTGCTGTCCTATCTGGCCGAACGAGTCCTGGACCTGCCGAAGTCGTACTGAAGGGCGCGGCTCGGCACTCTCGGAAGGGGCGACGCGGTCGGACCTGCCGCGTCTCAATACCCGCCGGGCAGCGCGATCACCGTCGGACGATCCGGCAAAGTGATGCGGGATATCTCCATCGCCGGGGAATCCCGCACTTCGATCGCGTAACGTCCGCGCACCATGTCCAGGAACCGCGCCAGGACGTCGCGGGTGAAGTAGTGCATCGGCAGCACCACGCGCGGCTGCAACTGCTCGATCACCGCCACTGCATCAGCCTGGCTCATGGTCCATTGGCCGTCGATCGGAACCATCACGATATCGATCCTGCCAAGCGCATCGATGTCCTTCGGTTCCAGCAGGTGATGCAGGTGACCGAGATGGGCGATGCACAGTCCCGCGCTCTCGAACACGAAGATGGAGTTGCCGTAGGCTTCCGTGCCGCCATCGCCCCATTGGCGGATATTGGTCGGCAGGTTGCTCACCCGCAGGTCCCGCACCGCCAGATCGTGCCGAGGGGTCACGCCGTTTTCCTTCCATCCATGCAGCACGTGCCTGATCCGGGAATCGGGCGACAATGTGTAATGCGTGGAATGGGCGTGGTTCATCGTGACGATGTCGGGTAGCTGAGCAGCGACGTTGAAGCCGTTGTAATCGGTGATGGCGCGAACGCCGGCGGGAGACGCGATCTCGAAGCTTGCGTGGCCCAGAAAGGTGATCGCGACAGTGGCATCGCCCGTCGACGCCCGCCAGATCGGGGGTTGGCGAAACGCAATCGGGGCACATCCGGCCTCGGCCCACCGGGGCAGCAGCAGGGCGACAACCAGCAGCGCGATCCGGATCGCCATGGTCAGTGCGGCCCCGGCAAGGCGATCACCGTCGGTTCGGCGGGCAAGGTCGCGCGCGAAATCTGGAATGACGACGTGTTCCGCACGTCAATCGCGAACCGCGCCTGCATCAGCGACAGGAACCGCGCCAGGTTCTCCTGACTGAAATAATGCATCGGCAAGACGATCCTTGGATGGATCTGTCCGATCAACTCGACCGCATCCCGATGGCCCAAGGTGTAGCCGCCGTCCACCGCGATCATCAGGATGTCGATGCGACCCAGCGCGTCCAGGTCCGCCGGCAGCAGCAGATGGTGCAGATGCCCGAGATGGGCGATGCACAACCCCCCACTTTCGAAGATGAAGATCGAGTTGGCGTTGACCTCGGTCCCGCCGCTCCAGGATCGCAGATTGGTGGGCAGGTTGGTCACCCGCATATCGCGCAAGACAATGTCGTGGCGGGGTGGCGTCGGGCCGTCCTGCCAGCCCTTCAGCGGAAACGGTATGCGCGGGTCCGGGTGCAGCGTGTGATGCATCGAATGCGCCCGGTTCATGGTCACGATATCCGGGGGATCGACTGGCCCGAAGGTCGCGCCATAGTCGGTGACCGCGCGCACCCCGGACGGACTCTCGATCAGGAAGCTGGCGTGGCCCAGAAAAGTGATGGTCAAGGTCGGATCGCCCGCCGCGGCCCGCCAGACCGTGGGCTTGCCGAACGCGATGGGTGTGCACGCCGCGTTGCCCGCCCGCGGCAGCAGCAGGCCGATCAGCAGCAGCATGGCAACACCCGCCAGCCACCTGACTGGCCCGCGTCGAATGAAAACGGCGAGTCCTGGCCCGCCGGTCATTTATGCGGCCACGGCTTCAGGCACGGTCGCCACGCCATCGGATACGGTGGTGCGATGCATGTCGCGAACCTGGGTTTCGTCGTATTCGCGGGCGCGATGCATGGTGCAGCGATTGTCCCACATCACCAGGTCGCCGACCTTCCAGGTATGAGAGTGGACGAACCGCGGCTGGGTTGCGAACTCGGTCAGGTCCAGCAGCAGCATGCGGGCCTCGGGCTCCTCCATTCCCTGGATACGGCCGGCGTGGGACGACAGGTAAAGGGACTTGCGGCCAGAGCCGGGATGGGTCCGCACCATCACTTGCGGCACTGGCGCCATCTTAGCGCGTTCTTCGGGCGACCAGTCGGTGAAGCCGATCTTGGCGCGGGAGAACAACTGGGTGTGTTCACAGATCATGCCTTCGACGCGGGCCTTCATGCGGTCCGGCAACGCGTCCCAGGCCGCGCGCATGTCGGCGAACTGGGTTTCCCCGCCCCAACTGGGAATGACGCGCGCGGACAGCAGGGAAAACCGGGCCGGAACGCGCTTGAAGCTGCTGTCGGAGTGCCACAGCCGGTTGCCCAGCGCATTGAGCCGACGACGGTCGTTCGGGGGCAGGACCTTGTTGTTTTCATCCAGGTTGGAGATGTCGGCCATATGGACGTCCAGCCGCGGCACGAAATCCCGGCGGAAGGCGCGTACCGTGGTTTCCAGTTCCCCGAAATTCCGGCTGAACGCCTGCTGCTGCTCGTCGTCGATGTGCTGATCGTGGTAGATTAGAACGCCATGCTTGTTGATTGCGTCGTTCAGGGCGGTGACATCGTCCCGGTCCAACGGCTGGCGCAGGTCGACCCCGCTGACTTCGCCGACGAACAGGGGGTGCAGTTGCTTTACGGTGACGGCCATGGCGCGGCTCCTTGGGGAATTTCCATCCTGTCGGGAGGATAGAAGCGGATTCCCTCGGCTGACAATATTTCTGTCGGGCATGTTTCTGTCGGGCCGCGGGATCGATCGGGACAGCGTCTCTGGTCGAACCGGACCCCGTGCCGACGCATGACGTGTATGGCGCGGAAGATGGTATTCCCAGTGTCGCCAATGGTAAGGAGTTGTTGATGTTTGACATCAAACCCATCCGCTCGCGCGAGGACCAGGCGGCCGCGATAGCGGAGATCGGGCGGCTGTGGGGCGCGCCCGCGGGATCCGCGGACAGTGACCGGCTGGAGGTGATCGCGACCCTGGTCGGACTCTATGAGGACCAGGTGGCGCCGATCCCGCCGCCCGATCCAGTGCAATCGCTCCATTTTCATGTCGAACAAGGTCGCTTTTCGGCCGCCGATCTGGCACGCGTGCTGGGATCGCGTTCCCGCGCCAGCGAGGTGTTGGCCGGCAAGCGGCGCCTGACGGTCGCGATGATCTGGGCGATCCATCAGGCGTTCGACGTGCCGCTGCGGGGTTTGGTTCGGCCGTACGGGGTGGAGGCGACGCGCGCGGCGTGACGGGTTCAGTTCGGTCGGAGCGTGAATTCGCCCAGGTCGGCCAGGGGCACCATTTGGCTTCGTCGGCGCGGGCAGTTGATCCCCATATGTAGGCCTCGTTTTTTTGCGGCATGACGCATAGGCCGGCGGGACCCTGACGGCTGTCGAACCGGACCGCGGATTCATGGTTTTGCCACCGCGCGTCATGCAACAGTGTCCGTGAGAAATGCCTCTACCGTCGCCAGTGGCAATGTGCGGGTCAAAATGAGAACTGCCGATCCTCGTTTCCTGTCCTTGTGAGCCGAGGCCGGTTCCGTCATCATCGCGCCGCGCTTCACCCAGGAGTTTCAATGTTTCTGTTCGCGGCACCAACCGCCGGGGCCACGGCCCGTTGCCTTGCCGGAGCGCTGCTTGCGCTGCCCTTGCTTTGCGGGACCGTCTTCGCCCAAGGGGCCTCTTCAGCGGGCACCACACCGGTCGATCCGATCGTCGCCAAGGTCGATGGCGTGCCGATCCGGCTCAGCGAGGTCAAGGCCGCCGTATCCGGATTGCCGGAAAACGCCCGCGCCATGCCTCCGCAGACGTTGTATCCGGTTCTGCTCGACCAGTTGATCGGTGGGCGCGCCCTGGTGGCGGAAGCCCGCAAGACCGGTGCGGACAAGGATCCGGAGGTACAGCGCCAGGTTGCCGTCGCGATCGAACGCGCGACCGAGGCGGCCCTGCTGCAAAGGGAAGTCGGCCCGCAGATCAGCGATGCGGCCGTTCGCGCCCGCTACGACCGCGACATGGCCGGCAAGACGGGCGTCACCGAGGTGCGGGCCCGCCATATCCTGGTGCCTGACGAGGCGACCGCGAAGACGATCATCGCCGACCTGAAGAAGGGCACCGACTTCGCCGCCCTGTCCAAGCAATACAGCAAGGATCCCGGATCGGCGCAGAATGGTGGCGATCTCGGCTTCTTCAAGCAGGACCAGATGGTGCCGGAATTCGCCGCCGCCGCCTTCACCTTGAAGGATAACGAGGTCACGGCCACGCCGGTGAAGACCCAGTTCGGCTGGCACGTCATCCAGGCGACCGAGCGCCGCAAGGCCGCGCCGCCGTCGTTCGAGGACGCCCAGGACGAACTGCGCCAGCAGATGATCCAGCAGGGCGTGCAGACGGCGCTGACCCGTGCCCGCGCATCCGTCGTGATCGAACAGTTCAATCTTGACGGTTCGCCGATGCGGGCCACCGATTCGGCGGTGCCGCCACCCGCGCGCTGACGCGCCATCAGCGACACGCCAAGGCGCGGGAGCGGTTGCCGCCCGTCCGGGAACGCTCCGGCCCGCGGCTGGTCGCGGAACACAAGCAGACCCGGAAAACGAGAAAATAAGGAAGGGAAACATGACAAGTTCCGTCTCGCCGCTCGCCGTGGCATTGCCGGCGCTGCCGCCTTTGGCTGGGGTTCGCCTGAACGCCGCCGCGGTGGGAATCCGTTACAAGGGGCGCACCGATGTGGTGATGATGGAGGTGCCGTCCGGCAGCACCGCCGCGGGTGTGTTCACGTCCAACAAGTGCCCCGGTGCGCCGGTGGATTGGTGCCGAGCGGCGTTGAGCGGAGGGAAGGCGAGGCTGGTGGTGGTGAATGCGGGGAACGCGAATGTGTTCACCGGCAAGGCCGGCCGCGATGCCTGCGTCGCCACCGCCGCCGCCGCCGCCCAATTGGCCGGGTGTCCGGCGAAACAGATTTTCGTGGCCTCGACCGGCGTGATCGGCGAGGTACTCCCGCATGAAAAGCTGATCGCCGGATTGCCCGCGCTGCATGACGGGCTGACCGAGGACGGATGGGAAGCCGCCGCGCGCGGCATCATGACCACGGACACCTTCCCGAAAGCGGCCACCCGCGTGGCGAAGATCGGGGACTCCGAGGTGCGGATCACCGGCATTGCCAAGGGCAGCGGCATGATCGCGCCGGACATGGCGACCATGCTGTGCTTCGTCTTCACCGACGCGAAAATCCCGGCTCTGGCGCTACAGGCGATGTTGCGCAAGGGCGTCGACACGACGTTCAACGCGACGACCGTGGATTCCGACACGTCCACGTCCGACACGGTTCTGCTGATTGCCACCGGGCAGACGAAGCATCCTCGGGTTCCGGCGGAAGGTGGGCCGATCCTGAAGGATTTCGCCGCGCAATTGCGGGATCTGCTGCTGGACCTGGCGTTGCAGGTGGTACGAGACGGCGAGGGTGCGCAGAAGCTGGTCAAGATCAACGTGACCGGCGCGACCACCGCGCGGTCGGCGAAGAAGATTGCGATGACGGTGGCGAACTCGCCTTTGGTGAAGACCGCCATCGCCGGGGAGGACGCGAACTGGGGCCGCATCGTGATGGCGGTGGGCAAGGCCGGGGAGCCGGCGGATCGCGACAAGCTGTCGATCGGGGTTGGCGGCACCTGGATGGCGAAAGAAGGCGGCGTCGTGCCAGGCTACGATGAAACGCCCGTGGTGGCGCATATGAAGGGCCAGGAGATCGAAATCGACATCGATATCGGGCTGGGTCGCGGCAAATCCACGGTTTGGACCTGCGACCTGACGCATGGGTATATCGACATCAACGGGTCTTACCGGTCTTAGACGTCGCGCGGCATGACTGGCGTCGGGGCAAGCGGGGGGAAGAAGGGAAGCCTTGGGGGTTCGGGGCGGAGCCCCAAGGCGGCTTCCCTTCCTCCCCCTCTTGCCAACGCCCTCCAGCGATAAAGGCGCACGCGATCGATGATCGAAGTCAACGGAATGGCCCACGTGATCCTGACCGTGAGCCAGTGGGAGAAAGCGCGGGCCTTCTATGCCGAGTTGCTGCCGTTTCTGGGCATGACCAAGGTCTATGACGGAAACAACTTCCTGTACCATGTCGGCGGACGCACCGCGATCGGCATCCAGCGTTGCGCGCCGGAGCATGAGAATGAGCGGTTCGTGCCCAACCGGGTGGGTATGCACCACCTGTGCCTGCGCGCACGTTCCCGGGAGGATGTCGATGCCGCGGCGGCCAAGGTCCGCGAAATGGGCGGCTTTATCGACCGCGGTCCGCTGGAGGGCAGCTTCGCGCCGGGCTATTATTTCTTCGTGTTCGAGGACCCGGATGGCATCCGCCTGGAAGTCAACTTCGTCCCCGGTCGTGGATTGCTTGCCTCCCCCGATCAGCCGCTGAGCCCTAGCGACGATCCGAACTGGGATCAGAATCCGTAGCGGAGCGTTGTGCCGCCTCCTGGACTACCCCTTGGGCTGCCTCCAGGCGGGCGAGCGGCAGGGCCACCAGCATGGCGGCTCCACCAACCACCGCCATCGCCAGGAACGCCACACCATCGTAATGGGCGTAGAGCCAACCGGCGGTCAGCATCATGATGCCGCTCGGTGCTCCGAAGCCCAGCGCGCCATGCAGCGCCTGGGCCGTGGCGGCCCGCTCCACGGGAACGTGGCGGCTGAGCACGGTCATCGCCGAGATGTGTTGCATCGCGAAAGTGGCCGCATGCAGCAATTGGATCAGTGCCAGGATCGCCAGGGGCGGGCTGGCGGCGGTTGCGCCCCATCGGATGGCGCAGGCCAGCGCGGCGCAGAAGGTCAGGCCGGCCGGTCCCAGATACGCGATCAGGCGACGGCCGCGGGCGAACAGCAGGATTTCCATGATGATGCCCTCGGCCAATAGCAGGCCGATGACCGTGTCGCTGAACCCCTGGGACCGCCAGAACAGCGCCGCGAACCCGTAATAGGCGGCGTGCGAGCCCTGGATGAGGCCGCTGGATACCACTGCCAGGCAGAAGCCGCGGTTGCGGAACAGGCCCGCGCCCTTAAGGCTGCGCGCGACGGCGGGCGGCGCCTCGGCTTCCGGCAGGAACCGGCTGAACAAGGTTGCCAGTCCGTATCCCGCGGCGATCAGCCACGGCACCACCCATGACCCGATCGCGGTCAGCAGGGATCCCACGGTTGCCGTCGTGACCATGAACGTGGCCGATCCGACGGCGCGCACCGGCCCGTATTCCATGCGCCCCTCGCGCGCCAATGCCAGGGCCAGCGAGTCGATCAGCGGATTAAGCGCCGAGGCGGCAATCCCCTGCCCCGCCGCGACCAGCGCCAGCAGGTAGAAATCGCGTGTCGGCACGAACATCAGCGCCATCCCGGTCGCGGCCAATCCGGCGACCAGCAGCACCGGCCGCCGCCGCCCGATCCGGTCGGTCACATTGCCCCAACCCGGGCCCGCCAGGATGCGCAGGAAGGTGGCGGTGCCCAGGATCAGACCGATATCCTCGGCCGATATGCCGCGATCGGAGTACCAAAGTGGCATGAACCCGGTAACGGCGATCGAGGTGAAATAGGCGCCGACGACAAGCCCGACGCGAGCGGGGACCGACAACCCAGCCCAGGCGGGAACCGACACGAGGCGCGATCAGCCGGCGCGGTGCAGGACGGCGGCCTCGCGCACCTTGCGCGCCATGGACGCGATGCCGTTGCCGCGATTGGTCGACAGCGCCTCCAACAGACCCAGGTCCTTCAGGAACACCGGATCGGTGGCGAGGATTTCCTCCACCGGGCGGCCGGAATAGACGCGCAACAGCAACGCCACCAGGCCGGAGACGATCGCCGCATCCGAGGCGCCGGCGAAGAACATGGCACCGTCCCGCACGGTTGCTTCCATCCAGACGCGACTTTGGCAACCGGGCACGCGGTGTGCGTCATCGGCCCAGGCCTCTGGGAATGGCGGCAGTTTGCGACCCATCTCGATGATGAACTGGTAGCGCTCCATCCAGTCGTCGAAGATGTCGAGTTCGTCACCGATCGCGGCGATCGCGGCGGCGGCGGTGGGTTCTTCGGGGATGATAAACGGGTCTTGCATGGGGTCCCTTACAACGTCAGCGGGCGGCGCGCATCGCCGTTGGCAATCTTGGCGCGGTCGTTGGCACGGAGCGGGGCGCGCTGCCACCGCGGCGGCGCCGTCGTTGGTCCCCAACCACGTCCTCACCGTCATTGCTTCCCCTGCCGTCGCAGCGCGGGTTGCCGGGTCACGCCTGGCGACGACGGTGAGGGAAGCAATGACGGGGGCGATGGTTGGGGCGCGTTTCAGTCCATCACGATATTGGTCCGCACCCAGTCGATGAATTCCGCGTCGTCGATCTCGCCCGATGCCATGGCGAGCGTCGCCACCACGGCCTCGGCGTCGCTGACCGGGAACCGGCAGCCGTTCAGTAGTAGGAACGATTCCAGGGCGACATAGGCGGTTCGCTTGTTGCCATCCACGAACGGGTGGTTCCGGGCGATGGCGATCCCGTACAGCGCGCCCAATTCGGCGATGTCCGGCTCCCCATAGCCGGCGCGGTTCAGCGGACGGGCGAGGGCACTGTCCAGCAGCCCCTCGTCACGCACGCCGATCGCGCCGCCATGTTCGGCCAGTTGTTCGTCGTGGACGGCAAGAATGAGCTGGCGGGACAGCCAGACGGTCACTTCGCCAGTTCGCGCAGCACCGCCCGCCGTTCCCGCATGACACGCCGAGCGACGTCCATCTGTGCCTCGAAGTCGGGATCGGCGGTGGTGAGCCGAACCCCGTCGGGCTGGTCGATCGCATAAACCGTGGATCCCTTGGCGAGGCCGAGCTTGGCGAGGAGTTCGCGCGGGAGGATGACACCGACGGAATTGCCGATCTGGGTCAGTTTCAGTGCTTGCATGGGCTAACCCTCCTGGTTTGCACAGGCGTTATAACATTTGTGCGAACGCAGGGCTAGAGCGGTTTCACCCTGACTGACAGAAAACGGCAAACCGCTCTAGCTTCCTTGTTCAGTCGCATGATTCACACGCTGTTACGTTCCGCTCAGCGTGATCATGTTCTACAGGATAAACCGACTGAGATCACCCTTCTGGGCCAACGGCGCCACTTTCTCGTTCACATAGGCGGCATCGACGGTGATCGATTCGCCGCCGCGGTCGGTGGCGGTAAAGCTGATATCCTCCAGCAACCGCTCCAGCACCGTGTGCAACCGGCGCGCGCCGATGTTCTCCACCCGGTCGTTGATCTCCGACGCCAGATCGGCCAGGGCGTCGATCGCGTCCTCGGCGAAATCCAGGGTCACGTTCTCGGTTCCCATCAGCGCCGCGTATTGCTTCACCAGGGAGTGTTCGGGCTCGGTCAGGATCCGCCGGAGATCGTCGCGCGACAGCGGCGACAGTTCCACCCGGATCGGCAGGCGCCCCTGCAATTCCGGCAGCAGATCCGACGGCTTGGCCAGATGGAACGCGCCGGAGGCGATGAACAGCACATGGTCCGTCTTCACCAACCCATATTTGGTGTTCACGGTGGTGCCCTCGATCAGCGGCAGCAGGTCGCGCTGCACGCCTTCCCGGGACACGTCGCCGCCGCGGAACCCGCCCTCCGTGGTGCGGACGCAGATCTTGTCGATCTCATCGATGAACACGATGCCGTGGTTTTCCGCGTGCGACACCGCGTCCTTGGTCAGTTGATCGTTGTCGAGCAACTGGTCGGCTTCCTCCGCCTCCAGCAGCTTGCGGGCGGCTTCCACCGTCATCCGCCGCTTCTGCTGCGGGCGGTTGCCCATCAGGCCCTTCATCATCTCCGACAGGTTGATCACCTGGCCCGGCGGCATGCCCGGCATATCGAACTGGCCGATCGGGTTGGAGGCGGGTTCCGTCACGGAGATTTCGATTTCCTTGCCCTCGAACTCCCCGTTTCTCAGCATGCGGCGGAATTTGGAGCGGGTGTCGGCGGCCGCGTCCTCCCCCACCAGCGCGGTGATCAACCGTTCCTCCGCCGCCTGTTCCGCCTTTGCCCGCACATGCTTGCGGGATGCGTCGCGCAGCAGGTTCAGGCTGGCATCGACCAGATCGCGGACGATGCTTTCAACGTCGCGGCCGACATAGCCGACCTCGGTGAATTTCGTGGCTTCGACCTTCAGGAATGGGGCCTGCGCCAGCTTGGCGAGCCGGCGGGCGATTTCCGTCTTGCCGCAGCCGGTCGGGCCGATCATCAGGATGTTCTTCGGGACCACCTCTTCGCGCATCGCTTCCGGCAGATGCTGCCGGCGCCAGCGGTTGCGCAGGGCGATGGCGACCGCGCGCTTGGCATCGTTCTGGCCAACGATGAAGCGGTCGAGCTCGGAGACGATTTCGCGCGGCGAATAGGTTGGGACTTCCATCAGATGGACTCGATGATGATGTTGCCGTTGGTATAGACGCAGATTTCCGCGGCGATTTTCATGGCTCGCCGAGCGATGTCTTCCGCGGAGAGTCCGTCGATTTGCATCAGGGCGCGGGCGGCGGCGAGGGCGTAGTTGCCGCCGGAGCCGATGGCGATCACGCCGTCTTCCGGCTCCAGCACGTCGCCGTTGCCGGTCAGGGTGAAGCTGCGCTCCTTGTCGGCGACCGCCATCATGGCTTCCAGCCGGCGGAGGTAGCGGTCGGTGCGCCAGTCCTTCGCCAGTTCCACGCAGGCGCGTTCCAACTGGTTGGGAAAGCGTTCGAGCTTGGTTTCCAGCCGTTCCAGCAGGGTGAATGCGTCGGCCGTGGCGCCGGCAAACCCGGCAATGACGTTTCCGCGTTTTGGGTCGCCGATGCGGCGGACCTTGCGGGCGTTGCCTTTGACGATGGTGGGGCCAAGGCTGACCTGGCCGTCCCCGGCCATGGTTACGTGTCCATCCCGCCTGACGCACAGGATGGTGGTGCCGTGCCATCCGATCGGATCGGCGGCGGCGAGAGAATTGTTGTGCATGACAGCGCTAGATGGCGT
>CAMATI010000041.1 GCA_945861095.1 Asaia bogorensis | reverse complement strand
GTCAGCAGGAGCCTTTCGATGCGCGTGACCGTCGTGCAGATGAACCCCGGCGCCAACAAGGACGACAACATCGCCCAGGCCCGTCGCCTGATCGAGTCCGCCGTGGCCGACGACAAACCCCATATCGTCAGCCTGCCGGAAGTCTGGTCTTCCCTCGGCGGCGACCGCGCCAGCCGCATGGCGAACGCGGAAACCCTCCCCGAACCCGGCTCCAACGAACCCGGCGGCGCCGCCTACGAATTCATGCGGGAAACCGCGCGCGCCGCGAAAGTGCATGTCCACGGCGGCTCCATCATCGAAAAAGGGCCAGAGAAACTGTTCAACACCACCGTGGTGTTCAACCCTGACGGCACCGAGCTCGCGCGCTACCGCAAGATGCACCTGTTCGACATCGTCGCCCCCGACGGCACCGGCTATCGCGAAAGCAACACCTACGGCGCCGGCGACCAGGTCGTGACGTATGAGGCCGATGGCGTGAAAGTCGGCGCCGCCATCTGCTACGATATCCGCTTCCCCGACCTGTTCTGGGAACTGCGCAAGCAGGGCGCCGAACTGATTTTTCTCCCATCGGCGTTCACCGCGGCCACCGGCAAGGACCATTGGGAGACTCTGATCAAATCCCGCGCGATCGAAACGCAATGCTGGTTCGCCGCGCCCGCCACCTGGGGCAAGCATCTCGAAGGCAAGGGCGAGGCGCGATTCACCTACGGCCACTCCATGATCTGCGACCCCTGGGGGCATGTCGTGGCGAAAGTCTCCGACGGTGTCGGCTGGGCCACGGCGCGCCTGGATCAGACGGTCACCGCGCGGGTCCGCCGAGACATGCCCGTCCTGGAACACCGGAAGCGGATTTGAGCTTTCAGCCGCCCGCGCCGGTCCCGGCCTGGGGCCGGATCTATCAATACGGAGAAATCGCGTTCGAGGCCGCACCGTCGCCGCTCGCCCAGGACGCACGGGCCTGCCTGGTCGCGCGCTATGGCGATTGCCCGCTCACGTCGGCCTCCATCGTTGTCGCGTTGGGCGGCGACGGGTCGATGTTGGAAACGATCCACCGCGTGCTGGACCGGAACACGCCGGTCTACGGGATGAATCGCGGCTCGGTCGGCTTTCTGATGAACACCTTCAGCGAGGACGACCTGTTCGGCCGCCTCGCCCGGGCGCAGGCGGCGGTGCTGCATCCGCTGCGCATGCATGCCATCACCGTCAACGGCACGGTCGAGGAAGCGCTGGCCTTTAACGAGGTTAGCCTATTGCGGCAACTGCGCCAGGCCGCGAAAATCCGCGTCACCGTCGATGGTCGTGTGCGTCTGGCGGAACTGTCCTGCGACGGCGTGCTGATCTCCACCCCGGCTGGGTCCACCGCCTATAATCTGTCCGCGCACGGCCCGATCGTGCCATTGTCGGCGAACCTGTTCCCGCTGACTCCGATCAGCGCGTTCCGGCCTCGGCGCTGGCGCGGCGCCCTGCTGCCCAGCACCGCCGAAGTGCTGTTCGAGGTGCTGGAAACCGACAAGCGCCCCACCGCCGCGGTTGCCGACTTCACGGAGGTGCGGGATGTCGCCTCGGTCGCGGTCAGCGAGGACCGGTCGGTCAGCGTGACCGTGCTGTTCGATCCCGACCAGGGGCTGTCGGAACGGATCATCGTGGAGCAGTTCACGGTGTAGAGGACAGAAAGCCTCGGGGCTCTGCCCCCCGATCGCCTCTCCAAGTCCACCGCCCCCTGTGCCATGATGGCGGACGAAGGAGACCCAAGACAATGACCACCGAACCGCTGCAAACCGCCAAGCCCGAGGAAGTCGGCCTGTCCGCCGCCGCGCTCGACCGCCTGTCCACCGCGATCAAGGACCGCGTCGCCAGCGGCCACGTCCCCGGCGCCGTCGCGCTGGTCGCCCGCCACGGCAAGATCGCCTATTTCGAGAGCTTCGGCACCCAGGATCCCGCCAGCGGCGCGCCGATGACCAGCGATTCCATCTTCCGCATCTATTCCATGACCAAGGCGATCGTCTCGGTCGCGGTGATGATGCTGTGGGAGGAAGGGCGCCTGCTTCTTGGCGATCCCATCAGCAAGTACATCCCGGAATTTGCTACCACCAAGGTTGGCGTCATCACAGGCGGGGTGCTGGATACGGTGGCCGCGGACCGGCCGATCTCGGTGCAGGATCTGCTGCGGCATACCTCTGGGCTGACCTATGAATTCCGCGGCAACACCCTGGTCCACAAGGCCTACGGGGAAGGCCGGATCGCCCGCCTGCGCCAGACCAACGCCGAACAGGCAGCCGGCCTGGCGGCGCTGCCGTTGCTGCACCAGCCCGGAACGCGCTGGGAATACAGCCGGTCCACCGACGTGCTGGGCCGCCTGGTGGAGGTGATCTCCGGTCAGACTCTGGGCACCTTCCTGTCAGAGCGAATCCTGCGTCCTTTGGGCATGACCGACAGCGGGTTTTCCGTGCCTGAGAAGGATTGGGGTCGCATCGCCGAACCCTTTGCGAAAGACCCGGAAAACGGCACCGACGTTGCCCTGCTTGACGTGAAGCGCTCGGCGATCTTTGAATCCGGCGGCGGCGGCATGGTTGCTTCCACGATGGATTATGCCCGGTTCCTGCAAATGCTGCTGGGCGGCGGGCGCCTGCGCGACGCCCGCCTGCTGGGCCGCAAGACGGTGGAGTTGATGACCGCGGACCATCTGGGCACCGTCACCGGCCCGGCCGATCTGCTGCCTCCCGGCCATGGCTTCGGCCTGGGCTTCGCCGTCCGCACCAGCGCCGGCATGGCGCCCTTCCCGGGTTCGGTCGGCAACTACTATTGGGGCGGCGCGGCGGGCACCACCTTCTGGGTCGACCCGTCCGAGCGGCTGTTCGCGGTCATGATGATCCAGGCGCCGGTCCAGCGCGAACACTATCGGCTGCTGTTCCGCGACCTCGTCTACGCCGCCATCAACGACTGATCCGTCCCCGTTCGGCGGTCAAATCAGGCCGCCGAACGGGGAGGATTGTCTAAAGTTGCGCCCGGGCCGCCTTGGCCACCTCATCGGTCGTGGTGACCCAGGTGTTCGGCTTGCCCATGATCCGGTGCAGCGCATCCCTCAGATATCGGATGCGATGCGCCTGGCCGGTCACGAATGGATGCAAGGTCAGGTTGAACACCCCGCCGCCTTCCTCATGCAGGCAGGAGAATCCTTCCGCCACACTGTCTGTCCAGAAAGGCGGAGGGACGCGGCGTAGCCACATGATCTCCAGATCGTTCCATTCCGGCTGCGGTGGCAGGGCCAGCAGATGCCCCGATGGATACGGCCCAAGAAGATAGGGCCGATCATCGTTTGCCCAGTCGGTCGTGTAGGCGAATCCGGCCTCGGTCAGCAGGGCCGGCGTGTCGAAGGATTCGTTGAAATCTTGTCCGCACCAGCCCATCGGTGCCTGCCCGGCGATGGCGGCGATGCTTTGGCGGGCTTCGGCGATGAAGGCGCGCTCCTGCTCCGGCGACATCTTGCTGGTGATCCGGCGCGTGGCGAAGCTGCCATGCGCCATGAAGCAGGCGTTGCGCCGCACAAGTTCGTCCACCAGTTCCGGGTATCGTTTCGCGGCGGCACTTCCCAGGGCCACCGACGGGATGATCCCGAACCGGTCCAGCACATCCAGAATGCGGAAAATCCCCACCCTGGCGCCGTAGGCCCGATGACTGAAGGTCAGCCAGTCCGGATGGAATTTCCCCAACGGCGAAACGATCCGAGGGTCCGGACTCTCGCCCTCTGGCGCCGCCAGTTCCCAATGGTCCAGCATCACGGTCACGGTCAGGGCGATGCGTGCCCCACCCGGCCAGGCGAACCGGGGCGCTTCCGGCAGGATGCGATACGGGTAATGCGCGTGATCCATGCCCGGATCGCGCGGCTCGTTTACGGGCGGCACGTTGGCCGGAATGAATTCAACCATTGGCGGCCTCCCTCGCGGCCAGATGCGCCTCTATGGCGGACAGGTGATTATTCCGGTACCAGTCGACGATTTCGGCCCCGGTCGTGACCCACACGCCGCTGTGCGACAGGATATATTCCATGACCGCACGGAACGCCTTGATGCGATGCGGCTGGCCGATCCAATACGGATGCAGTGCGATGCACATCACCCGCCCCTGTTCGGCGCCTTCTTCATACACGGTGTCGAAATAGTCCCGAATCTGGCGGGTAAAATCCCCCACTTCCTCCCCATGGCGGAGCAGGATGGCGTCGTTCAGGTCCACCGAATAGGGGATAGAGACCAGGTTGCCGGTCTTCACCCGCAACGGAAACGGCTGGTCGTCGTGATACAGGTCGGCGGTGTAGTCGTAACCGCATTCGGCCGCCAGATCGAAGGTATTCACCGTGTTGGTGACCGCCGGGCTGAACCACCCGCGTTGTTCGCGTCCGGTCAAATGCCGGTGGATTTCCCGGCTTTCCAGCATCGCCGCGCGCTCTTCGTCCGGCGTGAAGTTCCAGTGGTAGCGGGTGTTGTAGATCCCGTGGGACATGTATTCCCAGCCGCGCTTTTCCATCGCCTCCAGGATCGCCGGGTAGTGCTGGATGACGGTCATATTCAGGCTGACCGTGCATTTGATGCCCAGATCATCGGTCAGCCCGAACAGGCGCCAAAGCCCGACCCGGTTGCCGTAATCCCGCTGGGCGTAGCTCAGCACATCCGGATGCGGGGACCGAGGCCACGGGTCGCGAACCCGCACATATTTCGGTTGGTATTCGTAATGCTCGATATTCGGCACCACCCACAGCGCGACCCGGGCGCCATTGGGCCATCGCAGCACCGGACGGTGCCGGATAGGCGAATAGGGAATGAGCTCTGGTTCCATGCGGCCTGCTCCCGTGTCTGGCTTGTGTGGGCCGTCCTCATCTCATCGTCCCACTCTCACCGTCACTGCCGGGTCAAGCCCGGCAATGACGGTGAGAGCGGGACGGTGAGATGAGGGCGGGCGGTATCGGTCAATGGTTCGGCCACTGATATAAGACGACAGCGGCGGTTTGTGCCAGCCGTCGCACCGGAGCCCGCGCGCGGACCTCCGATTCCCGCTTGTTCGCATTCGCAGCATCCGCCTAGTGTGTCACATGGTGCAATTCCTGCTGCGACGCCTGCTGGTCGCGCTGCTCGTCAGCGTTACGGTTCTGACCTTCGCCTTCGCCCTCACCCGCCTGTCGGGCGATCTGGCGATTTCGATCGCCGGCCCGAACGCCACCGCCAACGATATCGAGGTCGTTCGCAAGGCCTATGGCCTCGACCAACCGTTGATCACCCAATTCTTCAGTTGGGTTGGGCGCGCCATGGTCGGCGATTTCGGCCAATCCTATTTCTACCGCGAACGCGTCTCCACCCTGATCTTCTCGCGTCTGCCCATCACCCTGACGCTGGGCCTGGTGGGCCTGGGCATCGCGGTGTCCGTGGCGCTGCCGCTGGGGGTGATTTCGGCCCTGAGGGAGGGGCGCCCGATCGATCGCGCGATCTCTCTGGTCGCGCTGGTCGGGCAGGCAATGCCGAGCTTCTGGCTGGCGCTGGTGCTGATGATTACGTTTGGCCTGAACCTGGGATGGCTGCCGATTTCGGGCACCGGGACCTGGCAGCATTTCGTGATGCCGGGGATCGTGCTGTCGTTTTCGGCCATTCCGGGGCTGCTGCGACTGACCCGCAGCGGTATGATCGACGCGATGGCGGCCGATTATATCCGCACCGCGCGCGCCAAGGGACTGTCGCGCATGTCGATCGTCCTGAAACATGCCGCGCGCAATGCCGCGATGCCGGTGGTCTCCATCGCCGCGGTGCAGTTGGGCTTCATGCTGGGCGGGTCCATCGTGATCGAAACGGTGTTCGCCTTGCACGGCGTCGGCTTCCTGGCCTGGGAGTCGATCAGCAAGAACGATTTCCCCACCGTTCAGGCTGTCGTGCTGTTGCTGGCGGTCATCTACACCTTGCTGACATTGGGGGCCGATTTGCTGAACGCGCTGCTCGACCCGCGGCTTCGCGCGCAATGAAGCCGGTCAGCAAGCTGGGGTTGTGGATCGGCGCGTTTATCGTCGGATTCACCCTGTTCCTGGCGATCTTCGCGCCGCTGCTGGTGACCCACGATCCCTTCGCGCAGGATCTGTCGCGCCGTCTCATCCCCCCCTTCTGGATGGACAATGGCGCCATCACCCACCCGCTCGGCACCGACCAACTGGGCCGCGACTATCTCGCTCGCCTGATCTATGGCGCTCGCATTTCGATGTTGATCGGCATCCTGACCATGGTCGCATCCGGCCTGCTGGGCACCGCCATCGGCGTGATCGGGGGATTCTATGGCGGGCGGGTCGACGATTTCGTGCTGTTCGCCATCACCGCGCGCCTGTCGATTCCGCTGATCCTGGTTGCGCTGGCGGTGGTGGCCCTGGTCGGCAGTTCCCTGACCGTCGTAGTGGCGACCTTGGGATTGCTGCTTTGGGACCGCTTCGCCGTGGTGGCGCGAGTCGCCACCATGCAGGTGCGCACATTGGACTTCGTTGCGGCGGCCTGGGCCGCGGGGTGCTCTCGGACGCATATCCTGCTGCGGGAAGTGCTGCCGAACATCCTATCGCCGCTGGCGGTCGTGGCGACCTTGGAAATGGCGCTGGCGATTTTGTTGGAGGCCGCTTTGTCGTTCCTGGGCCTGGGTGTGCCGCCGCCAATGCCATCCTGGGGGCTTATGATCGCCGAGGCCAAGGATTACATGTTTTTCAGCCCATGGGTGATCATGGTGCCCGGCCTGTCGCTGGCCGTGCTGGTGTTCGGGATCAACCTGCTGGGCGACGGGTTGCGCGACCTGCTGCGCACCGGACGCACGACGTGATCGGCGCGCCCGCGAAACCCCGTCATGGTGGGCGAAGGCCCATCATCCACGACTTTCGATGGATCAACCTCCCAAGTCGTGGATGGCGGGCCTTCGCCCACCATGACGGGAAGAGGCAGGAGCCGCCGCGCCCCAACGCCGTCGGGCCATCGGTCGAAGGCACGACATTACCCGCATGCCTTCGCACGACATGACCGCCGCCCTCCTGGAAATCGACCGCCTCGATATCGGCTTCGGCCCCCTCAGCGCCGTCCGGGGTGCTTCGTTGCAGGTCAGACGCGGCGAAACCCATTGCCTCGTCGGAGAATCCGGCTGTGGCAAATCGGTCACCGCTTTGGCCGTGATGGGGCTGCTGGCACGCAACGCCACCCGCAACGCCGCATCCATGCGCTTCGACGGCCAGGAACTGATGGGCCTGGACGAGAAATCCATGTCCCGCCTGCGTGGCGACCGCATGGCAATGATCTTCCAGGAACCGATGACCAGCCTGAATCCGGCCTACACCGTTGGGTCCCAGATGGCCGAGGTGATGGTGCGCCACCGTGGCGGCAAGCGGCAGGCCGCTCTGGATCGGGCGGCCGAATTGCTGGCGAAGGTGCGGATTACCTCGCCCGGCATGCGGCTGGGTCAGTACCCGCACCAGCTTTCCGGCGGACTACGCCAACGCGTGATGATCGCGATGGCGCTGATGTGCAGCCCGGAACTGCTGATCGCCGATGAGCCGACCACCGCTCTGGATGTCACCGTCCAGGCTCAGATCCTGCGACTGCTGGCCGATCTGCAAAAGGACCTGGGACTGGCGATCCTGTTGATCACGCATGACCTCGGCGTCGTCGCCCGGACCGCGCATCACGTTTCCGTGATGTATGCCGGGCAGGTGGTGGAAACCGCGCCGGTGGCCGATCTGTTTGCCCATCCGATGCATCCCTACACGCGCGGCCTGCTCTCCTGCGTTCCGGTGCCCGGCAAGGTGCGTCCGGGCGATCCGCTGGGCTCGATCCCCGGCATGGTGCCGCGGGTGGAGCATGCCTTCGCCGGCTGCGCCTTCCGGGAGCGCTGCGATCTGGCCCGCCCGGATTGCGCCGGCACGATCCCTCGCCGCGATTTTGCCCCCGGCCACGACTATCTGTGCCAGATCGAGCCCGCCGCCCTGGTGGCGGAATGAACACACCACTGATCGAGGTCCGCGACGTCGGCCAGCGCTTCCGCGTCAACTCCGGCCTGTTGGAGAAGAAGCGCCAGGTGGTCGCGGTCGATGGCGTCTCCCTGACGCTGATGCAGGGCGATGTCCTGGGCATCGTCGGCGAATCGGGCTGCGGCAAGTCCACACTCGCCCGCATCATCCTGGGCCTGCTGCCGCCCACCACCGGCGATGTCCTGATCGACGGGCGGAACCTGTCGAAGCTGGACCGGCGGGAACGAGCGCGTCTGATCCAACCCGTGTTCCAGGACCCGTTCTCATCCCTGAATCCACGCCGCATGGTGCGCGATATCGTGGCGCTGCCGCTGCACGCACAGGGTGACGTTTCCACGGCCGACATGCGCAAGCGGGTCGACACCATGCTGGAACGGGTCGGTCTGGACCCGGCGATGGGCGATCGTCTGCCCGCGCAACTGTCCGGCGGGCAGCGCCAGCGGGTGGCCATTGCCCGCGCCCTGGTGCTGCGCCCCCGCATCGTAGTGTGCGACGAACCGACCAGCGCGCTGGATGTGTCCGTTCAGGCACAGATTCTGAACCTGCTTGCGGAACTGCGGCGGGAGTTCGGTCTGTCCTATCTGTTCATCAGCCACAATCTGGCGGTGATCGAGCATGTCGCTACCGAGGTGGCGGTGATGTATCTCGGCCGCATCGTGGAGCGGAACGAGACCGCGTCCCTGTTTCATGCGCCGAAGCACCCCTACACGAAGGCCTTGCTTGCCTCGGTCCTGACGCCGGAACCGGGCCTGGGCATTCCGGAGACCGGACTGGGCGACGCGATGCCGGATCCGGCCAATGTGCCTGTCGGCTGTCGCTTCCATCCACGCTGCCCGGTGGCGATCGAACGGTGCGCACGAGAGGCGCCGGTCATCACCCAGGAGGGCAACGGCATCACCGAGTGTCACCTGGTCGCCGCGGCCTGAACGCCTCGATTTTCGGGCTTGTGGGCGAGCAACTGGATCGTATGGGTCGACGGACCGGTCTTCTCCGTCATGGCGGGAACAGGCTCGGCATCCACGACTTCGGTTGTCGCAGCTTGGTAAAGTCGTGGATGCCGGCCTACGCCGGCATGACGGGGAGGCGCCGGTCGGTATCAGCCGGCGGCGGCCCGTTCCCGCGCCAGCAGCGCCTGCTTCCGAGGCACGCCCCAGCGATAGCCGGTCAGATCGCCGTCGGCGCCCACCACCCGATGGCATGGCACGGCCAACGAAACCGGGTTTGTCGCGCATGACCGCGCCACGGCACGGATTGCGCGCGGATTGCCGACCATCTCGGCCAGTTGCCCATAGGTGCGGGTTTCGCCCGGTGGGATCCGGCACAAGGTCTGCCACACCCGTTGCTGGAACGCCGTCCCGCGCAGGTCCAGCGGCAGATCGAGCGCCTGTTTCGGTTCCCGCAAGAAATCCAGCACGTTCCGCACTGTCTCGGCCAGGGCCGAGTCGTCGGTGACGACCCGGGCGCGGGGGAAACGGCGACATAGATCGCCCATCAGCGCGTCATCGGGTTCGGCAAAGCCCAGGAAGCAGACGCCCTTGTCGGTGGCCCCAACCAGCAGGCGGCCGAACGGACAGTCGGCCAGGGCGGTGCGGATGATTTCGCCGTCGCCGCCACGCCGAGCGGCGCCGGGGGTCATGCCGAGGAGGGTGGAGGTCTTTTCGTAGACCCGACTCTCCGAGCCGAACCCCGCGTCCGCGACGGCGTCGGCCACGCGGGCGCCGCTGGCCAGGGCGGCGTGCAGCCGACGTGCCCGGACGCCTTCCGCGTAGCTGCGAGGGGTGACGCCGGTGTGATCACGGAACATCCGCAGGAAGTGGAACCGCGAATAGCCGGACCGGGCGGCCAGGGTGTCGAGCGAGGGCATGGCTTCCGCTGCCTCGATAAAGGCGCAGGCATCCCGCACTACGGCCTGGGCGATCCGGGCGCGCTCGCCCTTTGGATCGCAGCGCTTGCAGGCGCGGAATCCGGCGTCCTCGGCCAGGGTTACGTCGGCGAAGAAGCGGACGTTCTTGCGCAAGGGCCGTGGGGAAGGGCAGCCCGGGCGGCAATAGACGCCCATGGTGGTGACGGCATACAGAAATGGGCCGGGTTCGCGGGTGAGGACCTGTTGCCAAAGATGCTCGTCTGGGGACAGGTCGGCAATTTGCACGTCGTTCATGACGCCACTGTGGGGAAAGTGGCGGGTGAACGCCATCCGGTGCGTGCTTTGGTTCGGCGGGGCTTCCGCTGTAACCGCCCTTGGGGGGGGCAAGAGGCCGCGCTCCTTGATTGGGCCCCCCCCCCGGGGCCTTTGGGGCCGAAGCCCCGTCCTACCTTATTACGATCTCCACTCGGCGGTTCTGCGGCTCCCGCGTGTTCGGTCCCGTCGGCACCAGCAGCTTGGTATCCCCGAACCCTGTCGCGGTAATCACATTGCGCGGCACCCCGTTCTTCACCAGCTCCGCCGCCACCGCCTGGGCTCGCCGAACAGACAGACCCTGATTGTAGGTCTTGCTGCCCGATGTGTCGGTATAGCCGTTCGCCTCGATCCGCGTGTACTGCACCTTGGTGGAATTTTCCGCCGCTTCCTTCACGATCTGGCGTGCGCGGTCGGTGAGGGTCGCCTTGTCCCAATCGAAGAACACCAGATACGACCGTGCTGCCTGCGCCGCGGGGGCCGGAGTCGCCGCCCCCGGCATCACTGGCGGTGCCACGTTGAACGCATAGCGCACGCCCAGCAGGAAACTGTGGTTGTACTGGTTCTGCAAGGTCAGCGTCTGACGAGCGCCGCCCGGGGTGATGGTGTTGCTGAACGTCTCATTCCCGACGACCCCGAAAAACCGATATTCGGTGGACAGCGAAAGTCCCGGAACTCCAGGCATCGGGAAGGACAGCCCGGCGATGGCCTGCACCGCGAGATTTCCCTTGGTGCCTTCGGTCCGGCTACTGACCCCCGGGGACGGGTTGATGGTCAGGTTCTGTGCGTTGGTCCAGGCATACCCGAGCCCGCCGCCGACATAGGGATAGATCCACGGGGACCCGACATCCATGTCGAACAGAGCATTCACCATGGCGCCATAGGTGACGAGGCTGCCACTGGCTGGTGCGCTGACGGTTCCGGTGGCGCGCGTGACCCCGGTCTTCCGGTAATTGCCCTCCAACTCCAGACGCAGCCCGTTGCCGAAGCCGTATCCGATGCTGCCGAGACCGACAAATCCGCCGTTGGTCTGCAACTGCGTGCGGGGATTGGTGGGGGCCAGGGTTTTAACCGTGACATCCTGTGGCAGGTTGTAGCCCGCGCCGGCGCCCAGATAGACCCCTTGGAAAGGCTGAGCCCATGCGCTGGACCCGATCATGGCGACCCCGGCGGCCAGCGCCGAACCAACAAACCTGCTCGTTACCACAAGCTTTATCCTTGCGTGTCTGCCGGCCGCATTCCGACGGGATGTCAGCGGCGGTCGGGGAAAAATGCTGCATCGTGAATGCTGCATCGTGAATGCCGCATCATCAGGGATTTGTCACGTTATGTCGTCGCGGTCGGCCAAATCGTCGCCGATCCCCCGTGGGTGCTGGGCCCTCGTGGGTGCTGGGCCCCACGGACATTGAGGCGATGGATGCCAAACCCGTGCCGCAACGAAAAAGGGGCGCCTCTCGGCGCCCCTGTTCCCGTATCGTCGTCCGCGTGATCGAAGATCAGCGAATGACGATTTCCACGCGCCGGTTCTGCGGCTCACGGGTGTTCGGGCCGGTCGGCACCAGCAGCTTGGTGTCGCCGAAGCCTGTCGCCGTGATCGCGTTACGCGGCACGCCATTCTTGACCAGTTCCGCGGCAACCGCCTGAGCGCGGCGAACCGAGAGGCCCTGGTTGTAGGTCTTGGCGCCCGACGTGTCGGTGTAGCCGTTCACTTCGATGCGGGTGTACTGGACCTTCGTCGAATTGTCGGCAGCTTCCTTCACGATCTGGCGAGCGCGATCCGTGAGGGTCGCCTTGTCCCAATCGAAGAACACCAGGTAGGAGCGGGCAGCCTGCGCGGCCGGAGCCGGGGTCGCGGCGGCGGCGGCCATCGGCGCCTGACCGAAGTTGTACCGCACGCCAATCAGCAGCGAGTGGTTGTAGTTGTTGTTCAGCGTGACGTTGCCGCGGGTCGGCGCGCCAGCGGTCGGGACCGTTACGACGCTGTATTCGCGATCGCCAGCCAGACCCATGAAGCGGTATTCCGCCGTCAGGGCGAGGCCAGGGGCCGCCGCGATCGGCATCGCCGCACCCAGGATCGCCTGGTAGGCGAACGCGCCCTTGGTGCCGGTGCTGATGATCGTGCGACCGGTGCTGCTCGCGCCATAGCCATTCTGCAGGTTCACCGCCTGATAGCCGACGCCGGCGCCGATATAGGGCTGGAACATCGAGCTGAGGCCGACGAAGTCATACAGCACGTTGACCATGCCGCCATACTTCTGCTCACGCGCGCCGCCGGTCACGTTCGTGCCGGGGAAGCCGCTCGCGCTGTTCAGCGAGTTGTAGCGGTAGGCGCCTTCGACCTCGGCGCGGAGGCCGTTGCCGAAGCCATAACCCAGCGACAGGACGAAGGCCGGTCCGACCGTGGAGCCAAACTTACCGCTGGTCGTGGTGGCGCCCGGAATCGACTTGATCGACTCTTGCTGCATGATGTTCACGCCGGCGCCAGCGCCAACATAGATGCCTTTGACAGCCTGCGCGTTGGCCGCGACCGGCAGTGCCAGAACCGTGGCGGCTACCAGAGCACTTCGGAGCTTCATTCACTTTCTCCTAATTTAAGTTCGATGCGGCGCGAGCGATGGGCAACCGCGCTTCTCATGCAGACCACATATCCCATTCCCGATGGCCCTGACGAGGGGGTCAATGTGGGTTTCACGTCACTTGTGCTTTTTCGGCAACAGAATCAGAGCGAAGCTGCCACAGGTGTTCCGTCCCCGGGCGGGGATAAGATCGAAACTTACAGTCAAAATCTCAGGATAACAATCGGACAGCCGCCGCTGTTGCTTGCGATTGGCCGAATTTTCTCCGGCGGAAGAGAGCAGGAGTCGAACCTGCCCGGGACCGCTCGGCGGCCCCAACCGGGTTTGAAGTCCGGCCGACCCACCGGGGCCGCTTCTCCTCCACCACCGAGTATGGCCCGGGTGCCGGCCCAAGCAAAGCCGTGGTTGGCCGGAATACCGCATCGTCATCGTCAGATCGGACCTGAAGCCCCGGACCGAACATGCCCGAGCTGTGCCAGAAATCCCGTCTCCTCGGCCTCCTCCAGGCACCGGCAATCCAGCCACAGCCGCCCCTGGCCCACCCGACCGATCACCGGACGCGGCAATCGACGCAGGGTCGCAGCCATTGCCTCCAATCCATGTCCCTGGATCGTCACCGCAACCGATGCCAGCAAATCGACCGGCAAAGCACCCGAGCCGATCTGGCTGCGGCAGGCCTCGATCTCCACAGGACGGTCGGGAAATGCCGCCCGGATGCCGTCCACGATCCGCTCCGCCGTTGCCCGGATCGCCGACTCGGGGCGGGTCAGCAACCGCAATGTCGGCAGGCGTTCGGCCAGACGGTCCGGGTCCAGATACAGGCGCAACACGGTTTCCAGCGCCGCCAACCGGCCCTTGTCCAGCCGCAAGGCCCGTTTCAGCGGGTTCGCGTTGATCTGACGCAACAGATCCGCCCGCCCGACGATCAGGCCGGCCTGGGGTCCCCCCAGCAATTTATCGCCGGAAAACGTCACAACGTCCGCGCCGGCGGCCAAGGATTCCTGCGGAGTCGGCTCATGCGGCAGGCCCCATTGCGCCAGATCGACCAAGCTGCCGCTGCCCAGATCGTCGATCAGCGGCAGGTTTGCCCGATGCGCGATCGCTGCCATCTCCGCCGTCGAAACCGACGCCGTGAAGCCGGTAATCGCATAGTTGGCCTGGTGAACGCGCATCAGAGCGGCGGTCTCCGGGCCGATCGCGCCGGCATAATCGCGGGGATGTGTGCGGTTGGTCGTCCCAACCTCCCGCAGCACCGCCCCTGATCGAGCCATGATGTCAGGCACCCGGAACGCCCCGCCGATCTCGATCAACTCGCCACGCGACACCGGCACCTGCCGACCCAGCGCGAGCGTGTTCAGCACCAGCATCACCGCCGCGGCGTTGTTGTTGACGACGGTCGCCGCCTCGGCCCCGGTGAGGCGGCACAGCAGGGGCGCGATATGGTCGTCGCGCTCCCCCCGCCGGCCGGTCTCCAGATTGTATTCCAGGCTGGTGGCGCTTTGCATGGCCGCCGCCGCCGCCGCCGCCGCCTCTGGCGGCATAGGGGAGCGTCCAAGATTCGTGTGCAGAACCGTGCCGGTCAGGTTGAACACCGGACGTTGCGAGGCGGTGAACCGGCGGGCCAGCGAGTCGGCGGCCGCATCAAGAACCTCCGCATCCGGCGCATGGAACCGGCGCGCGGTTCGGCGGGCGGACAATTCGTCCCGCAAAGCGTCCGCGGTGGCGGCGCGTCCGAAACGCGCCACCAGAACCGTGGCCTGGGTGGACCGGAGCAGGGCGTCGAGGGAGGGAAGCGGGCTGGTAGGTGCGGTCATGACCAGGAACATGGTAGCCTGCTTCCCTCAGGCGACAAGCGGAGGCGACCAGCGGATGGAAGCGGTTTTCAGGATTCCCACCTTGCGCACCGATCGCTTGACCTTGCGTGCCTTCCGCCCAGAGGACCTCGACGGGCTGGCCGCCATGAACGCCGATGTGGAAGTGCGGCGTTGGCTCGGGGGACGCCTGATGTCGCGCGACGAAAGCTGGGGCGTGATGGAATCGTCGCTCGGCCAATGGGCTCTGCGTGGCTACGGCCTGTTCGCGGTGGAGGTCGAGGGCTGTTTCGCCGGCCGGATCGGCATCCTGCACCCGGCGGATTGGTCGGAGCCCGAACTGGCCTGGGGCCTGGCCCAGCCGTTCTGGGGACGAGGCCTGGCCACCGAAGCGGCCGCGTGTGCACGCGATTGGGCTTATGCAACCTGCGGCTTTGAAGGATTGGCGAGCTTCATTCTGACGGAAAATCTCCGATCCCGACGTGTGGCGGAAAAGCTTGGTGCGGTCCGACAGGGCAAGATCGAATTGCGAGGCATGGTCGCCGACTGCTGGATCCATCCCGTCCCGGGGCGTGGCGTCGGTGTGTGATCTCGTCTTGGCTCGCGGATGTTGGCAACCGGGTTCCCCGAGCGGTCGCGATCGGAACACTGACGACTTGCTTCATCGGTCCAGTTGACGCGCCAATCGGAACCCCACTGCCGCATCCATAAGTTTCTGTCGGCAAATAATCGCTTCACTTGAGGCGGGGACGCCAAACCCCGTCATGGCGATCGGATGCCCGCCATCCACGATTTTGTTTCAACTGGCGCAGAAAATCGTGGATGGGCGGCCTTCGCCCACCATGACGGGGAAGGGCCGGTCCGCCGCTCCAACCAACTCGGTTGGTTCGGAATAAGCTGCGGCCCCTACGACAAAGCGCTCGGGTCCATGTTCAACGCGTACGCGCGCTGATCGGGCGTCTGGCTGCCCATGGAGAATTTGGGGCTGGGATCGAGATAGTCATGCGTGTGCACCACAACCGTATCGGCGCCCGCCAACACGATGGCATAGGCTGGCGGTTCATGGCTGCCGGGGATCGAGTCCCCCGTCGCTGTCCAGTCCAGGCAAACCTGATGGCTGGTGCCGCGCAACGTCGAAAACGGAATGCCCATCCAGCTTCCCGAGATCGGCCGATGCACATGGCCGAAAAACAGATGCCGGACGCGGGTCCGGAAAGGGCGGATGATCTCTGCGACCGCATCGCGCTGGACGATCCCCAGCCGGTCCATCGGCGCCAGCCCGACATCGAACGGCGGGTGGTGCATGAACAGGAAGACCGGCCCGGTCGCCGCCCCGAGTTCACGAAACAGCCATTGTTGCCGGTCCTCGCAATACCACCCGGCATGGGTCCCGGGCTGATGCGTGTCCAGGAACACCATGCGCCCGGCCTTGCTGTCGCGATGCCCCTGGATGAAGCCTTGGCTGTCCACCGGGGCGTTCGGGAATGCCTCCCGCAGCGCCGCCCGATCGTCGTGGTTGCCGATCATCGGCACATACGGGATCAGCAACCGGTCGAGCGTGCGGCGCAAACCGGCATAGGCCGAAGCCTCTCCCCAATGGGTCAGGTCGCCGGTGATGACGGCGACCTCGGCATCGGCGTGGTGGATGTTGATGTCGGTCACCGCGGCATCCAGCCTGGCCAGCGGGTCCAGGCCGAACAGGCGAAGCCCCGGTTCGACGAGATGGGGGTCGGTTAGGTGGATGAACTTCATCGTCTGCCCTCCGCGTTTACGAATGGGATGGAGGCACGGGTGCGCGGGCCGCCGATCGGGGCGACCCGCGCGTGGGAGATCAGGACCCGGTCTTGGGCAGCAGCCTCTGCACGTCGCGCGTCATGTCCTTCAGCACCGCCTGGGGTTCCGCGGCGCGCTGGCCGTTCATCACGGATTGCAGGTGGTCCTTGATGACGTCGGTGATCTTCAGGCCGTTCTCACCCGGGAAGGCATACCACTTGGTCAGCAACGCAAGCTGGCTGACGGCGGTGTAGTGGTTCGGGTTCTGCGCGTAGAAGTCCTTCAGATAGACCTCGTTCGCCTTGCGGTTCGGCGGCATGTAACCTGTGGTGCGGGCCATGATCGCGGCACCCAACGGGCCGTGCCAGAACTTCAGCACTTCCCACGCCGCTTTCTGCTTCGCCGGATCGGTGGCGACAATCATCCCGACATTGCCTCCGGCGGGCAGGCGGCCGGTTTCAGGCTTTACCTGCGGGAACAGGTAGGTCTTCAGCGCGAACTTGCCGCCGACCATGTCCGTGACCTTGGAGAGGTCCGAGGTCGACGTGAAATGGATGCCGGTCTTGCCCGCGGCAAAAGCCGACCGCATTTCCGGCTGGCTGAGATTGGGCATTTTCGCGTCGGTGACGAAGCGCGCCAGGGTGGCGATGGCGAACTGGCCTTCCGGACCGTCGAACGCCACCTTGGTTTCCTTGTCGTTCAGCATCGTCCCGCCCTGGGAGAACACCGGCGCCTGCCAAAGCCAGTTGCCAGTGATGTCCCAGGCGATCGTGGCACCGTTGGTATCGCCGCCCAGCGCCTTGATCTTGGCGGCCAGAGTGAAGATCTCATCCCAGGTCTTCGGCAGGTTGGCCGGATCGCCGCCGGCTTTCGTCACCAGGTCGAGGTTGTAGTAAACCACGGGCAAGGAGATCGCGAAGGGCAGCGCGTAGACCTTGTCCAGATGCGTGCCGATGTCGAACATCGCCTGGTGGAAGCCCTCGGCTTCGAAGTTCTTCTCGGCCTTGATGAAGTCGTCCAGCGGCACGGCGATGTTGCGCTCGACCAGGATACGGATCCGGTTCAGGCCCTGGAACGTGACGTCGGGCAGGGTCTTGGTGATGGATTCGCGCAGGATTTTCTGCGTGCCTTCCTCGTAGGAGTCATACGGCGCCCGGAACGTCACCTTGATGTCGGGATTCTGCTTGGCGAATTCCGCGGCGATCTGTTTCTGGGTCTCGTTGAACAGTTCCCCGTAGGGATACTGGATCACGACCTCGGTCGGTGCCGCTTGCGCGATCCCGACGGTGATCGCCATGGCGGCGACGGTCAGCAGAAGGCTTTTCATGTATTGTCCCTTTTTACTTTAGCCCGGTGAAGGTGATGCCCTCGATGAAGCGGCGTTGCGCCAGCAGGAACGCAACGACCAGCGGCGCCACGATCGCGGTGGCCGCCGCCATCAGCGGGCCGTACGCGGTGCCCGCCTCCTGGTTGCGGAACACCGTGACCCCGAGAGGCGGCGTGTAGAGATGCTCGCTGTTCAGTGCGATCAGCGGCCAGAAATAGTCGTTCCAGTGCGCAACGACAGAGAAGATGCCGAACGCGGTCACCGCCGGGATGGCGCTGGGCAGCATCACCCGCCAGACGATGGCGAGTTCGGACAATCCGTCCATGCGCGCCGCGTCGATCAGATCGTTCGGCACGGTCAGGAAGAATTGCCGCATCAGGAAGATGCCGAACACCGAGATGATCCAGGGCGCAACCAGGGCGGCATAGCTGTCCAGGATGCCGAGATGGTGGAACAGCAGGAACAGCGGCACCGCGATGGCCTGCGCCGGGATCAGGATGCACAGCAACACCAGCGCGAACAGCGTCTTCTGACCGCGGAAGCGCAGTTTAGCCAGCGCATAGGCACAGGGCAGCGCGATGACGATTTGCAGGACGAAGATGGTGACGGTGACGATAACCCCGTTCAGGATATAGCGGCCCAGCGGGGCCTTGGTGAACGCGATCGTCAGATTTTCCACGAAATGAAAGCGTTCCGGAATCCAGCGGATTTCGTCGAGGAAGATTTCCGTCTCCGGCTTCGTGGCCGTCGACAGCATCCAGGCGAACGGCACCAGGACCAGCGCGCATGCCGCCAGCAGAACCGCGTGGCGCAGAACATTCCAAGGTCGGATCATGAGTAATGCACGTGCCGGTCGACCAGCCTTGTCTTGATCAAGGTCAGCACCAGCACGGATCCCAGGAAAATCACCGCGATGGAGGCGGCATAAGCCGAACGAAGAAACTCGAAGCCTTCGGCGTACATCGTGTAGAGCAGCACCTCTGTCGATTTGACCGGCCCGCCCTTGGTCAGCGCGTGCACGGTGTCGAACACCTGAAAGCTGCGAATGGTGGAGATGATGGCGACGAACACCGTCACGGGACCCAGCATCGGCCAGGTTACCAGCCGGAAGCGGTCCCAGGCGTTCGGGGCGCCGTCCATTTCGGCGGCTTCGTAGAGATGCTTCGGGATAGACACGATACCGGCCAGGAACAGCACCATGTTGAAGCCGAAGGAATGCCAGATGCCGATCGCGGCCAGCACGGGCAGAGCCAGCTTGGGATCGTTCAGCCAGTTGTATGGCGCCAGGCCGATCGATTTCAGGGTCAGATTGATCAGGCCGAACTGCGGATGCAGCATGAACTCCCAGGTGATGGCCATGGCGATCAGGGTCGCCATCACCGGCAGGAAGAACGCGGCGCGATAGAACGCTTTCAGGCCGGTCCCGGCCTCGATCAGCAGCGCGACGCCCAGCCCCAGGCCGGCGGCGCCGGGTACGACGATCAGCACGTATGCCAGGGTGTTGCCGAGGGACTTCCAGAACACCCGGTCGCCGAAAAGTTCGTGGTAGTTTTCCAGGCCAATGAAGGCAATCGTTTTGGCCCCAAGCTGATAGTCGGTGAAGGACAGGGCCAGTACCGCGGCGGCCGGACCCAGCAACAGCAGCAGCATCAGAAAAAAGGCCGGCCCGACCAGCAGATATCCCGCGGCGCTCTGAGCGGCTTCCGCGCGCCGCGGCGCCGGGATGGCGGCGGCCCGAGCGGGGGCCGCACCGGCGGTCGGGACCGCGGCGCCGATCGCGCTACCGGTCGCGTTATCCATGGGCGAACGCGGGTGTGGCCGGGGCGGGTTGGCTCGCCACCCTGCGTCCGGACGGGCCGAACAGCAGGATGTCTGCCTCGGGTACCGCGATGCCGACGCGATCGGTGATCTGCGGCCGACGCGCCTGATGCGTCGGCACGCGCAGGATCACCCGTGCCCCGGAGTCCATGGCGACATGCACCAGGAGGTCGGCGCCCAGGTGCTCGACCAGGGCGATGCGGCCGCGAGGCCCTTGCGGGTCGGGGGCGATCAGGCGCGCGACCTCCGGTCGAAAGGCGACGTGGAGTTTGGTGGCGGGCGGTTCGGCGGCGCGCAGGTTCAGGGTCGCGCCGTCCACCAGCACGGCACCGTGGGCGCCGACACTGCCAAGGAGGACGTTGATGCGGGGACTGCCGATGAACTCCGCCACGCGCAGGTCGATGGGATTGGCATAAAGTTCGGCTGGTTCGGCGACCTGTAGGATCTGTCCGTCCGTCATGACGGCGATCCGATCCGACATCGTCATGGCCTCGGCCTGGTCGTGCGTTACATAGATGAAGGTGGCACCGAGCTGATCCTGCAACTGGGCGATTTCGGCGCGCATATGCTCGCGGAGTTTGGCATCCAGGTTGGATAGCGGTTCGTCCATCAGGAAGGCCTTCGGCGCGCGGACCATCGCGCGTCCCAGCGCCACGCGTTGGCGCTGCCCGCCGGAGAGTTGGCCGGGCTTGCGGTCCAGCAGCGGCTGGATTTGCAGTGTGTCCGCCACGGCGCCCACATCGCGGGCGATGTCGCGCAGGATGGCGGCCGTTCCGGGCAGCAGGCGGCCCAGCAGCGGCAGGCGCTGGGCCGTGTTGAGCCGGCGCATGACCAGCGGCACCGCGATATTGCGGCGTACCGTCAGATGTGGATACAGCGCGTAGGACTGGAACACCATCGCCAGATCGCGATCGGCGGCCCTGCGGCCATCCACCGGGTCACCGTCGATCAGCACCTGGCCGGAGTCTTGCGACTCCAAACCAGCAACGATCCGCAGCAGGGTCGATTTGCCGCAGCCGGACGGGCCGACAAGCGTCATGAACTCCCGGTCGGCGATGTCCAGCGAGACATTGCGCAACACTTCGGTCTTGCCGAATGATTTCCGGATATCGCGTAGCTCGACCGCCGCCATGGGGACTCCCGCCGATTGCGGGGGTGCGGTACCATCGGGGGGTGACGGGGCGATGACAGGGACGTGGCGCTTGGATGACCCTTGTCCGGATTTGCCCGATTGGGCGGACTTGTCGGACAGTCATCCGGTCATGTGCGCGGGATCATCGGGCATCCGCGTCGGGTGACCTCGGGCCGCGCCGCACTCACCAGGGAGCCCCACCATGCAACGCGAAACGATCCACTGCTCGACCTGCGCCGCGACACCGCCTTTTTTCGCCCAGGCGGTGAAGGTCGGTCCGATGATCTTCGTGTCCGGTCAGTTGGCGCGCGACGCGGCGGGCCATGTCGTGGGCAAGGGCGACATGGCGGCGCAGACACGGCAGGTGATCCGCAATCTGGAAGCGATCCTGCGGGAAGCGGGCGCGGAACTGCGTCATGTGGTCAAACTGACCGCTTTCATGACCGATATGGGATTGGCGAGCCAAGCCTGGGCGATACGCGAGGAATGTTTCGCCGCCAACCCGCCGGCCTCCACCGGGGTCGAGGTCAGCCGCCTGACCCATCCCGACTTTCTGATCGAGATGGAGGCTATCGCGGTCGTTACGGAGTAACGCGGGATCGTCGTTACGCAGAAACGCGGGATCGTCGTTACGCAGAAACGCGGGATCGTCATTTCGAACCAGTACGGCGTCAGTTGTTCCGAAACCATACCAGACGGTGGAAAGTTCGATTCCCTCGTTGGCGTCCCCCGTCTTGCCGGCTTGTGCCGGCAAGACGGGGGGGCGCCGCCGGCGGGTGACGGTTGCCGCCGATCAGCATAACGAGGGCGGCATCAAGACCGAACAGTGCGTCAGGCGAAGGCGGCGCTCAATGCCCCGAGCGCGTTCAGGGCGGGTGGGAACCCGGTATAGGGCGCCGTTTGGATGATAGCCTCGATCACCTCGGTCTTGGTCAGGCCGACATTCAGCGCCGATTGGCCGAATTTTCCGACCTGTTCAGGCAGCCGCAGCGCGGTGAAGCCGGCCACCGCGACCAAAGCGCGCTGGCGGCGTTCCAGGCCGGGGCGGAACCAGATCTCGCCATAGCCATATTGGATCGCGGTCGGATACAGCGCGCCGGTCACCGGATTGTCCGGCGCCGCATAGCCCAGGCGCGCGCGGGCCCCGTGCAGGGTGTCCATCAGGTCCTGGCCGCGCCGTGTCAGTTCCTCCGACGATACGTCTTCCGGCGGGTCGGCCGGAAAGGCCAGGCCGCGTTCGGCGAAGACTTCCGCGGCCAGGGCCAGGGTCTCCTCGGCGGCGGAAAATCCGGCATAGAGCGAGACCTGCACCAGGATTTCGCGGATCGCCTCCGGGGTCAGGCCCAGGTCCAGACCGGCCCCCAGATGTCGGCGTAGCGCGCGCAACCGGGGGCCGGCGCCGAGCGCGGTGATCGTGCACAGGATCCGATCGATCCGTGCCAGGCCGGGGCGGTTCCAGACGCCGCCGAATACCGGTTCGGTCAGCAGATTGGCCAGTCCCGGTGTTTGCGCGGATGAGCCGAACAATGCGGTCAAGGTTGTCTTGCCTTGCTCGCGCAGATCGTAGCGGGTCATGGCATTTCCTCCTGCGTGATGATGTTGCGATACTGATCGCGCGATCTCGCACCGAAGTCCACCAGCCGCATGCCGCTGCCATGCCCGTCCGGATCTTGTCGTGGGGTCGGGTGGGCGCTTATCCCGTCGTCCGCCCCCTGGGTCCGACCCCTGGGTTCGACCCCTGGGTTCGACCCAGGCGCCCGACCCCGCCCTACCGCAGTTCGAAGCCCAGATTGAGCAGGGCCTCCCGGATACGGTCGCGCCCGGTCAGCGACTTGCGGCCGGCGAGGCGGCCGGTGGCCTGCGCGGTCCAATCCTGTTCCGTCATGCCCTGTTCGCGCATGTAGTCGCGTGCGACGGCGTTGTAGCGCTCGATCGCGTCGCGTTTCAGATCGCTGTCATACTGTTCATGATGCAGCACGATCCCCTGCGGCAGTCGCGGTTTGATGCCGGTGGCCTTGGCCGGGTCCGGATAGCCGATCGACATGCCGAACACGGCGAAGACATGGGGCGGCAGTTTCAGTTCGGTGGCGACTTCTTCGGGCAGGTTGCGCATGGCGCCGATATAGACGCCGCCCAGACCAAGCGATTCGGCGGCGAGGATGGCGGATTGCGATGCCAGGGCGGCGTCGACCACGCCCAGGATGAATGCTTCAAGGAAGTGCGATCCCTCGACCTGCAACTGCCGGTCGGCGGCGATGCCATCCAGGCGCGCGAGGTCGGCCAGCCAGATCAGCAACAAAGGGGCGTCGCGGATGAATTGCTGGTTGCCGGCCAAGGTGGCGATGCGGGATTTCCGTTCGGCGTCGCGCACGGCGATGACGCTCCACACTTGCAGGTTGGACGAGGTGGAGGCCGATTGGGCCGCGGCGACCAAGGTTTCCAAGGTGCCGTCGGGCAGGGCGTCGGGCAGGAAGCCACGGACCGAGCGATGATTCAGGATGGTTTCCAGCACCTGGTTCCACTGCGCGGGGGGCGGCAGCGATGCGTCGCGATTGCGCTGGAACAGGAGGCTGGCGGCCTGATCTTCGGACGGTTGGGTCATGGGCACTGCGGTCTCCGTGCTTGTCGGGAAATGGGGTTCGGCGGCATCATCCCCGACCGGGCACGGTCCGGCAATCGGGGATCGGGCCTGTGACAAGGGGCGAAGGGGGGCCTGGGACCGCCGGCGCGACCGTGCAGCATACACACATCCTGGAAGCGGGCATCGGGCGGAGAAAATCCCTCCCCTCCTCGTGCTGGAGGGGGTTGGGGAGAGCGGGTTCGCGCATTATATACTTGTGATTGTAGGTTTCCTCCCGGTCCTCCTGCAAAGGGAGGCGGAGGACTTTCGCCGCAACCGGGTTGTGGGCATTGGGTAGGCGCGGTGACCGAGCGGGCGCGACGGACCATTGTATGGGCTTCGACCACCCGGACGCTGAAAAGTGATGCGGGCAATTTTTAACCGCAGACTGTGATCTACGTCACAGGTATCGGCGGCTTGTCCCGGCCATAGTGTGGCTCTCAGCTAGCACTGCCCCAACACTTCGTGCCTGCTGACGGGTCCCTTGCGACCCAGGTCAACCCGGACCTTCCTCGGCCCGATCTCCCCAAGGTCGGGCCGATTTTTTTCGGGGTCAGGACGGCGGAATCAACGGCTGGACGATATCGAGGAACGCGGGCAAGGCCTCGCACCTCGCCGCATGGGCTGCCAGGGCCGGTGACATAGTTGGGTCGAACAGGCCGGGATGCGCTTCCCGGGTGAAGCGCAGGGCGCAGGCGACGGCGATATCGGCATGCCCGATCCGGCCGCCGAACCAGAATTCGGTGGAACGGGTCGCCCGATCGGCTTCCAGCGCGTCCAGCACACCGGCGATCTGGGTCTGGCACCGCTGCATCCAGACCTCCGACGCGGGTTGATGCAGCAACCGTTCGTACAGCAGGCTGACGGATTTATCGGCCAGTCCGGTGGCCAGTCCCACGACCCGCAGTACCTGGCGGCGCGCTGCCCCGGCGGGTGGGATCATGGCACGGTCCGGTCCGGCGACCTGGTCCAGGTGATCCAGGATGGCGCCGCTTTCGACCAGCGACTCGCCGTCATCGAGCACCAGGGTCGGTACCCGGATCAGCGGATTGAACGGCGCGATTTTCGCGGCATCGCCGAAGGTCGACCAGGGGCGATGCTCGTAGTCCACCCCATACAGGTGCATCGCGATGGCCACGCGGCGCACGAAGGGGGAATCGTATTGTCCGATCAGAATCATCCCACATCCTCATACCAGGTGCGTCCATCCCGTTCGATCAGCGCGATGGACGCGGTTGGGCCCCAGCTTCCGGCAGGGTACAGCCGTGGTTGGTCGGGGCGGCTAGCCCAGGCATGCAGGATCGGCTCGATCCAGGTCCAAGCGGCCTCGACCTCATCATGGCGCATGAACAGGGTTGCGTCGCCGCGCACCGTGTCCATCAGCAGCCGTTCATAGGCGTCCGGGAAGCGGGTGCCGAAGGTCTGCTCGAAGCGGATGTCCAGGCCGGTGGAGGACAGGCGCAAACCGCCGGGCCCGGGGTCCTTGGTCATCATGGACAGGCGCATCCCTTCCTCGGGTTGCAGCCGGATGACCAGGCGGTTCGGTTCCCATTCCGCGGCATCCGCGGGAAAGATCGAGAAAGGTTGGCCGCGGAACTGGATGACGATCTCCGACACTTTCCGAGGCAGGCGCTTGCCGGTACGCAGGTAGAACGGGACATTGGCCCAGCGCCAGGTGCGGATTTCGGCCTTCAGCGCGACGAAGGTTTCCGTGGCGCTGCTCGTGCCGGCGCCCAGGTCTTTCAGGTATCCCGGAACGGGCCTGCCATCGATCGCGCCATGGGCGTATTGGCCGCGCACGGTCAGGCTGGGGATTTCATGGGTGGCGATCGGACGCAGGGCGCGCAGCACCTTCAATTTCTCATCGCGCACCCGGTCGGCGTCCAAGGACACCGGCGGTTCCATCGCAATCAGGCACAGCAGTTGCAGCAGATGGTTCTGCACCATGTCCCGCAGCACGCCGGCCTTGTCGAAGTAGCCACCGCGGCCTTCCAGGCCCACCGTTTCCGCGACCGTGATCTGCACGTGGTCGATGACGTCGGAGGTCCACAGCCGCTCGAAGATCGTGTTGGCGAAGCGCAGCGCCATCAGGTTCTGCACCGTTTCCTTGCCCAGGAAATGGTCGATGCGGAAGGTCTGGGCCTCGGCGAAGACGTCCGCCACGTCGCGGATGATGGCCTGGGCCGAGGGCAGGTCGTGGCCGATCGGCTTTTCCAGGACGACGCGCGATTGCGGTGTGTTCAGGCCGGCCGCCCCGAGGCCCCGGCAGATCGGACCATACAGGTCGGGCGAGGTCGCAAGGTAGAAGACCCGCACCCGGTCCGGATCCAACCGGGACAACAGCGACGTCCAATCCGCATCCGGCGCGGTCACATCGATCGGGGTATAGTCCAGAACGCCCACGAAGCGGCGCACCACGTCGGCGTCCAGATCGCCGGGCGAGACATGCTGTTCCAGCGCCGCGCCGGCCCGTTGGCGGTAGTCATCGGCGGTCAGATGGGAACGAGCGGCGCCGATCACGCGTGCATTTTCCGGCATCTGGCCGTCGCGGAAGCAGTGATACAGTGCCGGCAGGAGCTTCCGCAGGGTCAAGTCTCCGGTCGCGCCGAACACGACGCAATCGAAGGTCGCCACCGGGGTGATCTTGGTCATGCGTCCATCCTGTTCGTCGTCGGTCAGGCCTGTATAGCGCCTCTAATGAGGCCTGGCAGCGTAGCAATTGCATCAGAACGCCGACCACCCCGCATGCGGGGTGGCGTCCGGTTGGGGTGATGAACTCATTCCAGCCGGCGGAACGGTCGACTTTCGGTCAGTTCCTCCTCGTCATGCCGGCGTAGGCCGGCATGACGAGGGCTGCACCCGGGGAAGTCGCGGGTGGCGGCCTCGCGACCGCCATGAAGGTGTTGCCCCGATGGTGGGTCGTTGCTTCGGCCATTTGGTCTCAGACAACCGGCGTCGCGCCACCGTCCATGTTGATCGCCGTGCCAGTGGTGAAGCCGGCATGATCGGAGCACAGGAAGCACGCCATAGCGGCGAACTCCTCGGCCTTGCCCATGCGGCCGATTGGAATGCCGGCACCGGCCTTGGCGACGAATTCCTCGAACGACGTGTTGGCACCGACTTCCTTGTAGCGGCGAGCGATCTGGTCGGAGACGATCTGGCCGACCAGCATGCCGTTGACCAGGATGCCGTGCGGCGCACCCTCATTCGACAGCACCTTCATCAGCGCCATGCCGGCCGCGCGAGACACCGCGGTCGGCGCGCCGTTCGCCCGCGGCGCCTTGGCCCCGGTGTTCAGCACGTTGATGATGCGGCCCCATTTCCGCTCCTTCATGCCCGGCCAGACGAGTCGGGTGAGGCGGATGGCGGCGAACAGCTTCAGGTCGAGGTCTTCCTGCCAGATATCATCGGTGATCTGGTCCGACGGCATCGCGCGGGACAGGCCGGCATTGTTGATCAGGATATCGACCTTGCCGAAAGTGGCGATGACGGCGGCGACGGTCTTCTCGATATCGGCGGCCTTGGAGACGTCGCACTGGAACGCTTCCACCCGACCTGATGCGCCTTCGGATGCGCTGACCTTTGCTTCCGCCAGGCTGTCGGGGCTGCGCGCCAGGATGGCCACATTGGCGCCGGATGCGGCGAATTCCTTGGCCATGGCGAAACCTAGGCCCTTGCTGGACCCAGTGATGATCGCGGTACGGCCGTCTAGGCGGACTTCCATTGTCGTTCCTTCCTTGATGTCGGTGATTGTCAGTGTGGGGGAGGGTGGCGTTGTCGGCAACGGGGGATTAGAGCGGAGCTTCCGCCCCAACAGCCCTTGGGGACCCCGACCGGGGCTTTGCCCCTGGACCCCACCAAAGGCGCGGCCTTTGGAATGCGATTCGTTTGTTGCCTTCAGGATGGGGGCCTACCCGGACGTTGAGAGGTCCGGGT